>NZ_JAIQLH010000013.1 GCF_020037025.1 Streptomyces huiliensis | reverse complement strand
ACGAAGCGCCGGACGCGGCGCGGCCGGCTCGGGCGCTGGGCGGAGCGCTGCTCGGCGGCATCGTCCTGGCCGGCCTGCTCCCCGCCACGTTCGGAGGCGGCGCCACGAGGGGGCGTCTGGCGGCGCCGGAACGGTGAGGGTGCCCCGGTCCCACCCCTTCGCCGCTTCCTGGGGCTGCGCCCCAGACCCCCTTTGTCGCGGCTCCGCCGCTCGTCCTCAAACGCCGGACGGGCTGGATATCGCGCCCGGGGCGCGCACTTCAGCCCGTCCGGCGTTTGAGGACAACCACGCGGAGCGCGGTTTCAGGGGGGTGCGGGGGCTCGCCCCTGAAAGAAACGGTGAAAGGGCGGGTCCGGGGCTCAATACAGGCTCATCAGAGCCTCAACAGCATCGGGCGCCCCCGCCTCCCCATCCGGCAACGCCAGTTCAAACCACACCGTCTTCCCTTGCGGGGGAATCCGCCGGCTCCCCCAAGCCGCGCTGAGCAACCCGACAAGCTGCAGGCCACGCCCGCCTTCATCCGTGTCCCGAGCCCGCCGCCGCCGAGGCTGCACCGACCCCGCGTCCCACACCTCACACACCAACGTCCGGTCCAGCAGCAGCCGCAGCCGGATGTCGCCCTCCCCGTACCGCAGCGCATTGGTGACCAGCTCACTCACCAGCAACTCCGTCGTGTCGACCAGACTCTCCAGCCCCCACTGCGGCAGCATCTCCCGGGCGAGCTCCCGAGCCCGGGCGACGGACCGCGGCTCGGGAGGCAGCGTCCAGTCGCCGACGTGCCCGGGCGGCAGCCCCCGCAGCCGGGCCATCAGCAGAGCGATGTCGTCCTCGCCGTGATGGGTGTCCAGGGCGGACAGGACGTGATCGCAGACGTCCTCCAACGGCCGGGCCGGATCCGTCAGAGCGTCCTGGAACGCCTGGAGCCCCTCGTCCAGCGGATGGTCCCGGGACTCGACCAGACCGTCCGTGTACAAGGCGAGCAACGCCCCGTCGGGCAGTTCGAGGACGGTCTCCTCGAACAGCTCCCCGCCCACCCCGAGCGGCATCCCCGGCTGCACCTCCAGCAGCCGCGCCGGCTTGCCCTCCTCGACCAGGACGGGCGGCAGGTGCCCGGCGTTGGCGACCGTACAGCGCCGGGTGACGGGGTCGTACACCGCGTAGACGCACGTCGCGAGGTAGACCTCGGAGAGGTCGGCGGGCCGGACGCTCCCCCGCACCCCGCGCGAAGCGGACTGCTTGCCGCCGGGCCGGCCGAGGCCGTGGGCGATCTCGTCGAGGGCGGACAGCACCTCGGCCGGCTCCATGTCCAGCATGGCCAGCGTCCGTACGGCCGTGCGGAGTTCGCCCATGGCGACGGCGGCCCGCAGGCCGCGGCCCATCACGTCGCCGACGACCAGGGCCGTGCGGTGGCCGGGCAACTCGATGACGTCGAACCAGTCGCCGCCCACCTCGGTCGCCGCGTTGCCGGGCAGATAGCGGCAGGCGATCTCCAGCCCGGCGGCCTCCGGGTCGACCGGAGGCAGCAGGCTGCGCTGGAGGATGAGGGCCCGCTCGTGCTCGCGCCGGTAGAGGCGGGCGTTGTCGATGCAGACCGCCGCCCGCGAGGCCAGCTCCACGGCGACGGCCGTCTCCCGCTCGCCGAAGGGCTCGCTGCCCTTGGTGCGGGTGAACTGGACCAGCCCCATCACCGTGTCCCGGGCCACCATCGGCACGGCCAGCGTGCACTGCGCCGACACGCCCGGCTCGGGCGCGTCCCCGCCCTCCCGGCCGCCGCCGGGGACGGCCTGCACCTGGGCGGTGCGCAGGGCGCCGGCGCACGGCGAGTGGAAGGGGTACCGGTGCACCTCGCCGACCTGAATGGCCTTCTCGTCGGGCTCGTCGGAGGCGACCGGCGCGCCCGACACCGCGCTGGCGAAGGCGACACGGCGCAGCTCGGCGCTGCCGTCGGCCAGGCCGGGCGGCGCCTCGTCACCGGCCAGCAGCCCCTGGTAGAGGTCGACGGAGGCGAGGTCGCAGAACTGCGGGACGGCCACGTCCAGCAGTTCGCGGGCGGTGGTCTCCAGGTCGAGGGAGGTGCCGATGCGGGCGCTCGCCTCGTTGAGCAGGGCCAGGTTCCGCCGGACGCCGGCGGCCTCCCGTTCGGCCCGGCGGCGGCCGGTGACGTCGGTGGCGATGGCGGCCACGCCGATGGGCCGTCCGCTGCCGCCGTGCAGCCGGTAGAGCGAGACCGACCAGCGGCGGCGTTCGGCCTTGCCGGGCACCGGTCCCATGAGCTGGAGATCGGCCACCGGCCGGCCCGTGTCGAGGACCTGGCGGAGGGCGAGCGTCAGCCGTTCGGCCTCCGTGCGGGGCAGGAACTCGTGCGGCTTCCGCCCCCGGTGCCAGGCCACGGGACGGCCGAGGGCCTGGGCGAAGCTCTCGTTGACGCGGAGCAGCCGCAGGTCCGTTCCGAAGAAGAAGAAGCCCAGGGGAGATTGGCCGAAAACGGCTTCGGACGCCGCGATGTCGGTCTCTATTCCCTGGAGCGCCCGGACGTCGACGGCCACGCAGAGCGCGGCGCGCTCGCCGCGCTCGTTCCGGCTGGGCATCACGTAGATCTCGGCGAGGCCCTGCTGCCGCCCGTCGCGCTGGTACGGGACCAGGCCGGTCCTGGCGCGGACGTCCGGGCCGTCACCTCCACCGAGCGGCAGGTCGCCGTGGTCGCCCGGGTCATTCGAGTCGCCCGGGTCATTCGAGTCGCTCGAGTCGCCCGGGTCGCCCAGGTCGCCCGAAAAGAGGACCCCTTGCTGCGCGGCGGCGAACACGTCCTGGGGATCCCGGCCGACCGCCTGCCCCGGAGTTATTCCGAAGAGCTCGGTGGCGCGCTCGCTCCACTGCTCGATCCGGCCGTCGGGTCCCAGCGAGAACGACGCCACGCGAATGTAGTCGTAGAGGGATCCGGGCGGGCTGTTCTGCCACATCGAGGTGGTGTCCTTACCCTCTGGGCTGCCCGCCTCAGCGCCCGCTGGCTTTTCGCTCACGTGCCCGTCCCCTCCGGCTCATGTGCTCGCACCGGCATCAGAAGGCCGAGTATCCAGCACGAGAGGCCCTCGGAACACGGACTTCACGATCACAGCACGGTCTCGACCCGCAATGGGTCTTCCCCGGGTTCCTAACCTGGCAAGCTCAGTTCGAACCACACCGTCTTGCCGTTGTCACCCCGGCGGGTACCCCAACGACGGGACGCCAGTGCGACGAGCTGCAGTCCGCGGCCGCCCTCGTCGTCGGCTTCGGCCACGCGTTCGCGGGGCGGATCGGGCAGCGGATCGGAGACCTCGACCTGGAGCACGCGGCCGGCGCGGGAGTACATCCGGACGCCGATGGGGCCGGTGGCGTGCCGCAGGGAGTTGGTGACGAGCTCGCTCACGAGGAGGACGGTGACGTCGGTGACGTCCGCCAGGCCCCAGGAGAGCAGGGTGTCGCGGACGAGCGTACGGGCGGTGCGCACCGCACCGGCCTCGGCGGGGAAGCTCCATTCGGCGAATCCCGGCGTCGATGCCAGTGCGCTGTCGCTCACGCCGACCACTTCCCCGACCGCTGACGCGACCCAGCCGGGCCGGAATGCCCGGCTTGGGACCAATAATCAGCACATACCCGGTATGAGGGCCTGTGTATCGCTCCCGCCCGCAGTCGGGCTACGGCGGGGCGGCGGGGCCGGCGAGGGGGCGCGCCGGGCCGCTACCGGCGCGTTCGGACGCGGGGTACGGCCGCGGATGACTCCGGATACCGCCGCGGGTGACTCCGAGTAGGGCCGCGGACGGCTCCGGGTACGGCCGCGGGTGGCCCCCCGGTCAGGGGGCCACCCGCACGCGTTCGACTATGTAGAGCTGCTTGTGGTGGCCCCTTTTGTCGCGGGCCCCGTCAAGGTTCTCGTCCAGGCGGTCGGCGACGCGCTCCGCCTCCGTCCTGGTGGCGTACCGCCCGACGCGGTAGCGATTGCCGTTGTCGTCCTGGCGGATCACCAGCCAGGGCAGGACCGGTTCGCTCTCACTCATCGCCCCTGCCCCTCCGCCGTCGCACCCTTCGGGAAGAAACCGCAGTCCGCATATGCCCGAGCGTACGCCCGACCTTTACGCAGCGGATACGGGTTTTCACGAAGAGGTGCGCATTCGGCCACGCGTACGCGTGGGGTTACGCCTTGGACGTCTCCGGAGCCGCCGTCGCGGACGCCTCCGCCGCCTCGATGCCCTCGATCTCCTCGATCTCCTTCTCGGTGGCGACCAGCGTGGGGTTGCGCCAGGCGCTCTGCACGCCCCACACGTAGAAGGCCAGGCCGATCAGGGCGACGACCAGCAGGTCCCAGCCGTCGCCGAGGTAGCCCTTGCCGCCGTAGTCCTTGCCGCCGGCCCACGAGACGAAGGCCATGACCAGCAGGTACATCACCATCCAGGCGCCGGCCTTGAGGTGCGGCTTGAGCTCGGCCCACGGCTTGCGCAGCTCGTACCAGGCCCAGATCGGCAGACCGACCGCCATGATCAGGATGACCTTGCCGGTGAGCGGCCACTTGCCCCAGTAGAGGACGAGCGAGCCGAAGACCATCGCGATGGGCGCGATGACGGGCATGGCGCGCAGCTTCACCGGGCGGTTGATGCCCGGGGCGATGCGGCGCAGCGACATCACGGCGACGGGGCCGGTGATGTACGAGATGACGGTCGCGATGGAGACGATCTCGGCCAGCGAGCCCCAGCCGCGGAAGACGGCGAGGAAGAGGAAGGCGATGACCAGGTTGAGCAGCAGGGCCGGACGCGGCACGCCGGTCTTCGGGTCGACCTTGCCGAAGATGCCCGGCAGGTGACCGTTCTCCTGGACGCCGTGGATCATGCGCGAGGTGGTCGCGGCGTAGATCATGCCGGTGCCGGAGGGGGAGACGAAGGCGTCCGCGTAGAGGACGATCGCCAGCCAGTTCAGGCCCCAGGCGATGGCCAGGTCGGCCAGCGGGGACTTGTAGGTGAGGGCGCTCCAGCCGTCGCCGAGGTCGGCGGAGGGGACGGCCATCAGGAAGGCGACCTGCAGCGCGATGTAGATGACCAGCGCGATCAGGATCGAGCCGATGACGGCCTTCGGCAGCGACTTGCCCGGGTTGCGGGCCTCCCCGGCCATGTTCAGCGGGGACTGGAAGCCGTTGTACGCCCAGACGATGCCGGAGGTGGCCACGGCGGTGAAGACCGCGTTCCAGCCGTTGGGCGTGAAGCCGCCCGCCACCTCGATGTTGTGCGTGTCGAAGTGCGACCACATCAGGGCGCCGGCGGTCAGGATCGGAACGACGACCTTAAAGATCGTGATCAGGTTGTTGGTCTTCGCGAACAGGGTGATCGCGAACCAGTTCAGGAAGAAGTAGAAGACCAGCAGGACGCTGGCGAGGGCCACACCGGCGCCGGTGAGCTCCTTGCCGTCGTACAGGTCCTTGGCCCAGCTCCACTTCCAGGAGCTCATGTACTGGACGGAGGCGGTCGCCTCGCCGGGGATGACGGAGACGATCGCGATCCAGTTGGCCCAGGCGGCGAGGTAGCCGGCGAGCGAGCCGTGCGAGTACTGGCCGTAGCGGACCATGCCGCCGGCCTTCGGGAACATCGCACCCAGCTCGCTGTAGGTCAGGGCGATGGTCAGCGCGACGACGGCGCCGATGACCCAGGCGAGGATCGCCGCCGGACCGGCGATGCCGGCGGCCCGCTGGGCACCGAAGAGCCAGCCGGAGCCGATGATCGACCCGAGGCCGACGGCCGTCAGGGCCACCGGACCTAGGGTCCGGCGGTAATTGGAGTGGGAACCCTGTTCGGTACTCAAGCCCCGGCTCTCCTTTTCTTTCTTACTCCCCCACAGCAGGACACAAACCGCGCCATCGTACGAGCGATTTGGCCGAGTTGATTCCGCCAAAAGGCCCTGACCAGGGGGTATGTGAGTTTTGCAACACCGGAAACCGGGTCTTTACATGTGGGTATACCGGGGCGTACCGCACACTTCCTACCCTCGAGTAAGGAGTGCGAGTAAGGGGCTCTTTCCAGCCACGCCTCTGACCGGCGGGCCGGTTCCGCCGGACGTCGCGAACGTTCACGAGGACGACACGTCCACGTCACTGTGGACTGGTACGCGAAAGGGGGCCGAGCGGTTCCGCCACCCCACCGTGACCTGCACAGCCTCACATGACGCCGCGACCTCACATGACGCCGCTACTTCACCGGAAGGTGGTACGCGACCCGGTGCCGCTCGGCGAGCATCACCACGTCCGCCGTCTCCACCGCCCGCCCGCCCGCGAAGTACGTCCGCGAGACGACGAGGACACAGTGGCCCGGCACCCCGCCCAGCGCCAGCGTCTCCTGCGCCAGGCCCGGGCGGGCGCTGATCTCCTCGGTGACGTTGTCCACCACGAGGTCGATGGCGGCCATCCGCTCGACCACCCCGCGACCGGCCAGCGGCCCCTCCTCGGGGAGCATCACCGGCGTCCGCCCGGTGACGGCGAGCGGCTCCCAGGAGGTGGAGAGCATCGCCGGCTCGCCGGCGCAGCGGAACAGGTAGTCGGTGCGCATCACCCGGTCGCCGGGCGCGATCCGCAGCCGCTCGGCGACCCCGGGCGAGGCGGGCACCTGCTCGCTGCGCGCCTCCCAGGTGCCCTTGACCCGGGGGTCGGCCTGCTCCTGCCGGAACGACGAGGACTCCCCCACCGCCCGATAGCCCGTACGCACCACCGCCCGCCGCTCGGGCCGCTCCCGCACGTAGGTGCCCGACCCGGACCGGCCCTCCACCAGCCCCTCGGCCATCAACACCTTGCGCGCCTCCAGGGCCACCGTGTCCGAGACGCCGTACTGCTCGCGGATGCGCGCCTGGGAGGGCAGGCGGGTGTGCGGCGGCAGCTCTCCGGCGACGATCTTCTGGCGCAGATCGCCGGCGACGCGCAGGTATGCGGGCTGGTCACCGAATGCCACGTCCACTCCCAAGGTTGACGGTCCGCAACAGCTTGGCAACTCACCGTTGCGATCCGCAACTGAAGGCCAAGGAATCACTAGATGTGGTGAATTGCAGCTCAGAAGGGTGTGAGCGCCACCCTGACGCACGTGCAATACGCACTCTCCGACGGCACATCTGCGACGATGCGGACGATCTCTGTGATCTTCGGAAGTACCGGAGGATCAGGACGGCCCGGATGTTTCGGGAGATCCAGGGAGCCGGCGATCCGAAGGAGCCAGCCCATGCGCCGCCCCTCTCTCCTCTGCGCCCTCCCTTGCCTCCTCCTGCCGGCCTGCGCCCCCGCCGGAACGACCGTCGTCCGCCCCGCCGACACCGCCACGGCCGGCGCCAAGGGCGTCGGAGACCCCCTGTTCCCGGCCATGGGCAACGGCGGCTACCAGGTGGAGCACTACGGCCTGTCACTGACGTACGAACCGAAGGACGGCGGAATCACCGCCACCGCCGAGATCGGCGCCCGCACCGACCGCGCCCTGTCGTCGTTCAGTCTCGACTTCCACGGCCTCCAGGTCGACGGCGCCACGATCGACGGCACCCCGGCCACGGTCGCCCGCACCGGGGACGCGCTCCGGCTGACCCCGGCGAAGGAACTCGCCGCGGACACCGCCTTCACCGCCGTCGTCACCTACCACGGCGCCCCCGAGACACTCACCGACCCCGACGGTTCCCAGGAGGGCTGGCTCAAGACGCCCGACGGCGCCGTGGCGCTCGGCGAGCCCAACGGCTCCATGGCCTGGTTCCCCGGCAATCACCACCCGTCGGACAAGGCCGCCTACGACCTGACGGTCAGCGTTCCCGAGGGCATGACCGCCGTTTCCAACGGCGAACTGAGCAAACAGCAGACGGCGAACGGCCGGACGTCCTTCACCTGGCACACCGCCGAGCCGATGGCCAGCTACCTGGCGACCGTCGCCATCGGCTCCTTCACCCTCGACCGCACCGCCGCCGGCACGGTCCCGCAGACCGTGGCCATCCACACCGCCCAGGCGCAGCGGGCCGCCGACGTCCCGTCCTGGGTCGCCGCCGTCACCGACTGGGGCGCCCGCCTCTTCGGCCCGTACCCCTTCTCCTCCACCGGCGCCACGATCGGCTCGGGCCCGTCCATCGACTACGCCCTGGAGACCCAGACCCGCCCCTACTTCAACCACGCCCCCGACGAGATCTCCCTCGTCCACGAGATCGCCCACCAGTGGTTCGGCGACTCCGTCACCCCCGGCTCCTGGCAGGACATGTGGCTCAACGAGGGCTTCGCCACCTACGCGGAGTGGCTCTGGCAGGAACAGCACGCCGGCCCCACCGCCGCCGACACCTTCGCCGAATACTACGCCCTCCCGAAGACGGACGACCTCTGGTCCTTCCCACCCGCGAAGCCCCCGTCCGCCGAGGACGTCTCAGGCGACCCGGTCTACTACCGAGGCGCGATGACCCTCCACAGACTCCGCGAGACGGTGGGCGACGCGACCTTCTCCACCATCCTCCGCACCTGGACGACGGACCACCGCCACGGCAACGTCCGCACGACGGACTTCACGGACCTGTGCACCAAGGTGGCGGGCAAGGACCTGGCGCCTCTCTTCCAGAAGTGGCTCTACACCTCCGGCAAACCGACGACGCCATAAAGAAGAAAGGTGCAGCGATGACATCCGGACAGATCCCGACCATCCACGGCGTCTACGAGATCCTGGACGAACGCTTCCACACCGACGGCTGCGTAAACGGCGACGCACGCCTCGAACGGCTGCACCACGGCTGCCGCTGGGCCGAGGGCCCGCTCTACGTCCCCGCGCGGCGCCAGCTGATCTGGAGCGACATCCCCAACGACCGCATGTCCGCTGGGACGAGGCGACGGGCGCGGTGAGCACCTTCGCGCCCCCGCCGGCCGCAGCAACGGCAACACCCTGGACGCCCGCGGCCGCCTGATCACCTGCGAACAGGGCAACCGCCTCGTCACCCGCACCGAACCGGACGGCACGATCACCGTCCTCGCGGACCGCTTCGAGGGCCGCCGCCTGAACAGCCCCAACGACGCGGTGGCCGCCGCCGACGGGACCGTCTGGTTCTCCGACCCCGACTTCGGCATCCGCAGCGACTACGAGGGCCACCGCGCCGAGAGCGAGATCGGCGCCTGCCACGTCTACCGCATCGACCCGGCCACCGGCGCGGTGACCATCGCCGCGGACGGCTTCCACGCCCCCAACGGCCTCGCCCTCTCCCCCGACGGCCGCCACCTCTTCGTCGCCGACACCCGCCTCAACGAGATCCGCACCTTCACCCTCCGCGCCGGCGATCGCCGACGATCCACGGTTCTGCGCGTACACCTTCGACACCGCCTGGGGCCCCGGCGAGGAGGCGGCCCTGATGGAGAGCGGTTCGGGGGACGAATTCTCCGTCCTCTTCACCCCGGCCGGCGTGCTCATATGCGGCTTCGACCACGAGTCGGAGATGAGCCCGTACGGGACGGACGACGAGCAGGTCTGGCCCGGCGTCATCGACGAGGTGCCCGCGGCGCTGCGCCCGCTCCTCGACTCGCCCGCCTTCCACGGCGAGGGTATCGACGCCCCTCGCGTCACCGCCTGCCTGCGGCGGGAGACCGGCGACACCGCCTGGCGCACCGGCTCGGGCATCGACTTCCCCACCGGTACGGAGGACCCGGACGGCTCCGGCTTCCTCTTCCACCTCCTCGCCGACCGCTCCCCCGAAGCCGTCCAGGCGCACTTCGAGGACGTCTACGAGCGGCCGGTCCCCCTCGACGCCATCCGCCACGTCCTCGCAGGTCACCCCATGACCCCGGCGATCACCACGGCCCTCAACCCGGCCGCCCTCTCGGACGACGCCCTGCTCCGCCGGATCACCGCGCACCCCGAAGCCGCTTCCTACCTGTCCTCCGGCGGCGAATTCGACCTTGCCCGCACCGATCCGATCGAGCCGATCGCCCTGCCCAACGGCCTCCCGGTGGAGCCCGTCGTCGGCTGCGCGCGGGTGGCACGCACTACCTCTGCGGTCCGGCCGTTCCCAACGGTCCCCGCCCCGTCCTCTATACCGACTCCGAGGGCCGGGCCTCCCTCATCGCCGAGTCCCTCGCCGAGGCCGTGACCCTCGCCATCGTCCTCCCCTCCTGGCACGACGCCCTGGCCGGCTTCCGCCCTCCGGCTCCCCCCGGCCACCGAGCCGGCAGTCCTGGACCGCCTCCTCCTTCGCCGGTGGCAGCGCGCCAAGTCACCGAAAATCCTCGCGCCGAGATCGTTCGCTCTTCAGCCGAGCCGCAGGCCGCTACCGTGAAGCCATGACCGCACTGCCCGACTGGATGCGCCCGCCGCGCGCGGAAGGCTGGTTCGCGGAGGACCTGGACCGCCTCCCCGAGGCACCACGCCACACCGAGCTCATCGACGGAGCCCTCGTCTTCATGATGTCGCCGCAACGGTCCTGGCACGGCCGCCTCGTCACCGCCCTGACCACCACACTCATGGCACAGGCACCGGCCGGCTACGAGGTCGAGCGTGAGATGACGATCCGCCTCGACTCCCGCAACCGCCCGGAACCGGACCTCTTGCTGACGGATCTCCCCTATGACCCCGACCGCACCTGGTACGCCCCCGAAAACGTGAAGCTCGTCGTGGAGGCCGTATCCCCGGAGTCCGCCCACCGCGACCGCACGGTAAAGCTTCGCAAGTACGCAGAGGCCGGCATCCCGCACTATTGGTGCATCGAGGACGAGGACGGCGCACCCGTCGTACACGTCTACGAACTCGACGGACCGACCGGCGTCTACGCGCCCGCCGGCATCTTCCGCGGCACCCTCCGACGCCCGGTGCCCTTCGAGATCAGCCTGGACCTCGACAAGCTCACACCCCCACGAAGCGGCTGAAAAGTCAGCACCATGTCGACGCGGGAACGCGAAAGGGGCCGGACTCGACAGAGTCCGACCCCTTCTGGCCCGCGGCGACTACACGTTGAAGCGGAACTCCACGACGTCGCCGTCCGCCATCACGTACTCCTTGCCCTCCATGCGGGCCTTGCCCGCCGAGCGGGCCTCGGCGACGGAGCCGCAGGTGACGAGGTCGTCGAAGGAGATGACCTCGGCCTTGATGAAGCCCTTCTGGAAGTCGGTGTGGATGACACCGGCGGCCTCGGGGGCGGTGGCGCCCTTCTTGATGGTCCAGGCGCGGGATTCCTTGGGGCCGGCCGTCAGGTAGGTCTGGAGGCCGAGGGTGTCGAAGCCGACGCGGGCGAGGGTGGCGAGGCCGGGCTCCTCGGCGCCGACGGACTGGAGGAGCTCCATGGCGTCCGCCTCGTCCAGTTCGGCGAGGTCGGCCTCCAGCTTGGCGTTGAGGAAGATGGCCTCGGCGGGGGCGACCAGGGCGCGCTGCTCGGCCTTGAAGGCGTCGTCCGTCAGCTCGTCCTCGTCCACGTTGAAGACGTAGAGGAACGGCTTGGTGGTGAGGAGGTGCAGGTCGTGGAGGGGCTCCGCCTTCTCCGAGCCCTGGACGACGCCCGCCGAGAAGAGGGTGTCGCCCTTCTCCAGGATGGCCTTGGCCTCCTCGACGGCCTTGACCTTGGCCGCCTTGTCCTTCTGGATGCGGGATTCCTTGACCAGGCGCGGCAGCACCTTCTCGATGGTCTGGAGGTCCGCGAGGATCAGCTCGGTGTTGATGGTCTCGATGTCGTCCTTCGGCGAGACCTTGCCGTCGACGTGGACGACGTTCTCGTCGGCGAAGGCGCGGATGACCTGGCAGATCGCGTCGGACTCGCGGATGTTCGCGAGGAACTTGTTGCCCAGGCCCTCACCCTCGGAGGCGCCGCGCACGATGCCGGCGATGTCGACGAAGTCGACGGTGGCGGGGAGGATCTTCTGCGAGCCGAAGATCTCCGCCAGCTTGGTCAGCCGGGCGTCGGGGACGCCGACGACGCCCACGTTGGGCTCGATGGTGGCGAACGGGTAGTTGGCCGCCAGCACGTCGTTCTTGGTCAGGGCGTTGAACAGCGTCGACTTGCCGACGTTGGGCAGACCGACGATTCCGATCGTGAGCGACACGTGACGACTTCCTGTAGTGAAGGGCCCAGGGCGAACAAAGGCAGCAAGGGGGCCCGCTCCGGGCCGGTCCACCAGTCTACGGGTCCGCGCCGGGCCACCGGCCGGGGCGGACGGCCGTACGGAGTCGAACGAACGGCCGACGGAGGGTGCGGGGCGTGTCCAAGGCCGGGTTCGCGGCGGTCCGCGACCTAGTTTGGTCGGGTGGAGCAACCCGGCGCACGCATCACTCAGCACAGGATCCGTCGCACGGCCCCGGTGCCCCGCCCGGCCGCCCCGGTGGGGCAGGGCAGAGGGGCGCCGGCCGAGCCGGAACGGGCGGGTCGCACGCCGCCGCCGCTGCTGCGCGCGCTCCGGCGGGACCAGCCGGTCCGGCTGACCGGGCTGGGCAGCGGGCTCCTCGCCGTGCTGGGGATGCTGGTCGCCGGGGTGCTCGTCGCCCGGCTGGCCGCGGGCTCGCCGGCCGCCTACGGCGTGCTCTTCGTCCTCTGCTGCGTCGTCTGCGCGCTCGCGGTGCGGCCGGCGGAGCTGGTGGCCGCGCCGGTGAGCGCGCCCATCGCGTTCGCCGCGGGCGCCCTCCCCGCCACGGCCGCGACCGCCGGCTCCGGCGGGCTCGCGGGCCGGGCGATGGCCCTGGTCGGCTTCCTGTCGCTGCAGGCCGGCTGGCTGTACGGCGGGACGCTGCTCGCCGCGTTGATCGTGCTCGGCCGCCGGGTGCTGCTGGTCAGGCGCCGGCGGCTGGCCCGTGCACAGGCCCGGCGGCGGCCATCGCGGCCCCCACGATCCCCGCGTCGTTCTCCAGCTCAGCGGGAACGATCTCGGCACTGACGCCCTCGATCAGCGGCAGGAACTTCTCCGCCTTGCGGCTGACGCCCCCGCCGACGACGAAGAGCTCGGGCGAGAACAGCGCCTCGACGTGCCGCAGGTACTTCTGCACCCGGCGCGCCCACCGCTGCCAGCTGAGGTCGCCCTCCTCCTTGGCCCGGCTGGAGGCCCGGGTCTCGGCGTCGTGGCCGCCGAGCTCCAGGTGGCCGAGTTCGGTGTTGGGGACGAGCCGGCCGCCGGTGAAGACGGCGCTGCCGATGCCGGTGCCGAAGGTGAGCACGATGACGGTGCCCGTCCGACCCCGGCCGGCGCCGAACGTCATCTCGGCGACGCCGGCCGCGTCCGCGTCGTTCAGCAGCGTCACGGGAGCGCCGATCCGCGCGCCGAGCAGGGCGGCGGCGTCCCGGCCGATCCACGCCTTGTCGACGTTGGCGGCCGTCCTGGTGACGCCGCCGGTGACCACGCCGGGGAAGGTGGCCCCGACCGGGCCGCCGGACCAGCCGAAGTGGTCCAGCACCTCCCGGAAGCGGTCGGCGACCGCGTCCGGGGTCGCGGGGTGCGGGGTGAGCACCTTGTGGCGCTCGGCCGCCAGTGCCCCGCGGGTCAGGTCGACCGGGGCGCCCTTGATGCCCGATCCGCCGATGTCCACACCGAATGCGTCCATGGCGACCACGCTACGGGCGGAAGACCGCCGTCACCCCTCGGTCGCGTTCCCCGCGGTGCCCGCCGGGCCCGCGACGGCCGCGGCGGCCTCCGCGCGCAGGTCGCGGCGGAGTTCCTTGGGGAGGGAGAAGGTGATGGACTCCTCGGCGGCCTTGACGGTCTCGACGTCCTCGTAGCCGCGGGCGGCCAGCCACTCCAGGACGCCCTCGACGAGGATCTCCGGGACGGAGGCGCCGGAGGTGAGGCCGACGGTGGTCACGCCCTCCAGCCAGCTCTCGTCGATCTCCTCGGCGTAGTCGACCAGGTGCGCGGCGCGGGCGCCGGCGCCGAGGGCGACCTCGACCAGGCGGACGGAGTTGGAGGAGTTCTTCGAGCCGACGACGATGACGAGGTCGGCCTCGGCGCCCATCTGCTTCACCGCGGTCTGCCGGTTCTGCGTGGCGTAGCAGATGTCGTCGGACGGCGGGGAGAGCAGGTTCGGGAACTTGTTCTGCAGGGCGCCGACCGTCTCCATCGTCTCGTCAACGGAGAGGGTGGTCTGGGAGAGCCAGACGACCTTGTCCGGGTCGCGGACCTCGACGTTCGCGACGTCGGCGGGGCCGTCGACGAGCTGGATGTGGTCGGGGGCCTCGCCGCTGGTGCCGATGACCTCCTCGTGGCCCTCGTGGCCGATGAGGAGGATGTCGTAGTCCTCGCGCGCGTAGCGGACGGCTTCCTTGTGGACCTTGGTGACCAGCGGGCAGGTCGCGTCGATGGTGGCCAGCTTGCCCTGCTTGGCCTCCTCGTGGACGACCGGGGCGACGCCGTGCGCCGAGAAGATGACGATGTTGCCCTCGGGCACCTCGAACGTCTCGTCGACGAAGATGGCGCCCTTCTTCTCCAGGGTCTTCACCACGTATTTGTTGTGGACGATCTCGTGGCGCACGTAGACCGGCGCGCCGTACTGCTCCAGGGCCTTCTCGACGGCGATCACGGCACGGTCCACGCCCGCGCAGTAGCCACGGGGGGCGGCGAGCAGGACCTTTCGAGCGCTGGTTGCAGTCATGCCGTCCATCGTACGGGCCGTCACCGACAACGGCGGCGCGTCCCTGCGCCCTCCCCCGGGCCGGGCCGAATACTGGCCGGGCGGCCCCGTGCCCCCGTCCCGTCCGCCCGGTTACGTCCGCCCGGTTTCGTCCGCTCC
Source organism: Streptomyces huiliensis (assembly GCF_020037025.1). Taxonomy (GTDB): domain Bacteria; phylum Actinomycetota; class Actinomycetes; order Streptomycetales; family Streptomycetaceae; genus Streptomyces; species Streptomyces huiliensis. The sequence continues at coordinate 102,325 of NZ_JAIQLH010000013.1, read as the reverse complement.
GGCCCGTCCGCTCCGCTGGGAAGGCATCCGTATGTCCGCACCCTCGGCACCTCCCTTCTCCGAGCCCGGTGGCCCGGCCGGGGACGGTCTGCGCCGCACGCTGACCTTCCGGGACCTCGTCGTGTACGGGCTGCTGTTCATCGCCCCGATGGCGCCCGTCGGCGTGTTCGGCACGCTGGTCGCGAAGGCGCACGGGGCGGTGGCCGCGGTGTACCTGGTGGCGACGGTGGCGATGGGGTTCACGGCGTACTCCTACGCCCGGATGGTGCGGGTGGTGCCGCGGGCCGGTTCCGTCTACGCCTACGCGCGCGCGGGACTGGGCGAGGGAGCGGGGTTCGTCGCGGGCTGGATGGCCCTGCTCGACTACCTGCTGATCCCCGCGGTGGCGTACCTGTTCTCGGGCATCGCGATGCACGCGCTCGTACCGGCCGTACACCCGTGGGTGTGGACGGCGGTCGCGGTCGTGGTGACGACCGGCCTCAACCTGTCGGGCGTACGGGTGGCGGCGCTGGCGGGGTTCGTGGTGCTGGTGGTGGAGCTCGCGGTGCTGTGCGTCTTCGTGGCCGCGGCGGCCTGGGCGCTGGCCGCGGACGGCCCGCGGCGCGGCTGGCTCGCGCCGCTGACCGGCGAGGGCGCCTTCGACACGGGGGCCGTGCTGACGGCGGTGTCGGTGGCGGTGCTGTCGTACCTGGGCTTCGACGCGATCGCCGCGTTCGCGGAGGAGGCGGCGGGCGGGCCGGGGCGGGTGGCTCGGGCGGTGCTGACGTGTCTGGTGGTGGCGGGTGTGCTGTTCCTCGTCCAGACGTATCTGGCGGCGCTGCTCGTGCCGCTGTCGGCGGCGGAGCTCGGTGCGGAGCCGGCTCGGCAGGGGGCGGCGTTCTACGACACGGTGGATGCCTCCACGGGGCGGTGGCTGCATGATCTCGTCGCCGCGAGCAAGGCGGGCGGCGCCGCTTTCGCCGCCCTGTCGGGGCAGGCGGCGGCCGGGCGCCTGCTGTTCGCCATGGCTCGGGACCGGCGGCTGCCCGGCGCTCTGGCCGTCGTCGACCGGGGGACGGGGGTGCCGCGGCGGGCGTTGATGGGGGCCGCGATCGTCACGCTGGCCGCGGCGGTGTGGGCGGCTCGGCGGGGGGATGGGCTGGATCGGTTGGTGTCTGTGGTGGATGTGGGGGCGTTGGTGGCTTTTGGGTTGTTGCATCTGTCGGTGATTGGGTGGTTTGCGGGGCGGGGGCGGATCAGGTGCGGTGTTGTGCGGGACGTGCTTGTGCCGCTGGTCGGGTTGGCTGTGGTGGTCGCGGTGCTGGTGCGCGCTGCGGTGGCCGCGCAAGTGGTGGGGGCGGTGTGGTTGGGGGTGGGGGTGGTGGTGCTCGCGGTTCAGGGGGCGCGCGGGGCGCGGTGAGGGTGCCCCTGTCCCGCCCCTTCGCCGTTTCCTGGGGCGCGCCCCAGACCCCGCTTGTCGCGGCTTCGCCGCTCGTCCTCAAACGCCGGACGGGCTGGACGGTGCCTGAGGTGGCACTTTCGGCCCGTCCGGCGTGTGAGGACAACCGCGCGGAGCGCGGTTTCGGGGGTGCGGGGGCCCGCCCCCGCAAGAAACGGTGAAAGGGCGGGACAGGGGCACAACCACCCCCGATACCCTCAACCGCATGGCGCTCACCACCTCCCCCGACGCCCCCCTCCCCGTAGGCCAGGTCTCCCGCCTCATCGGCGGCTGGATCGACCGGCTCGGTGCCGTCTGGGTCGAGGGGCAGATCACGCAGCTGTCGCGGCGGCCGGGGGCGGGGGTGGTGTTCCTGACGCTGCGCGATCCGTCGCACGACATCTCGCTCTCCGTCACCTGCTACCGCGCGGTGTTCGACCGGGTCGCGGACGTCGTGGCCGAGGGTGCGCGGGTCGTGGTGCACGCGAAGCCGGAGTGGTACGCGCCGCGCGGTTCGCTGTCGCTGCGGGCGGCGGAGATCCGGCCGGTGGGGGTCGGGGAGCTGCTGGCGCGGTTGGAGCAGCTGAAGAAATCGTTGGGGCGGGAGGGGCTGTTCGACGCGGAGCGGAAGCGGCCGTTGCCGTTCCTGCCGCAGCTGATCGGCCTCGTCTGCGGCCGGGCGTCGGCCGCCGAGCGGGACGTGCTGGAGAACGCCCGGCACCGATGGCCCGCCGTCCGCTTCGAGGTGCGCAATGTGCCGGTGCAGGGCGTGCACGCCGTGCCCAAGGTGGTGGAGGCGGTCCGGGAACTGGACGCGCTCGACGAGGTGGACGTGATCATCGTCGCGCGCGGCGGCGGCAGCGTAGAGGACCTGCTGCCGTTCTCGGACGAGCAGCTGGTCCGGGCGGTGGCCGCGTGCCGGACGCCGGTGGTGTCGGCGATCGGGCACGAGCCGGACTCCCCGCTCCTCGACCTGGTCGCCGACTTGCGGGCCTCGACGCCGACCGACGCCGCCAAGCGCGTCGTCCCGGACGTCGGCGAGGAGCTGGCGCGCGTCGGGCAGCTCGGCGGCCGGGCGCTGCGGGCGGTGACCTCGCTGCTGGACCGGGAGGAGCGCGGGCTGGCCGCCGTACGGGCGCGGCCGTGCATGGAGCGTCCGCAACGGATGGTGGACGAGCGGGAGGAGCAGGTGGAGGGGCTGCTGGGGCGGGCACGAAGGACGTTCGGGCACCTGCTGGACCGGGCCGACTCCGAGCTGACGCACACGCACGCCCGGGTGGTGGCGCTCTCTCCCGCCGCGACGCTGCGGCGCGGGTACGCCGTCCTCCAGCACGCCGACGGCTCGGTGGTCCGGGCCGCGGACGAGGTGGCGGCGGGCGAGGAGCTGCGGGCACGGGTCGCCGAGGGGGCGTTCACCGTACGCGCCGAGGGGCCGGCGGACTGAGCCCGTCGCGTCCCCGCCGGCAGGCCCTACGCTGGGCGGCATGGCGAACACGGGTGAGTCCGGCACCGGGACCGGCGCGGACGAGGAGCTGAGCGCACTCGGCTACGAGCAGGCGCGGGACGAGCTGATCGAGGTCGTCCGCAGGCTGGAGACCGGCGGTCAGACGCTGGAGGAGTCGCTGGCCCTGTGGGAACGCGGCGAGGCGCTGGCCCGGGTCTGCCGGCACTGGCTGGAGGGGGCGCGGGCGCGGCTGGACGCGGCGCTCTCCGCGCCGGAGGGGGAGTCCGGCGAGGAGTGATCGGGGGGAGGGCGGCCGGGGGGGTGCGCTCTGGCGGGGAAGGGCGACCTCCGACGGTTTAGTTTAATTTTCAGTTGAAAGTTCACACAGTTTGTTTTAGTGTGGACGCGGCCGACCCCGAACACCCCCACAGCAAGGAAGGTCACCCCCATGACTCTCGCCCTGGACACCGCCGCGCAGGACCTGCTCTTCCGCGAGGCCCACACGGCCAACGCGTTCACCGACGAGCCCGTCACCGACGAGCAGATGCAGGCGCTCTACGACCTGGTCAAGTACGCGCCCACCGCGTTCAACCAGTCGCCGCTGCGCATCGTCCTGGTCCGCTCCGAGGAGGCTCGCGAGCGTCTCGTCGCCCACATGTCCGAGGGCAACCAGGCCAAGACCAAGGCCGCGCCGCTGGTCGCGATCCTGGCCGCCGACAACGAGTTCCACGAGGAGCTGCCGGCGCTGTTCCCGCCCTTCCCGCAGGCCAAGGACGTGTTCTTCAGCGAGCGCCCGGTGCGCGAGAAGTCCGCCGAGCTGAACGCCGCGCTGCAGGCCGGCTACTTCATCGTGGGCGTCCGCGCCGCCGGCCTGGCCGCCGGCCCGATGACCGGCTTCGACGCCGCCGGCATCCAGAAGGAGTTCCTGGACGGCGACCACACCCCGCTGCTCGTCGTCAACATCGGCAAGCCGTCGGAGGACGCCTACCGTCCCCGCTCCCCGCGCCTGGCCTACGACCAGGTCGTCTCGGTCGTCTGACGTCGCCGACGCCGCAGCCGTTCAGGGGCCCCTTGTGGGCCCCTTTGGCGTGTCAGGGGCCCGCGAGGGATCCCGGTCAGCTCTTCGGCTTGCCGTCCTGGAGCGGCTTCTGGGCCGGCTTGCCGTTCCGGAGCGCGGCGGCCATCTCCGTGAGCCGGCGTTCGGAAGCGGTCCCGGCGATCACCGTCGTCACCCCGCGCTCCTTGCGCACCAGGGCGTCGTACTTCTCGCCCTCGTACCGCTGCCACTCGGTGTCGCCGATCCGCCGCGTGCCCTTCGTCGGCTCCGCGTGCTGCGTGGAGTCCTCGATGAAGTCCTCCGCCGGGCCGTCGCTCTGCTCGATCTGGACGTACTCGGTGTCCGGGTCGATGAAGCCCAGGTGCCACACCTTGCCCCCGCCGCGCTCCTGGCGGTACCAGACCGAAGTCGCGCGCCAGTCGGCGCCGAGCCCCTCGGGGGCCACCACCGGGTACGGCGCCGCCCGCCGGGCGGAGGCGACCTCCACCTGGTAGGCGACGGTCCGCACCGGATCGCGACCGCTGCCCTCGTGCGGGAGCAGCAGATAGCCCGTGCCCGCCACCGGAATCGTCACCGCCAGCGACAGCAGCATGTTGCGTGCCGTCTTGTTCTTCCCGTTCCTGCCTGCCACGCCCCCATCGTCCCCCATGACCTCGGCGATCATCACGCCGGAGGGGGGCACGGCCGTGTCGCGGCGAGTGGCGGGGCCTTGACGGCGCTCATGCGTGGGGCGCCCTGCTCATTCTCGAAATCAGCGGATAAAGTCATGGACACCCTCACCCTCCTGGCTTACCCGGCAGGAGGGGCCCCACGGCCGACCGCCGTACAGAAAGGTGCGCCCGATGACCGATCACCATCTCCCGTCCCAGCTTGAGGTCAGCCCGGAGGCCCCGGACCGCAACCTCGCCCTGGAGCTGGTCCGGGTGACCGAGGCGGGCGCCATGGCCTCGGGCCGCTGGGTCGGCCGCGGAGACAAGAACGGCGCGGACGGCGCCGCCGTCCGCGCCATGCGCGCGCTCATCCACACCGTGTCGATGAACGGCGTCGTCGTCATCGGCGAGGGCGAGAAGGACAACGCCCCGATGCTCTACAACGGTGAGCGCGTCGGCGACGGGACCGGCCCGGAGTGCGACGTGGCCGTGGACCCGGTGGACGGCACCACGCTGACCGCCAAGGGCATGGCCAACGCCGTCTCCGTGCTCGCCGTCGCCGACCGCGGCTCGATGTTCGACCCGTCGGCCGTCTTCTACATGGACAAGCTGGTCACCGGCCCCGAGGCCGCGGACTACGTGGACATCAACGCCCCGGTGGCCGTGAACATCCGCCGGATCGCGAAGGCGAAGCGCTCCTCCCCCGAGGACGTCACGGTCGTCGTCCTCGACCGGCCGCGCCACGACGGCATCGTCAAGGAGATCCGCGAGGCGGGCGCCCGCATCAAGTTCATCTCCGACGGCGACGTGGCCGGCGCGATCATGGCGGCGCGCGAGGGCACCGGCGTGGACCTGCTGCTGGGCGTCGGCGGTACGCCGGAGGGCATCATCGCCGCCTGTGCCATCAAGTGCCTTGGCGGCACCATCCAGACGAAGCTGTGGCCCAAGGACGACGCCGAGCGGCAGCGGGCGATCGACGCCGGGCACGACCTGGACCGGGTGCTCTGCACCGACGACCTGGTCAGCGGCGACAACGTGTTCTTCGTCGCCACCGGCATCACCGACGGCGAGCTGCTGCGCGGCGTGCGCTACCGCGCGGAGACGGCGACCACGCAGTCGCTGGTCATGCGGTCCAAGTCCGGGACGATCCGGCAGATCGACTCGGTGCACCGGCTGTCGAAGCTCCGGGCGTACAGCGCGATCGACTTCGAGCGCCCCAGCTGATTCGAGGCAGATTCGAGGCTGGCTCGAGGCTGGCTCGAGGCTGATCCGAACGCGGCCCCGGGAAGCGGCTCGCCGCCCGTCCCCGGACGCCGGACGGGCGGGGCCGGCAGGTCGCTCGCGGCCGGCCCGTCCGGCGTCCGGGAACCCCGGGGCGTCCGCTATCCCGCCGCGGCGACCCGGGTGGAGCGCTGGAGCTCCGCGTCCCGGCGCCGGCGGCGGGCCAGGACGACGCGGCGCTCGGCGGCGGTGAGGCCGCCCCACACGCCGTACGGCTCGGGCTGGAGCAGCGCGTGCTCCCGGCACTCGACCATCACGGGGCAGCGCGCGCAGACGCGTTTGGCGGCCTCCTCGCGGGACAGACGCGCTGCCGTCGGCTCCTTCGACGGTGCGAAGAACAGGCCGGCTTCGTCCCGGCGGCACACCGCCTCCGAATGCCAGGGGCCGGCCTGATCCCGCGCGGACATCCGCGGCGACGGTACGGCGGCTTCCTGCAGGGGCTGATGCGGTAGCAGCACGGTCCACTCCTGACGACGGCTTTGCTCGGCCGGTTGAGTCACCCTTGCCGTCTCACCCTGCACGGCCCCTGTCCAACAGTCGCGCCCGCAGCCGTACGAGAGACGATGCACCAAGCTTTACCCGCTGTGCGCGTGCTTATTCACACCGTTGCCATGACCGGAATCCCGTGCGTCACCCTCGTCCCGCCCGGGCCGTGGCGGCGAGCCGGCGCGGTCAGCCGGCCGCGCGGAGGTCCTTGACCCGCTTGCCCGGCCGCGCCTTGGCCGCGACACCGCCGAACAGCGCCCAGCCGGTCACCACGACCTCGGGGGCGCCCTCGTCGGGCGACTCGTAGCCGTCGACGTCGAACCCGCCGAAGACGCCGGTGCCGGTGCAGCGCAGCGAGACGTTCTCCGGGACCTTGATGTCGACGCCGCCGAAGAGGGCCCAGCTGTTGACGACCACCGTCCGCCGCTCGAAGAACGCCTCGGTGAGGTCGATCTCCACCCCGCCGAAGAGCGCGAACGCGTTCAGCCTGCCGCCCGCGCGCCAGCGGCCCCGGCGGGTCGCGCCGCCGAACACGGCTATCAGGTTCTCGGCGGGGGCGGCCGGGGCGTACGCGTCAGCCGGCGCCGGGCGGTGGCCGGCGGCGGGCCGGGCGGCGCCGGCCGGCAGGTCCCGGACCAGCGGCTCCAGCTCGCCGACCGTACGGGCCCGGTACACGGCGTCCACGCGCTCGGCGTGCTCGTCCGGGGTGAGCCGGCCCTCGGCCAGCGCCTCGCGGAGGATGTCCGCGATCCGGTCGCGGTCCGCGTCGGACGCGCGCAGGGCCGGCTCGGCGGCCACGGCCGGCTTCGCGGGCGCCGCAGCCTTCGCGGGCGCCGCAGCCTTCGCGGGCGCCGCAGCCTTCGCGGGCGCCGCAGCCTTCGCGGGCGCCGCAGCCTTCGCGGGCTCGCCAGACTCCGCGGGCTCGGCAGGCACGGCCGGCTCCGCGGCGGGCGTCTTGGTCAGGGGCACTCGGCGCTTCTCCAGCGATGACTCGTCCACGGACACCAGCCTAGCCATTCGCGATAGATCGCGACAGGGGTTCCCGCGCGGCAGCACCCGGCGGCCCGGCCGGGTGAGGGCAACCTCACCGGCCCGCCGCCCGTCCGGCGGCCTACCCTGAGAGACGCCGCGGGTCCCCCCGGACCCGTCCGGCACACCCAACCCGCAGAGTGAGTGAGGAATCGCCGCGATGTCAGACCGGTCAGTCCCCCCGGGGTTCGCCTACACGGATCTGCTGCCCCTGGGCGAGGACGAGACGCCGTACCGACTGATCACCTCCGAGGGCGTGTCGACGTTCGAGGCGGACGGACGCACGTTCCTCAAGGTGGAGCCCGAGGCACTGCGCCGGCTCGCGGAAGAGGCGATCCACGACATCCAGCACTACCTGCGCCCCGCGCACCTCGCCCAGCTGCGGAAGATCGTCGACGACCCCGAGGCGTCGTCCAACGACAAGTTCGTCGCCCTGGACCTGCTGAAGAACGCCAACATCGCCGCCGCGGGCGTGCTCCCGATGTGCCAGGACACCGGCACGGCGATCGTCATGGGCAAGCGCGGCCAGAACGTGCTCACCGGCGGCCGGGACGAGGAGGCGCTCTCCCTCGGCGTCTTCGACGCCTACACCAAGCTCAACCTGCGGTACTCGCAGATGGCGCCGCTCACCATGTGGGAGGAGAAGAACACCGGCTCCAACCTCCCGGCGCAGATCGAGCTGTACGCGACGGACGGCGGCGCGTACAAGTTCCTCTTCATGGCCAAGGGCGGCGGCTCGGCCAACAAGTCCTTCCTCTACCAGGAGACGAAGGCCGTGCTCAACGAGGCGAGCATGATGAAGTTCCTGGAGGAGAAGATCCGTTCGCTGGGTACGGCCGCGTGCCCGCCGTACCACCTCGCGATCGTGGTCGGCGGCACCAGCGCCGAGTACGCGCTGAAGACCGCCAAGTACGCCTCCGCGCACTACCTCGACGAGCTGCCGGAGGAGGGCTCTCCGCTCGGTCACGGCTTCCGTGACAAGGAGCTGGAGGAGAAGGTCTTCGAGCTGACGCAGAAGATCGGCATCGGCGCGCAGTTCGGCGGCAAGTACTTCTGCCACGACGTGCGCGTGGTGCGGCTGCCGCGGCACGGCGCGTCCTGCCCGGTGGCCATCGCCGTGTCCTGCTCGGCCGACCGCCAGGCCGTCGCGAAGATCACCGCCGAGGGCGTCTTCCTGGAGCAGCTGGAGACGGACCCGGCGCGGTTCCTGCCGGACACCACCGACGAGCAGCTGGACGAGTCGTCCGACGTGGTGCGGATCGACCTCAACCGGCCCATGGACGAGATCCTCGCCGAGCTGGCGAAGTACCCGGTCAAGACGCGGCTTTCGCTGACCGGGCCGCTGGTCGTGGCGCGGGACATCGCGCACGCGAAGATCAAGGAGCGGTTGGACGCGGGTGAGGAGATGCCGCAGTACCTGCGGGATCACCCGGTCTACTACGCGGGGCCGGCGAAGACGCCCGAGGGGTACGCCTCGGGCTCCTTCGGGCCGACCACGGCCGGACGGATGGACTCGTACGTCGAGCAGTTCCAGGCGGCGGGTGGGTCGAAGGTGATGCTCGCCAAGGGGAACCGGTCGAAGCAGGTCACCGATGCGTGTGCCGCTCATGGCGGGTTCTACCTCGGGTCCATTGGCGGGCCTGCGGCCCGGCTCGCTCAGGACTGCATCAAGAAGGTCGAGGTCGTCGAGTACGAGGAGCTTGGCATGGAGGCGGTCTGGCGGATCGAGGTGGAGGACTTCCCGGCGTTCATCGTCGTCGACGACAAGGGGAATGACTTCTTCCAGGATCCGGCGCCTTCGTCTCCGACATTCACGTCGATCCCGGTGCGGGGGCCGGGGCTGTAGTTGGGGTTGCCCCTGTCCCGCCCCTTCGCCGTTTCCTGGGGCTGCGCCCCAGACCCCCTTGATCGCGGCTTCGCCGCTCGTCCTCAAACGCCGGACGGGCTGATATAGCCTGACCGGCGTTTGAGGACTGGGGGTGCCCCCTCTGGGGGAGCCCGAAGGGCGCTTCTGGGGTGCGGGGGCTCACCCCCGCCGTCAGGCGAAGCTCTGGCTCCGCGAGCCGTCGCAGCGCTGGAGCCGTACCGGGTCCTTCGCCGACGCGAGCGTCAGGCAGAGGTCGGGAGCGGCCGCGGGGCGGATCGACGCGCCGGAGCGCGTGAAGCGCTGGTTGTCGCCGCCGTGGCAGTTCCAGAGGGCGACGGCCGTGCCGGCCGCGTACTTGCCGCCGGGGACGTCGACGCAGCGGTCGTGGGAGAGGGCGGTGCGCAGGGAGCCGCGGGTGGCGTCGTACGTCCACTCCTGGTTGCGGTTGCCGGTGCAGTCCCAGCCGCCGACGGCCGTCCCGTTGCGCGACGAGGCCCCGTAGGCGTCGACGCACGTGTTGGTCGCGGCGTTGCGCAGCGGGCGGTACGCGTCGTCCCAGGAGCCCCCGTAGAGCTCGGGCTTTCCGGTGCTCGCGGGGTCGGCGCAGCCGGCCTCGCGGCGGTCGGAGGTGTAGAAGGCGCTCAGGCAGGCGGCGAAGGCGGCGTGGCCGCGGGCGTTGGGATGGAAGGACTGGCGGACGGAGTTGGAGTCCGGCGGGAACGGGTTGGAGAGGTCGACGTAGAGGCCGCGGGCCCAGGCGTCGTCCATGCAGACCTCGTGGCCGTGGAAGAGGCGCGAGTTGTCCAGGAAGTGGGCGCCGCTCTCGCGGGCGGCACGGCGCATGCCGCGTTCGAAGGCGGGGACGGCGGAGTTGCGGCCCCAGGCGGCGTCCGAGGTGTGGCCGACGCAGCCGCCCGGGAGCTTGCCGGGGTAGTCCGGGTTGTCCTCGAAGTCGGGGCCGATGGGGCTCGGGTAGCCCATGACGACGAGCTTGTAGTCGCCGTCCGCGTAGCCCGCGCCGCGCATCACCGTGCGCAGGTCGCGGACGGTCTGCTCGACCTTGGGGACCAGGCCGTCGACGCGGGCCTGCCAGCCGGGGGCGTACTTCGGCTCGCAGGTGCCCTGGAGGGTGAGGTAGCGGGTGACGCAGTCGGTCATGACCGGGCCGAACTGGAGGTCGTCGTTGGCGCCTGCGACGAGCAGGACGAGCTTGACTCGGGTGTTGCGGGCCTTGACGGCGAGGTTGTCGCTCTGCACGAGCTCGTCCGCGTACTGCTTGCTGCCGCCGATGCGGATGTTGGCGGTGGTGGCGCCGGAGCAGGCGACGTTGTAGGTGACGTCGGCGGGGATCGAGGTGCGGTGGATGGCGGCCTCGGGCGAACGGTGGCACCAGTTGTCCGGGCCGCTGGTGCCGGGCTCGTAGGTGCCGACGCCCTCGCCGGAGATCTCGCTGTCGCCCAGGGACAGCAGCGAGGTCTTGCGTTCGGTGAGCGGGCGTTCGGTGGCGTCGCCGTAGAGCTTGACGGCCTCCGCCGCTCGGATCTTCTCCAGCTCGGGTGGGAGTGGAGTGGCGGCCGTGGTGCGCGTGGCGGCGTGGGTGGTACTGGCGGTGGCCGTGGTTCCGGTCAGACCGCCGAACGCGGCCGCGAAGGCCGCGACAGCCGCGAGGGAACAGCGCAGGGTGGGTCTGCGTGTCATGAAGCCTCCCCGATTTCTGTTGTTACCCGCGGTATTTACTGGCTGGTAGTGGCCTTCGGGAACACGCTGAACCGGACAAACGCTGTACTCCACAGGAGGTAAGTGACGATGACCGCGAGTGATCAGTACCGGATCGAGCACGACTCGATGGGCGAGGTGCGCGTCCCCGCCCACGCCAAGTGGCGGGCGCAGACCCAGCGGGCCGTGGAGAACTTCCCGGTCAGCGGGCAGCGGCTGGAGCGGGCGCACATCGAGGCGCTGGCCCGGATCAAGGCGGCCGCCGCCAAGGTCAACGCCGAGCTGGGAGTGGTCGACAAGGAGGTGGCGGAGGCGATCGCCGAGGCCGCGGCCGAGGTCGCCGAGGGCCGCTGGGACGAGCACTTCCCGGTCGACGTCTTCCAGACGGGGTCCGGCACCTCGTCCAACATGAACACCAACGAGGTCCTCGCCACCCTGGCGACCGAGCGGCTGGGCCGCGACGTGCACCCCAACGACCACGTCAACGCCAGCCAGTCGTCCAACGACGTGTTCCCGTCCTCGATCCACATCGCCGCGACGGCCGCCGTCACCCGGGAGCTGATCCCGGCGCTGGAGCACCTGGCCGCGGCGCTGGAGCGGAAGGCCGAGGAGTTCGCCGAGGTCGTCAAGTCGGGCCGGACGCACCTGATGGACGCCACGCCGGTGACGCTCGGCCAGGAGTTCGGCGGGTACGCGGCGCAGGTCCGGTACGGCGTCGAACGGCTGCGCGCCTCCCTGCCGCGGCTGGCCGAACTGCCGCTCGGCGGAACGGCGGTGGGGACGGGCATCAACACCCCGGCCGGCTTCTCCGCGGCCGTCATCGCCGAGGTCGCGCGGGCCACCGGGCTGCCGCTCACCGAGGCCCGCGACCACTTCGAGGCACAGGGCGCGCGCGACGGGCTGGTGGAGACCAGCGGGCAGCTGCGGACCATCGCCGTCGGCCTCACGAAGATCGCCAACGACCTGCGCTGGATGTCCTCCGGGCCGCGCACCGGTCTGGCCGAGATCAGCCTTCCCGACCTCCAGCCGGGCTCCTCGATCATGCCGGGCAAGGTCAACCCGGTGATCCCGGAGGCCGTGCTGATGGTCGCCGCCCAGGTGATCGGCAACGACGCGACGGTGGCGACGGCGGGCGCGGCGGGCAATTTCGAGCTCAACGTGATGCTGCCGGTGATGGCCAAGAACCTGCTGGAGTCGGTGCGGCTGCTCGGCAACGCGGCGCGGCTGCTGGCCGACCGGACGGTCGACGGGATCACGGCCAACGTGGAGCGGGCGCGGGAGTACGCGGAGTCGTCCCCCTCGGTGGTCACGCCACTGAACCGCTACATCGGCTACGAGGAGGCGGCGAAGGTCGCCAAGAAGTCGCTGGCCGAACGGAAGACGATTCGTCAGGTGGTGCTCGACGAGGGGTACGTCGAGCGTGGCCTGCTGACCATGGAGCAGTTGGACGAGGCCCTGGACGTGCTGCGGATGACGCGGCCGTAGGGACCGGCCGTGGCACGGGAGGCGAACGGCCGTTGCCCGTGCGGTACACATCACGGCACGGGCCCGGCCCCGCCCCCTAAGATCTGCGCATGGCAGCGGAGACAGCGGACACCAGGACCACGGCAGGCTCCGCGGGCGGATTCTGGGCCCCCGGCGACCGGATCCTCTGGCGGTACCGCGCCAACGCCGAGGATCGCGTGCACATCTGCCGGCCCGTGACCGTCGTCCAGGACACCGCGGACCTGCTCGCCGTCTGGGTGGCGCCCGGGACGGCGTGCGTCCGTCCCGTGCTCACCGACGGCAGACTCCCGTACCAGGAGCCCCTCGCGACCCGGTACTCCAAGCCGCGCACCACCAGTGTCGCCCCTTGGGCCGGCACGGGCGTGCTCAAGCTGGCCCGGCCCGGCGAGCCGTGGTCGGTCTGGCTCTTCTGGGACCTCGACTGGAGGTTCAGGAACTGGTACGTGAATCTTGAGGAACCGCTCGCGCGCTGGGCCGGCGGGGTCGACTCCGAGGACCACTTCCTGGACATCGCCGTCTACCCGGACCGCAGTTGGGAGTGGAAGGACGAGGACGAGTTCGCGCAGGCGCAGCGGGCGGGCCTGATGACAGCCGCCCGGGCCGAGGAGGTGCGGGCCGCCGGGCACACGGCGGTCGAGCGGATCGAGGCGTGGGACGCCCCGTTCGCCTCCGGCTGGGAGCACTGGCGGCCCGACCCCGCGTGGCCGGTGCCGGCGCTCCCGGAGGACTGGGGGCGCACTCCGGCGCCCCTGCGGGCGTGAAGCGCTTGCCGTGGCCCCGAGGGGCAACCGTAGGATCGTCCTCCGCGCCCCCGTGCGCGCTGCCGACCGGCAACGCACCTGGCGCGACAGGCGAAGTGACGTGTAGTCAGAAGCCGACGACCAGCAGGAATGCAGCGACCAGATCGACCGGCAGGAATGCAGCGACCAGTCGGAACCACCGACAGAGGCAGGCGGAAGGGCGGAGCGGTGAGCGGTGACCACATCCGGCGGGCCTACGACGGCTATGCCCCCGCGGGCCTGGACCGCAGCGGGCAAGCCGAGGCGTTCGACGCCATCGGCGACCGGTACGACGAGGCGTTCCCGCACAAGGAGGGCCAGCTGGCCTCCGGCGCCTGGCTCGCGGAGTCGCTGCCGGCCGGCTCCAGGATCCTCGACGTCGGCTGCGGCACCGGCCTCCCGACGGCCCGGCAGCTGGCGGAGGCCGGGCACCGGGTGGTGGGCGTCGACCTCTCGGCCGGGATGCTCGACCTGGCCCGCGGCCACGTCCCCGGAGCCGAGTTCCACCAGGCCGACCTGGCCGACCTGAAGGACGGGCGGCTGGGCACCTTCGACGGTGTCGCCGCCTTCTTCGCCCTGCTGATGCTGCCGCGTCCGGAGATCCCGCACGCGCTGCTGATGCTGCACGGACTGCTGAGACCCGGGGGGCTGATGGCTCTCTCGATGGTGGAGGCGGACGTGGACGACTATGCGATACCGTTCCTCGGTAACACGATTCGGGTATCGGGTTACCTGCGCGACGAGTTGCGGGAGGTCGTCCGCGAGGCGGGGTTCGAGATCGTCGGGGAGAACTCGCTGGCCTACGCCCCGCTGAGCACGGACGTCCCGCCCGAGATCCAGCTCTTCCTCAATCTGCGACGCGCCGCCTGACCATGGTGCGCCCTGTGCGACCGGGCGTGACGCCCCGACGGATGGAACCCCACGCGTGACGGAGCAGACCGACTCCCACGGAGGACAGCGGAATGCCGCAGTCCGGCATAGCCCCGCGCCGGCGCCCTCACCGGCGGCCGTGCCGCGCCCCCGCACCGGCGGCGCACCCGGTGACGCCCCCGGTGACCGGACCGACGACGGCCTGCCGCTGCCGCGCGGGGCGCGGCCCGTACGGCCCGTCGTGAGCGCCTCCGAGGCGGCCGGACCGCCCGCCGGCGGCACGGGACCCGCGGGCCGGGGCGCACCCGGGCGCCGGCAGCGGGGAGCGGCTGCGCTTCGTCGGCGCCGCCACCCGGCGGATCGCCCGCGGCATCGACCTGGACGAGATCGTGCTGGGCCTCTGCCGGGCCACCGTGCCGACGTTCGCCGACGCCATCCTCGTCTACCTGCGCGACCCGCTGCCGGTCGGCGACGAGCGGCCCGTCGGCCCCGTCGTCCTGCGGCTGCGCCGCACCGACCGGCTCCCCGAGTACGCGCGCGGCCTCGGCACGCCGGACACCGTCTGGCCGCCGGAGGCCCCCGCGGGACCGGAGGCCGGGGCCCGCCCGGCCGGCTCCCCCGGCCTGGGCCTCGAACTCGCCGACGAGGCGGCCGAGCGCTGCGAGGTGCGCATAGGCGGGCCGCTCGCGGAGGTGCTGCGGGGTGTCCGGCCCGTCTTCGGGGACTCCTCGGCCGCGCGGGCGGCCCTGCCCGAACTGCTGGGCGAGGACCGGCACGTACCGCAGCGGCGCCGGACGATCCTCGCGCCGCTGCGCGGGCGCCGCCGGGTGATCGGCGCGGCGGTCTTCATCCGACGCCCCGACCGGGCCGCGTTCGAGGGCGACGACCTGCTGGTGGCCGCGCAGCTGGCCACCCACACCGCGCTCGGCGTGGACAAGGCCGTGCTCTACGGCCGCGAGGTCTACATCGCGGACGAGCTCCAGCGCACCATGCTCCCCGACTCCCTCCCGCAGCCCACCGGTGTCCGGCTCGCCAGCCGCTACCTCCCGGCCGCGGAGACCGCCCGGGTCGGCGGCGACTGGTACGACGCGATCCCGCTGCCCGGCAACCGGATCGCACTGGTCGTCGGCGACGTGATGGGCCACTCCATGACGTCCGCCGCGATCATGGGCCAGCTGCGCACCACCGCGCAGACGCTCGCGGGCCTGGACCTGCCGCCGCAGGAGGTGCTGCACCACCTCGACGAGCAGGCGCAGCGGCTGGGTTCGGACCGGATGGCGACCTGCCTCTACGCGGTCTACGACCCGGTCTCGCACCGCATCGTCATCGCCAACGCGGGCCATCCGCCGCCCATCATGCTGCACCGCGGCGGCCGCGCCGAGGTGCTGCGCGTCCCGCCGGGCGCGCCGATCGGCGTCGGTGGCGTCGACTTCGAGGCCGTGGAGCTGGACGCGCCCGCCGGGGCCACGCTGCTGCTCTACACGGACGGGCTCGTCGAGTCGCGGATCCGGGACGTGTGGACGGGGATAGAGCAGCTGCGCGAGCGGCTCATCGACACCGCCCGCCTCACCGTCCCCA
Source organism: Streptomyces huiliensis (assembly GCF_020037025.1). GTDB lineage: Bacteria > Actinomycetota > Actinomycetes > Streptomycetales > Streptomycetaceae > Streptomyces > Streptomyces huiliensis. Next base: position 86,645 of record NZ_JAIQLH010000013.1, on the reverse strand, counting down.
ACCCGCCGCCGCTGGAGCCGCTCTGCGACGAGGTGCTGGGCATGCTCGGCCCGGGCGACCGGGACGACGACATCGCCCTGCTCGCCGCCCGCTTCGAGGGCATAGCGCCCAGCGACGTCGCGTACTGGTTCCTCGACCCGCGCCCGCAGACCGCCCGCCAGGCCCGCCGGCTGGCTCGCCGGGCGCTGGAGCGCTGGGGGTTGCCGGAGCTCACCGACGCGGTGGAGCTGCTGGTCAGCGAGGTGATCACCAACGCCGTCCGGTACGCGGAACGGCCGATCACGCTGCGCCTGCTGCGGACGGACGTGCTCCGCTGCGAGGTCGGCGACGACGTGCCGCAGCTGCCGCGGCTGCGGCAGGCGCGCCCGTCGGACGAGGGCGGGCGCGGGCTGTACCTGGTGAACAAGCTGGCCCGGCGGTGGGGAGCGACACGGCTGAGCACGGGGAAGGTGGTGTGGTTCGAGCTGGGGCTGCCCGGTCCGTCCGCCCAGGGGCACTGACCGCACTTTCCGGCCAAGGTCGGACGGGTCCGCAGGCCGTGTTGTCGACACCCTGTCGGCAGGGGTTGACTTGCTCGGTGCGGAGGACGCCAGCGACGGCGTCCCCCTTCGTCCGCGGCAGGAGGCGTCTTCCATGACCGACTCGGCGCACAGCACTCCGTACACGACGAACAACGTCGGCATCCCCGTGGAGAGCGACGAACACTCGCTCACCATCGGCGACACCGGCCCCATTCTTCTCCAGGACCACTACCTGATCGAGAAGATGGCCCAGTTCAACCGGGAACGCGTCCCGGAGCGGGTGGTCCACGCCAAGGGCGGCGGCGCCTACGGCACGTTCCGGGTGACCAACGACGTCAGCCAGTTCACCAAGGCGGCGGTCTTCCAGCCGGGGACGACCACCGAGACACTGGCCCGCTTCTCCACGGTGGCCGGTGAGCAGGGCTCGCCGGACACCTGGCGCGACCCGCGGGGCTTCGCGGTCAAGTTCTACACCGAGCACGGCAACTACGACCTGGTCGGCAACAACACGCCCGTCTTCTTCGTCCGCGACCCGCTGAAGTTCCAGGACTTCATCCGCTCGCAGAAGCGCCGCCCCGACAACGGGCTGCGCGACAACGACATGCAGTGGGACTTCTGGACGCTGTCCCCCGAGTCGGCCCACCAGGTCGCCTGGCTGATGGGCGACCGGGGCGTGCCGCGCACCTGGCGGCACATGAACGGCTACGGCTCGCACACCTACATGTGGGTCAACGGCGGCGGCGAGAAGTTCTGGGTCAAGTACCACTTCAAGACCGACCAGGGCATCGAGTGCCTCACCCAGGAGGAGGCCGACCACCTGGCCGGCGAGGACCCGGACCGGCACCGCCGCGACCTCTGGCAGGCGATCGACGGCGGGGACGCCCCCTCGTGGACCCTGCACGTCCAGGTGATGCCGTTCGACGACGCCCCGGACTACCGCTTCAACCCCTTCGACCTGACGAAGGTGTGGCCGCACGGCGACTACCCGCTGACCGAGGTGGGCCGCCTCACCCTGGATCGGAACCCGGACGACTTCTTCGTCCACATCGAGCAGGCCGCCTTCGAGCCGTCCAACCTGGTCCCCGGCATCGGCCCGTCGCCCGACAAGATGCTCCTCGGCCGGCTCTTCTCCTACCCCGACGCCCACCGCTACCGCGTCGGCCCCAACTACGCCCAGCTGCCGCCCAACCACCCCCGCTCCGGCGTGAACTCCTACGCCAAGGACGGCCCGATGCGCTACGAGCCGTCGCACACGGCTCGCCCGTACGCCCCCAACTCGTACGGCGGCCCGGCCGCCGACACCTCCCGCTTCGGCGAGACCGCCGGCTGGCACGCCTCGGGCGACATGGTCCGCGAGGCGTACCGGCTGCACCGCGAGGACGACGACTGGGGCCAGGCCGGCACCCTCGTCCGCCAGGTCTACGACGACGCGGCCCGCGACCGCCTCGTCGCCACCGTCTCCGGCCACCTGCTGAACGGGGTGAGCGCGCCGGTGCTGAGCCGGGCGCTCCAGTACTGGCGCAACATCGACAAGGCGACCGGGGACCGCATCGCGGCGCGGGTGAACGGGGGCTGAGGGTCCCGGAGGCCGCTTCCGGACATGCGGAAGGGTCCCGGACATGCGGAAGGGCCGCTCCCCTTCAGAGGGGAGCGGCCCTTGCCGCATGGCGTCCGCCGTAGAGCTACGGCAGGTCCAGCCCGTCGTCGCCGCCCGGGCCTCCTTGGCCTCCGGGGCCACCGGGGCCGCCCGGTCCGCCAGTGTCCGGCGGGATGGGACGGTTGGTGCGGGTCGGCTTGGGCGGGACGGTCGGCTTGGGGGGCAAGGTGTGCTTCGTTTCCTTGTCCGTGGGCTTCTTCGTCGCGCTCGGCGAGTTCTTGGCCGGCGGCGTGGTCGGCGCCTTCGTGGTGGGCGGCGGCGTCGTCGGCGGGGCCGTGGTGGCCGGCGGGGCCGTGGTGGCCGGCGGGGCCGTGGTGGCCGGCGGCGGCTCCGCGGTGGCGGCACCGTTCTCGGTGTCCAGGTCGAACTTGGCCGTGGCGTCGTCGCCAAGCGCCTCGGACGTGTACGCGGCCCAGATGTCGGCCGGGAAGCTGCTGCCGCCGACCCGGGGCTCGCCGCCCGCGCCGTACAGCGGCACGTGCGTGCCCTTGTCGCCCTCACCGTAGACCGCGACCACCGTGGTCAGGTCCGGCGTGTAGGCCGTGAACCAGGCGGACTTGTCCTCTTCGGACGTACCCGTCTTGCCCGCCACCTCGTAGCGCGAGCTGCGGACCTTCTTCGCCGTGCCGTCGTCGCTCTCGACCACGCTCTGAAGGACGGCGGTTACGCCGTCGGCGGCGTCGCGGCTGAGGACTTCCTCACGGCCGGACGAGCTGGGCAGGTCGATGTCCTGGCCGTTTCGGCTGATGGACTTGATGATGCTGGGCTCGACGCTCTTGCCGTGGTTGTTCAGGGTCGCGTAGGCGGCCGCCATGTGCAACGGGCTCTGCGACATGGAGCCGAGGGCCATGGCGGGGTGGGCGCCGAAGTCGTTGGCCTTGCCGTTCATGCCGAGGCCGACGGCCGTTTCCTTGACCTTGCTCAGACCGACGTCCACGGCCATCTGCGCGAAGACGGGGTTGATCGACTTCTGCATCCCGAACTCGACGGTGACCGGGCCATAGCTGGTCTGGTCCTCGTTCTCGGGGTTGTAGCCGTTGGCCCCGGGACCCGTGATGACGTGCTTGTTGTCGCCGTTGTAGATGGTGTTGGCGTTGATTGGCTTGCCGTCCTGGGTCTTCGAACCGTTCGTCAAGGCGGCGGCGTAGATGAAGGGCTTGAACGTCGAACCCGGCTGGTAGTCCTCACGGGTGGCGTTGGATATCTGGTGCTTGCCGAATTCCCTGCCGCCATACAAGGCAACGATCTTGCCGGTCTTCGGGTCCACGGAGACCGCGCCCGGCTGGACGGCCTTGTCGACCTTGCGGGCCTTGGGGTCGATCCGGCTCCACAGCTTGTCGTCGACCGCCTTCTCCAGGGCCGCCTGGCGCTTGGGGTCGATGCTCAGCGTGATGGTGTATCCACCGGCGCCGAGGTCCATGTTCTTCTTCTTGAGGATCTCCGCGGCCTGGTCCTGGGCCAGGCGGTAGAGGTACCCGTTCTGCCCCCTGAAGCCGGTGTCCGCCTTCGGCTTCTTCACCGTCGGGAACTTCATGGTCTGGCGCTTGTCCTTGGCCAGCCAGTTCTTCTCGACCATCTTGTCGAGTACGTAGTTCCAACGCTGTTTGGCGAGCTTCTTGCCCGTCTCGGAGCCCGTCACGACGTCGTACTGGCTCGGCGCCTGGAGCAGGGCGGCGAGGTACGCCGACTCTTCGACGGTGAGCTTGTCGAGCTCCTTGTTGAAGTACGCGTGGGAAGCGGCTTGGACACCGTAGGAGTTGCGGCCGAAGTAGCTCGTGTTCAGATAGCCCTCAAGGATCTTCTCCTTGGACATCTTGTTCTTGAGCTTCAGCGAGATGATGAGCTCGGTGACCTTGCGGCTGACGGTCTGACGCTGGTCGAGGTAGTAGTTCTTGACGTACTGCTGGGTGATCGTCGAACCACCCTGCTTCCCCTCGCCCATCACTGTCTTGAGGATGCCGCGCGAGGTACCCATCAGGTCCACGCCCGAGTCGTCCCAGAAGTCCTTGTTCTCCGCCGCGATGACGGCGTTCTGCACGTTCTTCGGGATCTTCGAGAAGTCGACCATCTCGCGGTTGAACTCACCGTCCCGCTTGATGACCTTACCGTCAGGCAACTTGTAGACCGTGGCCTGCGCCTTGGCGGCATGCTTGCCGTCGTCCGGCACGTCCACGTACAAGTACAGCGCCACGAAGGCACCGACGCCCAGGGCTATCAGTCCGAAGAAGTAAGCGAGCAGCTTCTTCCACGTGAAAAAGCGGCGTATGCCGGTCTTTTTGGGCTTTTTGCCCTTGGCGCTGCGGGCACTGCCCTTCTGCGCCCGTCGTGCTTCGGCTCGACCCATCTCTCCCGTAGCTCCACTCTGTCCGCCCCCAACCAGCTCACGAAGCTAACACCGCAAGTGTGACCAAAGGCCCATCGATCAAGGGTTTGGCGCACGTGACATATAGCACCCCCGGAGGACGGAACCCGGGTGCGGCGCGATGCGGGAAACCGTACAGGGCGATAAACTGATATCAGTTTGCTAGACACCAACCGGGGGGACAGCCATGCCCGAAGCACCACTTGACACCACCACCACCGACACCGGCACCACCACGGCGCACGCACCCGAGGTGCCCCGACCGCCCGTGCGCGAGATGCCCGCCAAGGACATCGGCGGCGGACTCGCCCTGCTGCTGGGGCTGCTGGGACTCCTGGCCGGCGTGGGACTGGTCGTCCTCGGCGCCGGGTTCGGGGCGGACGGGAACAAGGGCGCGGCCGGCGCGCTCATCGCGTGCGGCGTGGTCGTCGGCATCGGCGCGATCGTCGCCATGTGCGGGCTGAACACCATCGCCCCCGGTGAGACCCGCGTCGTCCAGCTCTTCGGCCGCTACCGCGGCACGATCCGCACCGAGGGCCTGCGCTGGGTCAACCCGTTCACCAGCCGGGAGAAGGTCTCCACCCGGGTGCGGAACCACGAGACGGCCGTCCTGAAGGTGAACGACGCCTACGGCAACCCCATCGAGCTGGCGGCGGTCGTGGTGTGGCAGGTCGAGGACACCGCGCAGGCGACGTTCGCGGTGGAGGACTTCCAGGAGTTCGTCGCCGTCCAGACCGAGGCGGCCGTCCGGCACATCGCCATCGAGTACCCCTACGACGCCCACGACGAGACCGCACTGTCGCTGCGCGGCAACGCCGAGGAGATCACCGAGAAGCTGGCCGTCGAGCTGCACGCGCGGGTGGCGGCGGCGGGCGTCCGGATCGTCGAGTCGCGGTTCACGCACCTCGCCTACGCTCCGGAGATCGCCTCCGCGATGCTCCAGCGGCAGCAGGCCGGCGCGGTGGTGGCCGCCCGGCAGATGATCGTCGAGGGTGCGGTGGGGATGGTCGAGCAGGCCCTCGCCCGCATCAACGAGCAGGGCATCGTCGAGCTGGACGAGGAGCGGAAGGCGGCCATGGTGAGCAACCTGATGGTGGTGCTGTGCGGGGACCGGGCCGCACAGCCCGTCCTCAACACCGGCACCCTGTACCAGTGACGGACGACCTTCCCCCGCAAGGACGGCCGCGGCAGCGCAAGCAAGTGCTGCTGCGGCTCGACCCGCTGGTCCACGACGCGCTCTCGCGCTGGGCCGCCGAAGAGCTGCGCAGCGCGAACGCGCAGATCGAGTTCCTGCTCCGCAAGGCGCTGTCGGAGGCCGGCCGGCTGCCCCGGAACGTCGGGGCGATCCGCCGGCCCGGCCGCCCGGCCGCGTCGGAGGAGAACGCGGCGGGAAAGCCGGGAACCGAACCCGGCGGTTGAGGCGTCCGTGACAGCGAAGGCGGTGCCAGGCGGTCCGTTCCGACTCTGCACCATGTCTATACATTTCGGGTATAGACCTGTTGTACAGTCGCGGGCATGTCGATCGGACACACTCTGCTCGGTCTGCTGGAATCCGGCCCGCGGCACGGCTACGACCTGAAGCGGGCCTTCGACGAGCACTTCGGTCACGACCGGCCGCTGCACTACGGCCAGGTGTACGCGACCATGTCGCGCCTGCTGAAGAACGGGCTCGTCGAGGTCGACGGGATCGAGCAGGGCGGCGGCCCGGACCGGAAGCGGTACGCGATCACGGAGGCCGGCGTCACCGACGTCGGGCAGTGGCTCGCCCGGCCCGAGAAGCCCGAGCCGTACCTCCAGTCGACCCTCTACACCAAGGTCGTCCTCGCCCTGCTGACCGGGCGGAGCGCGGCCGGGCTGCTCGACGCCCAGCGGGCGGAGCACCTGCGGCTGATGCGCGGGCTGACCGAGCGCAAGCGCTCCGGCGATCTGGCCGACCAGCTGATCTGCGACCACGCGCTGTTCCATCTCGAGGCCGACCTGCGGTGGCTGGAAGTGACCGCCGCCCGGCTCGGCCGGCTCGCCGAGGCGGTGAGGGCTTGATACCCGCCGGCTCCCTGCTGAGCGCCGTCGGCCTGCGCAAGTCCTACGGCCCGACGCGCGCCCTCGACGACGCCGACTTCTCCGTCCACCCGGGCGAGGTCGTCGCCGTCATGGGTCCCTCCGGCTCCGGCAAGTCCACGCTGCTGCACTGCCTGGCCGGCATCGTGCGGCCGGACGCGGGCACCGTCACCTACGACGGCCACCGTCTGACGGACCTGCCGGACGCCGAGCGGAGCGCGCTGCGGCGCGGGGAGTTCGGCTTCGTCTTCCAGTTCGGCCAGCTGGTGCCGGAGCTGACCTGTGTGGAGAACGCGGCCCTGCCGCTGCGGCTGGCCGGTCTCCGGCGCAAGGAGGCCGAGGCCAAGGCCCTGCACTGGCTGGAGCGGCTGGACGTCGCCGACGCCCGCGACCAGCGGCCCGGCGAGGTGTCCGGCGGTCAGGGCCAGCGCGTCGCCGTCGCCCGCGCGCTCGTCACCTCGCCCCGCGTGATCTTCGCGGACGAGCCGACCGGCGCCCTCGACTCGCTCAACGGCGAGCGGGTGATGGAGCTGCTCACCGCCGCCGCCCGGGAGACCCGCGCTGCCGTCGTCCTCGTCACCCACGAGTCGCGGGTCGCCGCGTACTCCGATCGCGAGGTCATCGTCCGGGACGGCACGGTCCGGGACATGGCGGGGGTTTTGTGACGAAGAGGAAGCCGGGGGCCGGTGGGGCGGAGCAAGGCCGCCCCACCGGCCCCCGCGGCCCCGCCCGTTGGATCCGCGATCTCTGCCTGGGCGCCCGGTACGCCGTCGCCGGCGGCCGGGAGGGCCTGCTGCGGACCGCGCTCACGGCGGTGGGCGTCGGCCTCGGCGTGGCCCTGCTGCTGCTCGTCGCGTCCGTCCCGTCGGCGCTCGCCGACCGGCACGCCCGGGAGACGGCCCGCTCGGTGGGCGTCACCGGCGAGTTCCGCGACCCGGCCGAGCCGGACGCCCGGCGCGGCCCGGACACGCTGCTCTACCAGGAGGTCCGCACCGACTTCCACGACAAGCCCGTCACCGGCGGGCTGCTGGCCCCGGACGGCCCGGACGCACCCCGTCCGCCGGGCGTGGACCGGCTCCCGGAACCCGGCGAGATGGTGGTCTCCCCCGCGCTCGCCGCACTGCTGGCGTCCGACCGGGGAGCGCTGCTGCGCGACCGCTTCGCCGCCTACCGCACCGTCGGCACCATCGGTCACGCGGGACTCGTCGGCCCCGACGAACTCCTCTATTACGCGGGCAGCGACCGGATCGGCCCGGCCACGGGCGCCAAACGCGTCGACCGGTTCGGGTACGACGAGCCGGACGTGCCGATGAGCCCGGTCCTCGTCGTGCTCACCGTCCTCGCCTGCGTCGTGCTGCTGACGCCGGTCGCCGTCTTCATCGGCACCTCCGTCCGGTTCGGCGGCGCCGGGCGCGACCGCAGGCTGGCCGCCCTGCGGCTGATCGGCGCGGACCTGCGGATGGTCCGCCGGATCGCGGCGGGCGAGGCGCTGACCGGCGCGGTGCTCGGGCTGGGCGTCGGCGCGGCGGTCTTCCTGGCGCTGCGCGAGTACGCCCGCGACCTCACCATCCGCGACACCGGGATCTTCCCGTCCGACGTCATGCCGACGCCCTGGATGCTGGCGCTGATCGTCGTCGCGGTGCCGGCCTGCGCGGTCGGGGTCACCCTGTTCACCCTGCGCGGCGTCGCCGTGGAGCCGCTGGGCGTCGTGCGCGGCACCGCGCCCCGGCGGCGCCGGCTGTGGTGGCGGCTGCTGGTGCCGGCCCTGGGAGCCGTCCTGCTCACCCCGGCGCTCGGCCGGGCGAGCGGCCGGCTGCCCGGCATGCCGGGCCTGCCGGTCGACACCTGGCAGGTGGCGACGGGTGCCGCGCTGCTGCTGCTGGGCGTCACGGCGCTGCTGCCGTGGGGTGTCGAGGCGTTCGTCGCCCGGCTGCGCGGCGGCCCGCCGTCCTGGCAACTGGCCGTCCGGCGGCTGCAGCTGAAGAGCGGCCCGGCCGCGCGGGCGGTCAGCGGCATCACCGTCGCGGTGGCCGGGGCGATCGCCGTGCAGATGGTCTTCACGGGGGTGCGCGGGGAGTTCGACACCTCCCCCGAGGCGCTCGCGACCCACTCGCAGCTCACCGGCTCGTACGCCGTCGGCTCCCCGCGGCAGGTGCACGACTGGGTGGACCGGCTCCGGCGCACCGAGGGCGTGCGGGCGGCCTCCGGCCACGTGGAGCGCTACGTCGGGAAGGACGGCGCGCCGAACACGGTCACCAGCGTGCTCGTCGGCGACTGCGCCACCCTCGCCGAGCTCGCCGACATCGGCTCCTGCCGGGACGGTGACGTCTTCCTCGGCCGCTCCGACGACCCCGGCCACGCCGACGCGTTCGGCCCCGGTACCAAGGTCGTCGCCGAGCCGTACACGGAGGGCCCGGCCCGTCCGTACCGGTGGACCGTCCCCGAGTCCGCGCGCGTGGTGCGGACCCGGCCCGGTCCGACCGGCGAGCACCCCGACGGCGTCCTGGCCACGCCCGGGGCCGTCGACGCCGCCGCCCTGCCCGACGCCAGGACCCGGCTGTCCGTCCGGACCGAGCCGGGCGACCCCGACGCCATCGAACGGGTCCGCAACACCGCGGCCGGCATCGACCCGGCCCTCCGCATCGACCGGCGGGGCGGCGTGGTGAAGGACGACAACTACCCGCTCGTCCACCGCGGCCTGCTGCTGGGCGCCGGGGGCATGCTGGCCCTGATCGGCGCGGGCCTGCTCGTCACCACGCTGGAGCAGCTCCGCGAGCGGCGGCGCATGCTGGCCGCGCTCGTCGCCGTCGGCACGCCCCGCCGCACGCTGGCCTGGTCGGTGCTGTGGCAGACGGCGATCCCGGTACTGCTCGGCATGGCCATCGCCGTGGCCGGCGGCCTGGGCCTCGGCTGGGCCGTGCTGCGGCTGACGGGCGCGCGGGGGGCCGACTGGTGGGCGTTCCTCCCGGTGGCGGGCGCGGGCGTGGGCCTCATCGGGCTCGTCACCCTCGCCACGCTGCCGGTGCTGCTCCGGATGACGCGTCCGGAGGGGCTGCGGACGGAGTAGTGGGGGCCTTTACCACAGGTCAGACCGGTTTCCGGGTGCCGTACCCCCCTGCGGGTGAACGTATGTGCAGAGGAGCCGAACGGCCGTACCGGCCTACGATGATGGTCTCGACACCGGCCGCCAGGAGGCACATGATGTCCGCCGCAGCAATCGAGCGCCCCTGCGATCACGACGAGCCGACCCTGCTGGAGCAGGCCGAGCAACTCGCTGAACGGCTCCCCGGCCACCGCGTCGAGATCCTGGGGGGACAGATCACCGTGACACCACCGCCCGACATGCGCCACGCATTCTCCCTGACCGGCCTCACCTTCGACTTCCATTCAGCGGAGACCGAAGAAACGAGGGTGGTTCAAGGTGCGGGCATCTGGCTCCCCGACGGGCCGTACGACTACGCCATTCCCGACCTGGCCGTTGTCGACGCCGACGCGGACGAGCACGCCATCGAGTCGACCTACTACGACCCCGCCGTCTTCCGCCTGGTCCTCGAGGTCACCTCGTCCAACTACGCCCAGGACATGCGGACCAAGGTCGCCGCCTACGCGATCGCCAAGATCCCGGTCTACGTCATCGTCGACCGGAAGAAGCAGCGCCTGCACATCCTCACGGATCCGTTCGCGAACGAGTACCGCAACCACCGCGTCTACGCGGCCGGTGAGCGTGCCCTGCTCCCGGAATCGATCGGCGCGGAGATCGAGCTCGACGTCGACGCCGTCCTCAAGAAGGCCGGCCGCCGAGGCTGACACCTCTCGGCTCTCAGCCCACGATGCGCACCGGCAGCGAGCTCAGCGCGTCCCGCAGGGCGTCCGCGAACTCCTCGAACTCGCGCTGCCGGGCCGCGCCCGAGCGCATGGCCAGGGCGATCCGGCGGGAGGGCGGGGGTGCGGCGAAGCAGCTGGTGGCGAGGCGGTCGCTGCGGGCGGCCTCGACGCGGACGGCCGTGCGCGGCAGCAGCGTGACGCCGAGCCCGCCGCCGACCAGCTGGACCAGCGTCGACAGGCCGGAGGCGCTGGTGGCCACGGGCGCACCGGGGGTGCGGCCGGCCTCGCGGCAGACGTCGAGGGCCTGGTCGCGCAGGCAGTGGCCCTCGTCCAGCAACAGCAGGTCCAGGTCGCGCAGGGCGCTGCGCGGGAGGTCCGTGCGCCCGGCCAGCGCGTGGTCGCAGGGGGTGACCAGGACGAAGTCCTCGTCGAACAGCGGCATCTCGGTGACGCCGGGGGCGCCGAGCGGGACCGCGAGCAGCAGCAGGTCCAGGCGGCCCTGGGTGAGGCCGTCGAGGAGGGACGAGGTCCGCTCCTCGTGCACCTGGAGGTCGAGGTCGGGGTAGACCTCGTGGACCAGGCGGAGCACGGCGGGCAGCAGGTACGGCGCCACGGTGGGGATCACGCCCAGCCTCAGCACGCCGGTGAAGGGCGCCCGCGCGGCCTCGGCCTCCTCCATGAAGTCGCCGACGGCGTCCAGCACGGTACGGGCCCGCGCGGCCAGCCGTTCACCCGCGGGGCTGAGCAGCACTCGGCGCGTCGTACGCTCGAAGAGCTGAATTCCGAGTGACTCCTCCAGGGCGGAGACGGCGCCCGAGAGCGCCGGCTGGCTCATGGAGATCGCTGTGGCGGCGTCCCGGAAGTGCAGGTGCTCGGCGACCGCCGCGAAGGCTCTGAGCTGGGCCAGACTGGGCTGGCGGGGACGGCCGGACGGCGTCTTCGCGCCCCCTGGGCGGGCGGCCGGCTCCTGGGGCTCGGCGCCCCGGGCGCCCCGGTCCCGCGGTATGGACGACTCCATCGATAACCACCTCCGATCAACGCCAATCAGTCTAACTATTTCCGCTATCAATGCCTCCTGTGGCAGGGTGGATCACGTCCAACCCCGCAGAAAGTCCGCAACCAGGGACTTTCTTCGCTGCAAGGAGAGCGCGTGCTCACTGTCGGTGACAAGTTCCCCGAGTTCGACCTGACCGCCTGTGTGGACCTCGACGCGGACAAGGCTTTCGCGCAGATCGACCACAAGACCTACGAGGGCAAGTGGAAGGTCGTCTTCTTCTGGCCGAAGGACTTCACCTTCGTCTGCCCGACCGAGATCGCCGCGTTCGGCAAGCTGAACGACGAGTTCGCCGACCGTGACGCCCAGATCCTCGGCGTCTCCGGCGACTCGGAGTTCGTCCACCACGCCTGGCGCAAGGACCACGCCGACCTGCGTGACCTGCCCTTCCCGATGCTGGCCGACGCCAAGCACGAGCTCATGCGCGCGTGCGGCGTCGAGGGCGAGGACGGCTACGCCCAGCGCGCCGTCTTCATCGTCGACCAGAACAACGAGATCCAGTTCGTCATGGTGACCGCCGGCTCCGTCGGCCGTAACCCCAAGGAGGTCCTGCGGGTCCTCGACGCGCTGCAGACCGACGAGCTGTGCCCCTGCAACTGGAGCAAGGGCGACGAGACCCTCGACCCGGTCGCGCTCCTCTCGGGCGAGTGAGCTGATCACCCATGGCCCTCGATGAACTGAAGTCCGCCATACCGGACTACGCCAAGGACCTGAAGCTGAACCTCGGCTCGGTCATCGGCAACTCGGACCTCCCGCAGCAGCAGCTGTGGGGCACCGTCCTCGCCTGCGCGATCGCGACCCGTTCGCCGATCGTCCTGCGCGAGCTGGAGCCCGAGGCGAAGGCGAACCTGTCCCCGGAGGCGTACACCGCCGCCAAGGCCGCCGCCGCCATCATGGCGATGAACAACGTCTACTACCGCACCCGGCACCTGCTGTCGGACCCGGAGTACGGCAACCTGCGCGCGGGTCTGCGGATGAACGTCATCGGCAACCCGGGCGTGGAGAAGGTCGACTTCGAGCTGTGGTCCCTGGCCGTCTCCGCCATCAACGGCTGCGGCATGTGCCTCGACTCGCACGAGCAGGTGCTGCGCAAGGCCGGTGTGGCCCGCGAGACGATCCAGGAGGCGTTCAAGATCGCCTCCGTGCTCCAGGCCGTCGGCGCCACGCTCGACGCCGAGGCCGTTCTCAACGGCTGAGCACTCCCGTAGTACGCAAGGCGGCCCGCCGACCTCCCCGGTCGGCGGGCCGCCTTCGTCCTGCGTGTTCCTCGTTCACTCCGGCCGTTCGCCCGGCGCCTCACCGCGGGCGTACGCCCTCAGGTAGCCGACGACCGTGTTGGTCACCGCCACCAGCGGCACCGCCACCACCGCGCCGCCGATCCCGGCGACCAGCGAGCCGGCCGCCACGGAGAGCACGACCGCCAGCGGGTGGACGCGCACCGCCCGGCCGAGGATGAACGGCTGGAGGATGTGGCCCTCTATCTGCTGCACGGCCAGCACGACCACCAGCACCATCGTCGCGGTGAAGACGCCCTGCGTCACCAGTGCCACCACCACGGCCAGCGCGCCGGAGACCACGGCGCCGACCAGCGGGATGAAGGCGAACAGGAAGATGAAGACGGCCAGCGGCACGGCCATCGGCACCTTCAGGAAGTACAGACCGATGCCGATGCAGACCGCGTCGATCATGGCCACTATCACCGTGCCGCGCACATAGGCGGTCAGCGTCGCCCAGGCGCGCGGCCCGGCGCCCGCGACGCCCTCGCGCGCCGCGCTCGGGACGAGCTTGAGCACCCAGCGCCAGATCCTCGGCCCGTCGTAGAGCAGGAAGAGGGTGGTGAACATCGCGAGGATGATGCCGGTCAGCGTCTCGATGATGACCTGGACGCCCTCTATGCCCGCCGAGGTGATCTCCTTGGTGTTGGAGCTCAGGGCGTCACTGAGGTTCTCGGTGATGTTGTCGATCTGCTTCTGGGTGACATGGAACGGGCTCGTCCGCAGCCATTCCTTGAGGTCGTGCAGACCCGCTTCGAGCTGGCCGGACAGGTCGTCGACGTTCTCCATCACCTGCCAGACGACGAACCAGCCCACCAGCCCCATGACGACGAAGCCGGAGATGAAGGTGACGGCCGTGGCCAGGCCCCGGTGCAGACCGCGGCGCCGCAGCGCGGCGACCGTCGGCTGGAGCAGCGCCGTGATCAGCAGGCCGGCGACGAACGCCAGCACCACCAGTTGCACCGCGCTGATGACGCGCATCAGCACCCACACCGTTCCCGCGAGCACCAGCAGCCGCCAGCCCGCCTCGGCAGCCACGCGCACACCCCAGGGCACGGCGGCGACGGGGTCGGGGCGCGGCGGCTCGGCGAGGACGGCCGCGGCGGAGAGCGGCGGCGTCCGTTCGGCCGGGGCCGGGGCCGGTGCCTTCGGAGCGCCGAGGGCGTCCGGGGCGGGTGCGGGCGACGGGTTCGCGGTCGCCTCGGAGGGGTCGGCAGAGGGCGCGGCCGCCGGTTCACCTGGGGTGGCCGGGGGCGTCGCGGCGGGTTCGGGCGCGTCGGCATGGGCACCCGACGGTTCCGGGGCGGGCCGCTCGGAGGCGGCGGCGCCGGCCGGCGGCTGGGCCCAGGCAGGCACGCCGTCCGGATCGGTGCGCGCCTTGCGCTCCTCCAGCCGGTGGGAGAGCCGCGTCAGGCCCGAGCCGACACTGCCGAGCCATTGTGGCAATCTGGACATTTCTCTTCCTCTACCCCCACATCCCCCGTGGCCATCCGGCATGAACGTTACCTGGGCCCCGCGCGTCGGAGACGAAAGGTTTCCGCCCGCAGGGGCCGCGTTCCCCCCGGAAGACCCACAAAGCCCCCGACCGGTTGAGGTCGGGGGCTCGCGGAAGCGGCGCGCGGCGCGCGCCCGAGGGCCTGGTGCCCGGAGGGCCTAGTACCAGTTGTTGGCCTGCCAGAACGACCACGCGCCACACGGGCTGTGGTACCGCTCGTTCATGTAGCTCAGGCCCCACTTGATCTGGGTGGCGGGGTTGGTCCGCCAGTCGGCGCCCGCGGACGACATCTTCTCGGCGGGGAGCGCCTGGACGAGACCGTAGGCACCGGAGGAGGCGTTGGTGGCCGTGTAGTCCCAGCTGCTCTCGTTGTTCACGATGTTGCTGAAGCACTGGAACTGGTCGGCGGGGACGATCTGCCGGGCTATCGCCTGGACCTCGGCAGTGCTGTAGGAGCCCTTGACCGGGATGTCGACGGAGTCGCGCGTGGCCGAACGGCTCGCGACGTCCGCCTTGTCCTTCTCTTCCCGGTCCTTCTCCGCCTTCTCCTTGGCCTTCTCCTCCGCCTCCTTCTTGGCGGCGGCCTCGGCGGCCTCCTTCTTGGCGGCGGCGTCCTCGGCGGCCTGCTTGCGGGCGGACTCCTCGGCCTCCTTCTTGGCGACCGTCTGGGCCACGCCGACCTGGGTGTCCGCCTGCTGCGTCAGCGACGCGGTCTGGACGGCCTTCTGCCCGGCGGGAAGTTCCGCGAGGAGCGTCGCGTCGGCCGCGGCGGCCTGCACTCCGCCCGTCGTCGTCTTGTTCTGCTCGTCGCCCTGGGCGACGCCCACGACGGCGCCGACGGTGGTGACCGCGGTGGCGGAGGCCACGGCGAATCCCCGGACCGAGATCCGGCTCACACGCTTTCCTTCCAGCATCGTCCGCCAGGTGACCCTCGCGGACGCGATCGCGCCCCTGACACTGGCCTCTGCTGGTTCGGAACCGCGGGTCGCGGGACCGGCCGGTCACTGGAGGCACTGGCCCGGCGCGCCGACGATGTACCTCCATGTATGGAGGTCCGTCCGGTGCGCGGGCGGCATACGGCGACGCTGTTCAGTTGTCGTTCGGTCGGCGGCTCGAATGGTGATGAACCGCGCACTCCCTGGGGAGCCCGATGCGCAAGTGCCGTATGCGGGGCCTGACAGGACCCAGACTCTGCCCGACGCGCACGCTCGGAGGCAATTCCGCGTTGCGTGGGAAACGTCACATCATGTTCGGCGCGCCGGAATTCCGGGAAACGGGGGCGGGACGGCACAACGCGCGGCTAAGCTCCCAGGCTTTGCCGCGCGTTATGGCGGGACGGGATTCCGGCCGCGCCGGGTGCGTCCGCGTCAGATGCGCCCGTCCTCCAGCATCTCCGTGACCAGCGCCGCGATCGGCGACCGCTCCGAACGCGTCAGGGTCACATGCGAGAACAGCGGGTGCCCCTTCAGTTTCTCCACCACCGCCGCCACCCCGTCGTACCGCCCGACGCGCAGGTTGTCGCGCTGCGCCACGTCATGGGTGAGGACGACACGGGAGTTGGCGCCGATCCGGGAGAGCACGGTGAGCAGGACGTTGCGCTCCAGCGACTGGGCCTCGTCCACGACGACGAACGCGTCGTGCAGCGACCGGCCGCGGATGTGCGTCAGCGGGAGCACCTCCAGCATCCCGCGCCCCACGACCTCCTCGATCACCTCGGCCGTGGTCACCGCCGACAGCGTGTCGAAGACCGCCTGGGCCCAAGGGCTCATCTTCTCCGACTCACTGCCCGGCAGGTAGCCCAACTCCTGGCCCCCCACCGCGTACAGCGGACGGAACACCATCACCTTCCGATGCTGCCGCCGCTCCAGCACCGCCTCCAGGCCGGCGCAGAGCGCCAGCGCCGACTTGCCGGTGCCGGCCCGGCCGCCCAGCGAGACGATGCCCACGTCCGGGTCGAGCAGCAGGTCCAGCGCGACGCGCTGCTCGGCGCTGCGCCCGTGGATGCCGAACGCCTCCCGGTCGCCGCGGACCAGGCGCACCGCGCCGTCCGCCGTCACCCGGCCCAGCGCCTTGCCCCGCTCCGACTGGAGCACCAGACCGGTGTGGACCGGCAGTTCGACCGCTTCCGGGATGTATGTCCGTTCCGCCGCGAACAGTTCGTCCACCTGCTCGGCGGTGACGGACAGCTCCGTCATCCCCGTCCAGCCCGAGTCGGTGATGGCCAGCTCGGCCCGGTACTCCTCGGCCAGCAGGCCCACCGACGACGCCTTGATGCGCAGCGGCAGGTCCTTGGAGACCACCGTGACGTCGTACCCCTCCGCCTGCAGGTTGCGGGCGACCGCGAGGATGCGGGAGTCGTTGTCCCCCAGGCGGAAGCCGACGGGGAGTATGGCCGGATCGGAGTGGTTCAGCTCGACCCGCAGGCTGCCGCCGAGCTCCCCGATGGGGATCGGCGCGTCGAGCCGGCCGAACTGCACGCGGTACTCGTCCAGTCGGCGCAGCGCCTTCCGGGCGAAGTAACCGAGCTCCGGATGGTGCCTCTTGGCCTCCAACTCCGTGACCACCACGACGGGCAGCACCACCTCGTGCTCCTCGAAGCGGCACATGGCGCCTGGATCCGCCAGCAGGACGCTGGTGTCGAGGACATAGGTGCGCCGGTCGTTCTCACGGCGCTTCTTGCTGGTCACCACGGGTGCACGAACCCCCTCGGGGAGAGGTCTGGACGCGACCTGGGTCGCGGGGAAGGGGCCGGGTCCACGCCCTCCGGGGGCCGGGCTACGACCCCCCACGTCCTCCGCGCGACCCGCAGGGGCGGCAGGATCCGCCTGCACCGCTCAGCCGTCGCGGGCTTCGTCCGTCGCAAAGGGCCTCCCGGGCGGACGGCCCCATGCCGCCCGCTGGCAGAGCGACGGTCATTGGGGCGACCGCCGGCCTGGAAGGGATATTCCCGCCGAAGCGCTTGACCATGCAACGGCATATGCGACGAGCAGGTGAACGACCGATCACCGGACCGCCACGGCGGTCCGGCCGGCAACACGGTGACATCGGGCAATCGCCCAGCGCACATGCGGGACAAGGGCCGTGACGGCCCGTACGGCGAGCGCTCGCGGGCCCGCGTCCGGCAGGTCCGTTCAGTATCCGTAACGCCGGTGGCGCGCCGCATAATCACGCAGTGCGCGGAGGAAGTCGACCTTGCGGAAGGCCGGCCAGAAAACCTCGCAGAAGTAGTACTCGGAATGCGCGCTCTGCCAGAGCATGAAGCCGGACAGCCGCTGTTCGCCGCTCGTGCGGATGATGAGGTCCGGGTCGGGCTGGCCGCGCGTGTAGAGGTGCTTGGTGATGTGCTCGACGTCGACCTTCTCGGCCAGTTCCTCGAACGACGTGCCGTTGTCGGCGGCTTCCAGGATCAGGGAACGGACGGCGTCCGCGATTTCCTGCCGGCCGCCGTAACCCACGGCCACGTTGACGAGTATTCCCTTGACGTCCAGCGTGGCCTGCTCGGCCTCTTTCAGGACGGTCTGCGTCTCGGCCGGGAGCAGGTCGAGCTGCCCCACGTGGTGGACGCGCCAGCGGCCGTCGGCGGCCAGCCCGCGGACCGTGTTCTCGATGATGCCGAGGAGCGGCGTCAGCTCCTTCGCCGGCCGGTCCAGGTTGTCGGTCGAGAGCATCCACAGGGTGACGACCTCGACGTCCGTCTCGTCGCACCAGCCCAGGAGCTCCTGGATCTTGTCCGCGCCGGCCTGGTGGCCCTGCTCCGGGGTCCGCCCGTCAGCCCGGGCCCAGCGACGGTTGCCGTCCAGGATGACGCCGATGTGCTTGGGCACCTGGGCGTGGTCGAGGCGGCCTTCCACCCGGTGTGCGTAGAGCCTGTACACCAGGTCGCGCAACTTCACGTTTCCAGCCCCTCCATGCCACTGCGGTTCCCCGCCACTGCGGGCACCCGAGGGCGCCACATTACTGCCAGCGTGTCGCGAGGACCCAACTCGGCCGGTCACCGGGCCGTGATAGTCAGTGGCGACATGACCGATTCGCACTACCGCGCGGCCGAAACACGCTACGACTCCATGGAGTACCGGCGTACGGGCCGCAGCGGGCTCAAGCTGCCCGCCATCTCCCTCGGACTGTGGCACAACTTCGGGGACGACCGCACTCTGGCCTCACAGCGCGCCATTCTCCGGCGCGCCTTCGACCTGGGGATCACCCACTTCGATCTGGCCAACAACTACGGACCGCCGCCCGGTTCCGCCGAACTGAACTTCGGCAAGCTCTTCGCCCAGGACTTCCGGCCCTACCGCGACGAGCTGATCCTCTCCACGAAGGCCGGCTATCTGATGCACCCCGGGCCGTACGGCGAATGGGGTTCCCGGAAATACCTGCTCTCGTCCCTCGACGCGTCACTGGTCCGAATGGGTGTCGATTACGTCGATATCTTCTACTCGCACCGCTTCGACCCGCACACCCCGCTGGAGGAGACGATGGGCGCCCTCGCGTCCGCCGTTCGGCAGGGCAAGGCGCTCTACGCCGGCGTCTCCTCGTACTCGGCGGAGCAGACCAGGGAGGCCGCACGGCTGCTGCGCGAGATGGGCGTGCCCGCGCTGATCCACCAGCCCTCCTACTCCATGATCAATCGGTGGACGGAGGACGACGGCCTGCTCGACGCCCTGGAGGACGAGGGCATGGGCTGCATCTCGTTCGCGCCGCTGGCGCAGGGGCTGCTCACGGACAAGTACCTGGGCGGCGAGGTCCCGGTGGGGTCGCGCGCCGCGAAGGGCACGTCGCTGGATCCGACGCTGCTCGGCGAGGACCTGTTGCGCCGGCTGCGCGGGCTGGACGGGATCGCGCGGCGCCGCGGGCAGTCGCTGGCGCAGCTGGCGCTGCGCTGGGTGCTGCGGGACGAGCGGATGACCTCGGCGCTGATCGGCGCTTCCAGCGTGGGGCAGCTGGAGGCGAATGTGGCGGCGCTGGAGGGACCGGAATTGACCGGGGAAGAACTGGCTGAGATCGATTCCTTCGCGGTGAGCACGGAAGGGGTCAACATCTGGGCGAATCGCGGCGGCTCGTAAAGATCCTCGGGGACCTCGCGGGGGTCCTCGGGGATCCGGGGGTCGGGCGGCTCGCGCGCGGCGGCGGTGGAGGCTCGCCCGGAGCCGTCCGGCTCGGAGCGTCCCCGTCGGTGCGGGTGGGGCGCGCGGGGACGGGCGGCCGCCTGTGGGTTCGCGTGACGCTGGGTGCGCTTCCCGTACGCGAGGGTGGACGCATCGCGAATGGTTTGTGCATGAATCGTGGGTGATTCCGGCGCGCTTCCCGCGCCGGAATTCCACCGGATGCGGATCACAACTGTCTGGAGTCGCACGAATCCATACGCAGAGTGACATCACGCCACGAAAAACGGGCCGGTCCGTGGGGGGGATACGGACCGGCCCGAGGGGGGGTTTCCACCATAACCGGTCGGAGGGGGTGCAGCGCGCATCGGCGGGGGTGACATAGCGTGGCGCGCTGACTTTCGGCACAGTTGTTGATCTTGAAACGAGTGGTGTGGCGGGTCGCGGAATTGCCGTTCCTCCATGTCAGCACTGGGGCTACGGTGTAGAACCAGCCAAGTGATCACCGGGTGGGAGTGCTCTCCGTCAC
Source organism: Streptomyces huiliensis (assembly GCF_020037025.1). GTDB lineage: Bacteria > Actinomycetota > Actinomycetes > Streptomycetales > Streptomycetaceae > Streptomyces > Streptomyces huiliensis. The sequence continues at coordinate 66,768 of NZ_JAIQLH010000013.1, read as the reverse complement.
CTTCATCGAAATGTTGCACAAAGTCGGCGTCGGCTTGACGGGGGTGGGCCGAATGGGGGGGGCTCCCCCCTCCCCCCTCCCCTCCCTCCCCATCCCCCACCCCGCCCGCCGCCCCCTTCACGGCCGTGCCGACCACCCGCCCGCCAGGAGGGCCAGCCAGGCTCCGGCGAGGAGGAAGGGGCCGAGGGGCATGGTGGTGCCGCGTCCGGCTCGGCGGGTGAGCAGCAGCGCTAGGCCGTACACCGAGCCGAGCAGCAATCCCGCGAGGCCGCCGAGTATCAGGACGCCCCAGCCGTACCAGCCCAGGGCGCAGCCCAGCCCGGCGGCCAGCTTGACGTCGCCGAACCCCATCCCGGCCGGGTGCGCCAGGAACAGCAGGAGGTAGGCGCCGCCGAGCGTCACGGCTCCGAGCAGGGAACCGGTCCAGGTCCCGCCGGACGCCGGCAGCAGGGTCGCCAGTCCCAGCAGGACGGCAGTACTCCCCGCCAATGGCAGTGTCAGGACGTCCGGTAACCGGTGCACGGCCCAGTCGACTCCCGCGAGCACCAGGCCCACCGGTATCACCAGGAGCCACACGGCGAGTTCGGGTCGCGGGCCGACGGCCGCTGCCGTCACCGCGCACATCACGGCCGCCGCTCCGGCCGGCCACACCGCCCCCGGCCCGTATCTCGCCCTCCCGCACGCCGCACACCGTCCCCCTCCGATCCCGCCGCCGAGCGCGTGCCCGCAGGGGGCCGTCGTCCGCCAGGGTTCGTTCGGCTCGACCGACAGCCGGTAGCGGGCGCCCGGTACCAGGGCGCCGGCCAGGGTTCCGTAGAGGGCGGCCGAGGCCACGAGCACCATCAACAACCAGTTCATGCGCAGAGATTACGGAGCTCGGGGAGGGGGTGGGCCGATCCGCGGGAAAGCTGTGGACGACTCGTCGGATGTGGATAACTTGGCCACCTGGAAGGCTGATAGGGCGAGACTCCCCCGAATGAAGGGCCGTGCCGATGCCAGGATGGGTGGACGGCTTCACCGGTCTCACCATCGAGTCCGTCGAGCCGGTGGACCACGTGCTCTCGGCGATGCCCTCGATCCCGGTGGAGGTCGCCGCCTCCTACCGGGCTCGGACCCGCGGGCTGCTCGGGCGAGACGGCATCGAGGGGGCCATGCTGCTGACCCCGGCCGGGTCGGTGCACACCTTCGGGATGCGGTTCCCGATCGACGTCGCCTACTTGAGCCGGGACATGCGGGTGCTCGCCGTACGCACCATGCCTCCGCACCGCCTCGGCCGGCCTCGCCCGACGGCCCGTCACGTGCTGGAGTCGGCGGCCGGGGCCATGGCGCGGTGGGGGCTGTGCCGGGGAGCGCGGGTGCGGATCGCGCCCGTCGCGTCCGAGTGAAGGAACCGGCGGCTCACTCCTCCGGTCTGCGGGCCGCCAGGTACCAGCCGCCGAGGCCCAGGAGGAGCGCCGATCCGGTGCCGATGCCGGCGTAGCCGACGGCCCGCAGGCGTCCGTCCGGGCCCGGGGCCACTGCCGCGCCGCGGACGGCCGTGCCGTCGGGCCCGCGGTGAGTGCGGGGTGCGGCCGGCCCGCTCCGGGCCGGTGCGGTGGCGACGGTGAGCGTGATGGGCACCGCTTCCGAACGTCCGTACGCTGCCTTGGCGTTCAGACTGACCTGTAGGTAGTACCAGCCCTCGGGCCCGGTCGCCCGTCCGGGCGGGGGCGCGGCGAGCGGGACGGAGACGGGGTGGCCCTGGTAGCCGTCGGTCCGGTTCGTGACGTGGCCGCGGGTGGCGTCGTTCAGGCCGAGGCGGACGCCGTTGGCGGTGTAGGGGACGCGTCCTGGGGCGTCGCCGAAGGTCGCTTTCGCGAACAGTTGGCGGCCGGTGGTGACCGGGGTCCGGTAGAAGCGGGTCTCCCCCGGTCGGATCGTGTCCTTCCAGGTGCCCGTCCGGACGTCGGCCGCGTCGTTGAAGCCGCTGCCCCCGGTGATGTGCTGTGCCGGTCCGGTGGGGCCCGGTGGCGGTTCGGAGCTCCATGTGTCGGGCGTGGAAGGGGAGGTGGCCGCGGCCGTTGGGTGGCGGGTGACGGTGGTGAGCTCCAATGGAACGGGGTCGGAGTCGCCGCCGTCCGCGTCGCCCCGGGTCACGACGAAGTGGTACGTGCCGGCCCCCGCGCAGGGCCCGTCCGTTCCGGCGAGGCGTTCGACCCGGTCGGCGAGGGGGTAGGCGCCGCCTTCGGCGAGGAAGGAGCGGTGGCGGGCCGGGCCGCAACGGGTGCCGTCGGCGCGTTGCAGCGACACGTCGATACCGTCGCGCAGGCCGGGTGCGCCGCCCGGGCGGGGTGCGGCGACGGCGGAGACGTAGGTGTCGGAGGTGCCGTCCAGGAGGACGCCGTAGAACTTCCGTTCGCCGGGGGCGATGGTGTCCGTCGCCGTGCGGTCGCCGGGTACGAGGGGTGGGGCGGCGGTGGCGGCCGGTGCTCCGTGGATCTCCTGGGCATCGGGAGCCATGCGGTAGGCGGCCGGAGGGCCGGCGTTCTCCGTCCCGCCGGGCGCGGCGGTCGCGGGGGTAGCCGTCGTGGTGAACGCGCCGAGGGCGAGGGCCAGCCGCAGGGCGCCGGCTCCCTTCCGTGCCGACCGCCTCGTACCGCCCGTCACGTACCGCCTCCCTCGTTCGCCATCAGGGCTTTCGGAGGGCCCATCCTGCCGCCTGGGGGCGGTGGTTGGCGAGGTGTCGGAGGGGCGGGTCAGGCGGTGAGGGAGGTGACCTCGCAGGCGCGGGCGTCGAGGACGGTGCCGGGCCGGTGGCGGTTGTTCACCGGCCTTGGCGGGGGAAGCTGACCTCCACGCGGCGGTTCTTACGGCGGCCGTCTTCCGTGGCGTTGTCGGCGATGGGGTAGTCCTCGCCGTAGCCGCGGATCTGGTAGGAGATCGAGGACGAGCCGAGTTCCTTGGCGAGTTGGCGTTGTACGGCGTTGGCGCGCTCCTTGGAGAGGAGCGCCCCGTGGTCGGCGGATCCCAGGTTGTCGGTGAATCCGAAGACGCGGAGGGTGGTGGCGCGTTGTTTCCTGACTTCGTCGGCGATGGTCTTGATGCGTTGGGCGGCGGCTCCGTTGAGGGATGAACTGTCCTTGTCGAAGAGGACTTCGGCTTGGAGGGCGAAGGTGACGTTCGTGTTGGTGTCCACTCGGCGTTCGGTGCCGTTGCCGGTCTCGATGACGGATTTGATGTCGAGGACGCGGCCGGGAGCGAGTTTGGCGCCTTTGCGCAACCGGAGTCCGGAGGCGTGGGCGTCCAGGGGGACGGGCGGCTCGCTGCGGGCCGGGTCGCCGGGGCCCGTGGCGTGCGCGGGGGCCGGCGCGGCGGTGAGGAGGGCGGCTGCCGTGAGGAGTGCCGCGGCCAGGGGGCCGCGGCGGAGGGTGGGCGGTGTCGGCGGGTGGCGGGTCACGGGTCATCCCGAGAGCGCGATGCGGACGGAGGGCATGGTGGGGATCTGGAAGTCGACCTGGGCGACGTCGGCGGGAGGCGCCGGGAACTGGGCGAAGAGGGGCCGGGATTCCTGCGGCTTGATCCCCGTGAGGCCGGTGCTGCAGAGGCATTGGCCGTCGGTGTCCCGGAGGACGAGGTAGCGCTTCTTTCCCTTGGCGTCGACGAGGGTGGCGCCGGAGACGGCGGACTGCGATCTCATGTCCGTTTCCTTGGAGCGCCATTCGAGGGCGTTGAACATCTTTCCGCCGCGGTTGGCGACGGTTCCCTGGACCGTGACGAATCCGCCGTCCTCGCGTGCGGCGGAGGTGATGGTGACGACGATGCCGTCGCCGTTCCGTATTTCTCCCAGGACGCGGGACGACGAGGGGTTTCCCTGGTCTTTCGGCGCGGGTTCGCCGGTGTCGGCGGTGGCCGGGCGGTCCGAGGCCTTCGCGTCGTCGCCGCCGTCGCCGTCGCCTCCGCAGCCGGAGAGGGCGAGCACCGCGGCGACGGCGAGCACCGCCGGCAGCACGGCCCGGGGGTGTCGGCGCCCTGTGCTCATATGGCGTTCCTCCACTCGTGGGTCATCGGTCGGTGGCGGCGAGGCGGACGGCGAACAGGGTGCGTGCCGTGAGCCGGGGGTCGGGGTGGGCGGGGTCGACGGCCAGCGGCCCGTCGTCGCAGTCGAACCGGGCGAACGGCGTGCCGGTGTCCCCGGCCGGGGCGGGCCGGCAGCGGGGGGCCACGACGGCTCGGGAGCCGACGGTGGGGTGGACGTCCTCGGTTCCCGGGACGACGGACGTGCCGACGCCGTCGCGGGAGGTGACGGTGACGTCGAAGGCCAGGGTCGTGGGGTCCGGCCCGGGGGCCGGGGCGCAGCCGGGGCCGGTGAGGTCGGCGCCGTTGTCGCGCGCGAGGCGTTCCGCCGTGCGGCAGGCGGTGCCGGGGGCGTCGCCGCGGCCGTCGAACCAGCGCCGCCAGTCGCCGCCGGGCCGCGCGGTGAGATCCCGGAGGAAGCCGGCGAAGGCCTGTTCCCGGTAGTCCTGGGCGGCGGCGAGGGCGGCGGCGTCGGCGGCGGACCGGGTGCCGTTCCTGGCGGCTCCCGCCATGCCGACGGCGAAGACGGCGAGCGCGGCGAACAGGAGTGCCGCGACCGCCACGACGTACAGCGGGAACGCCTGGCCCGCGTCATGCCGCATGGATGCGCGGCGGAACGGCCCGGCGCCGGGTGTCACTTGGCGATTTTTTGAATCTGATCCATGATCGCTTTTGCGATCACCGTGCCGAAGTCCGTCGTCGTGAGGACGAGCACGATCGCCACCACGACGGCGATGATGCCCAGGTACTCGACCGAAGTCTGCCCCCGGTCGTCCTCCCAGAAGCGCTTCCCCATTCTCATCCCCTCCACGAGTGGCCGGGCGCTGCGGGTGGCGTCCGGAACGGCCGCTCGCCGCAGGGGAAACGTACGCCCGGACACGGGACGCGGGACAGTGCGCGTGCCTCGCTTTCCCTCTTTCGCAGGGGAGTTGGTCATTCTCTTGCGTCACGCGCGCCACCCCCGTCCAGCCCGTCGTCCCACCGCCGAGGCACCTTCGGGCGAAGACTGTCCCACACCCGGTTGCAGAAGCGAAGGGCCTTCACAGAACTCGTCGCCCCGGTACACCGTCCGTCCCGCCGCCGTCACTTGCCCGACACCGATCCGAAGTCGACGCCGGACCCGAGGAAGAAACCCGCGATCATCAGCGCAAGCGTGCCGGGGACCATGAACGTGGTGATGACGACCGTGGCCTTGGGGACCGCGCGGGCCGCCCGGCGGCGGGCGTTCTGGGCGTCGGTGCGGCGCATGTCGGCGGCCAGGTCCATGAGGGTGTCCACGATGGGCGAGCCGAGCTCCTCGCCCTGCTGGAGGGCGGAGACGAACTGGGCGACCTGTTCGGAGTCGTTCCGCCGGCGCAGCCCGTCGAACGCGTCCCGCCTGCTGACGCCCATGTCCATCTGCCGCAGCGCGATGCGGAGTTCGTCGGCCCACGGGCCCTCGTAGCGTTCGGCGACCCGGTCGAGGGCCTGCCGGAAGCTCAGGCCGGCGCTGACGACGACCGCGAGGACGTCGAGGAAGTCCGGGAGCGTCCGTTCGATCGCGACGCGTCTCTCCCGGACGGCGGCCCAGATGCCCACCTCGATCCAGAACAGGCCGAACGCGACGAGCAGGGCCGCTATGAGCGGCCGCCCCTCGACCAGCATGACGAGCGCGCCGCCGAAGCCGAGGGCCCCGTAGACCGCGCGGCGGGCCGCGTAGCGGTCGACGGTGAGGCCGCCCGGGTTGCCGGCCCGGTCGATGCGCGTGCGGATGCGGGCCACCCGGCGGGCGCCCATCAGGCGCAGGACGAGCGGGGCCCACCGCATGCCGAGGCGGTCGACGGCCGAGCCGACGGCGGTGGTGCGGGTGGCGCCGACCTCCAGGGCTACGGCGAGGTCCGGGGGGAGCCTGGCCTCGCTGCGCCAGAGGGCGACGCCGTAGCAGGCGCCGGCCACGGACGCGCCGGCCAGGAGCGCGATCAGCAGGCCCATGTCCGTCTCCTCGGATCGTGACGAGTGAATGGCGGGGGGAGGAATGGTGGGGGGGGAGGAACAGTGGGGGGGGAAGGGCGCGTGACCGGTTGGAGGGACACGGGCGGGCGTTGCCCGAGCGGTCATATGTCGACGCGGGACATGCGGCGGATCAGGAAGAACCCCACGCCGTAAAGCGCGAACGCGCCTATCACCGTGAGCTGCCCGAGGGCGGTGCCCGTCATACGGTCGATGGAGCCGGGGGCGATGCGGTCCAGGAGGAAGAGAGTGCCTATGCCCATCAGGGGGACGACGTAGGCCGTGGCGGTCACCTGGGACAGCTGCGTCCGGACCTCGCGCCGTGTCTCCTTCCGCTCCTCCAGCGTCTCGGTGAGGTTGCGCAGGGAGCGGACGACCGAGCCGCCCGAGCGGTGCGAGAGGACCAGGGTGGTGACCAGCACGCCGAGCTCGCGGGAGGGCAGCCGCTCGGCCAGTTCGGCGAGTGCCTCGTCGACGGAGTGTCCGACGGCCAGCCGGTCGGCGACGGCGGCGAGCTCCTCCCCCGCCGGGGCGTCCATCTCCTCCGCCGCCATGCCGAGGGCCGTGCGCAGGGCGAGCCCCGCCTGGGTGGCGTTGGCGAGGATCCGGGCGAGCTCGGGCAGTTGGTTGATGAACTTCTCGATGCGTTTGCGGCGCTGCCGCCCCAGCAAGGCGAAGGCCGTCCAGACGGCCACGACCGCGGCGAGCGGCCCGAAGAACGGGGCCAGGGCGAGGGCCGCCACGACCCACAGGGCGGCTGCCGCGGCGGCCGTCCACAGCAGGAAGTCGCCCGGTGCGAAGCTCAGTCCGGTGGCGGCGATGCGCCGCTCCAGCCGTCTGCCGAGGCCCGTTCCGCGCACCGCGCGGTCGAAGCGGCGTAACGGCCGGAAGCGGCCGGCGGGCCGGGAGGGTTCCCCGGGATCGGTGAGGCGCTCGACGAGAGCGGCCTGCCGCTCGTTTCCGGCCAGGTAAGTCCGTACGCCCGCGACGGCGAGCACACCGCACAGCAGGGTGATGCCCAGGGTGAGGAGCGCGAGGGTCCCATCCATGTGCGGTCGCCTTTCGTGATCTTCCGTGATCCGTGGTCTGACGTGCCTCGTGCCTCTGGTCCGCGTGCGGCCGCATCCCGTGCGGACGGTCGCCGGCGCTCCGGCGGGCCGTCGCCGGTGTCCTGATGGGTCTTCCCGGGAGCCGGCCCCGAATGAACCCTGAGACGGCCCTGAGGTCCCCCGGGGATCGGCCCACTAGGGGATCCGTTCGCCGCCCCCGAGCCGCTCGCCGTTCCCGGCCCGCTCACCGCCCCCGAGCCGTTCGCCGTCCCCGGCCCGCTCACCGCCCCCGACCCGCTCACCGTCCGCGGACCGCCCCGCGTGGCGGCCCGTAGGGCGGGGGCCGGCGGCGCGAGGGGCGGTGGTGCCACCGGGCGGCGCGGCGACCCCGAACGCCTGCGGGACCGGCTCGTTGGCCAGGCGCAGCCGGCCGACGGCCCGCTCCGGCAGCGGGAAGTGGGCGAACGTGCCGCGGACGACGCGATCCGGGCCCATGGGCAGCGCGTCGAAGCGGACGACGGGCGTGAGGCGGTGGCCCGCGGCGGCCGCCGCTCCGGTCCCGGGCCACTCACGGGCAGCGCCGGACCGCTCGTAGGCGCCGTCGTCGGGCCCACCGCGCTGCTCGTAGGGTGCGCTCCGCGGCTCGTACGACGTGGCGGACCGCCCCTGCGGAACGTACGAGTCCAGGAGCGCCACTTCGCTGACGCGGCGTGCCCCGTCGGCGGTGCGGGTGAGTTGGACGACGCAGTCGACCGCGCTGTCGATCTGGTCGCGCAGCGCCTCGTACGGGATCTTGACCTCCGACATGGAGGCCAGCGTGCGCAGCCGCATCAGCGCATCCTCGGCGCTGTTGGCGTGGACGGTGGCGAGGGATCCGTCGTGTCCGGTGGACATGGCCTGGAGCATGTCGAGGGTCTCGCCGCCGCGGACCTCGCCGACGATGATGCGGTCGGGGCGCATGCGCAGGGAGTTGCGCACCAGATCGCGGATGGTGATCCGGCCCTTGCCCTCCACGTTGGGCGGGCGGGATTCGAGGCGGATCACGTGGGTCTGCTGGAGCTGGAGTTCGGCGGCGTCCTCGACGGTGATGACGCGTTCGCCCTCCGGGATGAGGCCGGAGAGGGCGTTGAGCAGGGTGGTCTTGCCGGAGCCGGTGGGGCCGGAGATGACGATGTTGAACTTCGCCCGGACGAGTCCCGCGAGCAGCATCACCGTCGGTTCGTCGAGCGTGCCGATGCCGACGAGTTCGCGCAGCGTGTAGACGCGGGGGAAGCGGCGGATGGTGAGGGTGGCGCCGTTGAGGGCGAGGGGCGGGATGATGACGTTGACGCGTTCGCCGCTGGGCAGCCGGGCGTCGACCATGGGATTGGACTCGTCCACGCGGCGGTTGACGGTGGAGACGATGCGCTCGATGGTCTGCATCAGCTGCTCGTGGGAGGCGAACCGCACGGGGACGGCTTCGACGCGGCCCGCGCGTTCGACGAAGACCTGGTCCGGCCCGTTGACCATGATCTCGGTGACGGTGGGGTCCTCCAGGAGGGGTTCGAGGATGCCCAGGCCCAGGGCCTCGTCCACGACCCTGCGGATCAGCCGGTCGCGTTCGGCGGTGGAGAGGACCGGTCCCTCACGGCTGATGATGTGTCCCAGCACCCGTTCCAGCCGCCCGCGCCGCTCGGCGGCGGCGAGCGCGGACATCTCGGCGAGGTCGATCTCCTCCAGGAGTTTGGCGCGGTAGACGGGGACGAGGTGGTCCGACTCCCGTCCGCTGTCCGGAGGTTCGGGGCTGGCGACGCGGGCCCGGAGGCTCATGGGCGGCTCTCCTGAGGGGGTACACGGGGCTCGTGAGGCTTGGGGGAAACGTCGGACGGCCCACGAAGGATGCCGACAGGGACGTGGGGGACGTCGAAGGAGGCGCGGGATGCCTCGACAGTGGCGCGGAAGGTGGTCTGGGCAGAGGCGCGAGGTACGTCGGCGGGGGCGCGGGGCTCGTCGACAGGGGCGCGCGTGTCATCGGGGCAGCGCATGGTGGCGTGCCGGGTGACGTGGAAGCCGGTACCGGGGAGAAGCCCGGGCACGGCGACATCCACCGTGGCGGTGACCTCGGCGCCGGGCGTACAGGGGGGCGCCTGGACGGTGTCGGCGCGCCGGGCCACCCAGTCGGTCATCGCGGCCCTGGCGGCGGCTTCCGGGGCGGCGCGGGGGTCGTCGAGCGTCGCTGTGCGGGCGGCGGCGCGGGCGCCGGTGCCGGCCTGCTGGGCGGCGAAGGCCGCCAGCCCGAGCTGGATCGCGGCCAGACCTACAAGAAGGAGGATGGGCAGGAAACCCACGAACTCGACGGCGGCGGACCCACGGTCGTCCGACGACCGCCGGCGGAACCACGGCGTACCGGCCGGGGTCGGCGGGCGGTTTCGCGTCGCCCGGCCCCGGAAGAACCGCATCGCCCCGCCCCGCGGGAACCGCGAGTCCCCCGCCACCGCTCAGTCCTCCCTCGCCACGCCCGCCGTGCCGCCCACCGCCCACGGCCAGTCGACCGCGTCCGGTACCAGCACGGGCACCTTCAGCTTCACCGTCGCCTTGTAGACGTCGCCCTCCCGGCCGCAGTCGATCGCGCCGGTCCGCCATTCCCCCGGCAGGTCGGCCCGGGCGGCCTCGGCGCAGTCGCGGCCCACCGCGCCGGCGCGGGCCGCGCGGTCCGCGGCATGGCCGGCGAGGGAGTAGGTGTAACCGACCAGGACGCACTGCCAGACCACCGCCAGGGCGACGAGGATCATGGGGAAGATCCCGGCGAACTCGACGGCCACCTGCCCCCTGTCCCCGCCCCACCTGCGGAACCGGCGGAACGGCGAGGGCGCGGGAACGGGGGCGAGCTGGTCAGGGCCCGTCCCACCACCCGTCGCCCCCTCCGCACCACTCATCGCTCCGGAACCGCCTGCCACGGCACCACCAGCCCCCGGGCTCCCCGCTCCGAGCGCCCGATGCCGGCGTTGCCCGCCGACGGGCCGGGCGCCGGACGCCGGGGCGGCCAGGCCGAGCTCGCCGGCCAGGGTCCACAGCGCCTGCCGGACCCCCGACCGGGCGTCCAGGTCCTGCATCCGGCCGGAGTCGACGGCCGCCCGCAGCTCCTTGTACGCGGCGGGGACGACGGTCCGGGCCACCCGCGTCCCGGTGGTCCGGGCCACGAGCGGCGGCTGCACCTCGGCGGTGCGCGTGTGCCGGTTGACGACGGTCATGGTGTCCTCCGCCTTGCGGATCTGGAGCCGGTCCCACAGCCGGACCATGCGTTTGGCGGCCCGCACGGACACCACGTCGGGGGTGGTGACCAGCAGGGCGAGGTCGGCCGTCTCGATGACGGCCGCGCCCGCCGCCGTGATCTGCGTGCCGCAGTCGGCGACGACGAGCGGGTAGCGGCGGCGCAGCGCCGCCGTGATCTGGCGGGACGCGGGGTCGCCTATCTCCTCGCCGCGTTCGCCCTCGGCGGGGGCGAGGAGCAGGCCGAGGCCGGTGGGGTGCGGGAAGACGGCGTCCTGGAGGACGCGGGGCGAGATGTCGCTGATGCCGGCGAGGTCGGCGACGGACCGCCGGAAGCGGACGTCCAGGTAGGAGGCGACGTCGCCGGACTGGAGGTCCATGTCGACGAGGGCCACCTCGTGGCCCGCCGACCGGGCGGCGAGGGCGAGTTGGACGGCCACGACGGTCGTCCCCACGCCGCCCTTGGCGCCGACGACGGCGACGAGGCGCCCGTCGGCCGCGCCGGGCCCGCCGCCCGCCGGGCCGCCCGGGCCGGCGTCCAGGTGGCGGCGGACGCCGGTGGCCCAGTGGGCGGCGGCCTGGACGCGGGCGCCCAGTTCGTCGTACTTGGGCGGGAGAGCGGCGAGGCCGCGGGCGCCGCAGTCCATGGCGGCGGCGTACAGCGCCGGTCCGGCGTCGGCGGACAGGAGGACGACGCCGGTGGCGGGGAAGCGGAGGGCCACCTCCCGGACGACTTCGAGGGCGGGGGCGGGCCCCAGCCGTTCGTGGACGAGGACGACCTCGGGGAGTCCTGCGACCGAGCCGGCGCCCAGGAGGGCGAGGGCGTCGAGGAGCGCCGTCGAGTCGCCCACGGTACGCAGCGGTTCGACGCCGGGAAGCTGGGCGAGGAGTCCGCCGACGGCCCGGCCGGTCTCCGGGTCCGCGACGGCCGGAAGGATGCGGATGGTCACCGGGAACGTCCCCCGTCTACTTGTCGCCGTCGAGGGTGTACGTGCGGTCGGCTCCGTTGACGCCGGCGTCGTCGCCCGGCGCCACCAGGGCCAGCCGTACGTGGGTCGCGAACGACTCGGCGTACGCGACGCGTTGCGCGTCCTTCGCGCCCAGGGCGAAGGTGATCGGCACGGCCTCGCCCGCCTGCCGGGTGCCGGACGCGCCGGTCCGGACGCCGCCGGTCCGGCCGTCGAGCGGCGTGAGCCTGCCGACCTCGATCACCTGTGCGCCACTCACGATGATCTTCGACACCGGCTGGGGGCTCGGGTCCTTGGCGTCCTTCGCGTCCTTGCCGGAGCCGCCGGCCGCACCCCCGGCCGCACCGCTCCTGCCGTCGAAGGTGGCGTAGATGTTGACCTTCGAGCCCGGCGTGATCTTCCCGGCCACGCCGGTCGCCGCGTCGATCATGATGGCGATCTCCTGCTGCCCGGGGGCGAGGGCCGGCCGGTTGACGATCATGTCGCTCTGCAGCAGGGACCCCTTGCGGAGCGGAGTGACGGCGATCTTGCCGCGCAGCTCGGCGAGGTCCGTGACCGCGGTGTCGGGCAGCCAGCGCCTGGGCATCGACACCTTCTCGAACTGTCCCTCGTCCAGCGCCCGGTAGGCCGCGACATCGGACCGCAGCCGGTAGGCCGTGACCTCCGGGCCGACCTTGGACTCGGCGTCCTCGACGACCGCGTACACCCCGGCAGCCGCTCCCACAGCGCAGAGGACCGACAGGAGCAGCAGGATGATCCCGCGTCGCTGGCGTGAGTTCATGGGGCGGCGGACCTCACTGGGGATCGGTTGGGGTACGTCGGTTCGGTGCCTTCCCGGACGGGCCGGCCGACGCCGCGGTGACGGCCGGTGGCGCGGTGACGGCCGGTGGTGCGGAGCCGACCGGACCGTTCGCTCGGAGCTCCGCCGGTTGTCGCATACAGGCTGGTGATCCCGCCCGCCGCCCTCGCGACACCCTCCGGCCGGCCGACGGCCCGAACCGCGAGGGTACGCCGATCGCCCTGCCCCCGTGGGGCGTTCGCCCCTAAGGCACCTCTTCGAGCGGCGTCCGAATACGCACGGCCCCGCCCCCGGAATCCGTCCCTCATGCCGCGGCCTCCCCACCGGCCGCACAGAACCCGCAGCGGTCGCCGATGAGTTCGAGCCCGCACCACCGGCACTCCTCCCGCCGGACGGAGGCGATCAGCTGGTAGAGGATCGACGGATCGGGGATGGCGGCGGCGAACTCCACGGCCCTGCGAGTCCCCCACCAGCGGACGGACTCCGCGGGCAGCGGTGACACTTCCTGGACCCCTTCGACGCGCCACTCCGGGGCGAGGACGTCCACGACCCAGTCCTCGGCCTTGCGGGGCCCGTCACGGGCCACGGTCAGCCGGGTCGGGTAGGCAGGACCAGGGACGTCGTCACCTCCGGGGCGGACGAGGCGGGGCGCGGGGTTGACGAGGACGCCGAAACGGACACCGGGAAGCAGCGAGGTGAGGTGCGGGCCAAGGCCGACCGGCACCCGGTCGAAGCGGGCGATGCTGGCCAGTTGGGCGCCGGCGTAGATGTAGTGGGCGAGGAGGCGGGTGGCGGACGCCAGCACGCCCGGGCCGAGGTCGGAGACGGACAGCTGGCGTAATTGGCGGGCCAGCACGCCCACCGCCAGCGGCGGCAGGGCGACGGGCAGCAGGGCGATCCGGTCGCTCTCCAGCACCGCGCGGACGGTGTGCAGCCGACGGACGTAGGCGGCGGGCAGCGCGTCGGAGTGCACGACGACCAGGTGGCCGCACCGGTCGAGCAGGACGGCGGCCTGGGCCACCGCGGTCTCCAGCGGCTGCGCCTCGGGCGGCTGGAGGACGGCCGCGGTCGGGGCGGGGCCGTCGGGGGCGGGCAGCACCAGGTCGGGGCTGGTGACGGCTATCGCGATCGGCACGTCCGAATCCCCGTCCACTCCGGCCCCAGGCGTCCCGGTGGCCATGGATCGTCTCCGTTCGGCGCCGACGCCCCGCGCACGTCGGCGCCCCGCACTTTATCCACGAACGAGGCGGCTCGGAACAGTTCCTCCGAACCGGCCCGGTCCGGCCCCTTCCCGCCCTCTCCGGACCGGTTCCGGACGGAGATCGGCTCCATTCCGTACGAGACCGGTCCGGCACCGACCCCCGACGGCCACGGGTGAACCACGCCGCTCCCCACCGATCCCCTTGACGGATGGATTGGTCTGGACCATCCTCACGCACCAGACGGTGACCACCCCCCTCCCCAGCGATACCCCCCACTCACCGTCTCAACTCTCCCCCCACCGGAGGCAGTAGTGGATCACTCATGTCCTGACGCGCGCCCCAGAACGGCCCGCCGCGCCCCCAGGCGAAACCGCCGCCTCGGCGGTCTCCTCACCGCCCTCGCCCTGGCCACAGGCGGCGCGGCTCTCACCGGCGCCGGTCCCGCGCACGCGGCCCCCTCAGCGCAGGCCGAGCCCAACCTCCTCAAGAACGCCGGCTTCGAGAACGGCCTCTCCCCCTGGACCTGCTCCGGCGACAGCGGTACCACCGGCACCCCCACCCACTCCGGCACCGCCGCCCTCAAGGCCGTGCCGAGTGGACTCGACAACGCCCGCTGCGCGCAGACCGTCGCCGTCAAACCCGGCTCCGCCTACCGGTTGAGCGCCTGGGCGCAGGGCTCGTACGTGTACCTGGGCGCGAGCGGCACCGGCACCACCGACGTCTCCACCTGGACGCCGGGAACGGGCTCGAACTGGAAGGAACTCACCACCTCCTTCACCACCGGCCCCAACACCACCTCCGTCACCGTCTACACGCACGGCTGGTACGGCCAGAGCGCCTACTTCGCCGACGACGTCACCCTCACCGGCCCGGGCGGCGGCCCAGGCGATCCGGGCGACCCCGGCGACCCGGTGCCGTCCGCCCCCGGCGGCCTGACGGCCGGCCGGACCACGTCCTCGTCCGTGGACCTGTCCTGGACCCCGGTCACCGGCGCCACCGGCTACCAGGTCTACCGCGACGGCGTGAAGACGCAGTCGGTCACCGGCGCCTCGGCGACGGCCACCGGACTCGCGCCCTCCACGACGTACCGCTTCCAGGTGACGGCGGTCAACGCGGCTGGCGAGTCGCCCCGTTCCGGCGAGATCACGGCCACGACGGCCGCGGGCGGCGGACAGCCGACGACGCCGAAGCACGCGGTGACGGGCTACTGGCAGAACTTCGACAACGGCGCCAAGGTCCAGCGCATCAGCGACGTCCAGGCCCAGTACGACATCATCGCCGTCGCCTTCGCCGACGCCACCAGCACCCCGGGCGCCGTGGACTTCGCCCTCGACCCGGGTCTGCGCTACAGCGAGGCGGACTTCATGGCCGACATCGCGGCCAAACGGGCGGCCGGCAAGTCGGTGGTCATATCCGTCGGCGGCGAGCGTGGCAGCGTGCGCGTCAACGACGCCGCGTCCGCCGCCAACTTCGCGGACAGCGTGTACCGGCTGATGCGGAAGTACGGCTTCGACGGCGTCGACATCGACCTGGAGAACGGGCTCGACCCGACGTACATGACGCAGGCCCTGCGCGCCCTGTCGGCGAAGGCCGGCGACAAACTCGTGATCACGATGGCGCCGCAGACGCTCGACATGCAGTCGACGTCGGCGAGCTACTTCAAGACGGCGCTGAACGTCAAGGACATCCTGACCGTCGTCAACACGCAGTTCTACAACAGCGGTTCCATGCTGGGCTGCGACGGCAGGGTGTACTCCCAGGGGTCCGTCGACTTCCTCACCGCGCTCGCCTGCATCCAGCTGGAGGGTGGACTGGCGCCCTCGCAGGTCGGCCTCGGCCTGCCCGCCTCGCCGCGCGGCGCCGGCAGCGGCTACGTGGACCCGTCCGTGGTGAACAACGCCCTGGACTGCCTGGCCAAGGGCACCGGCTGCGGCTCGTTCAAGCCCGCGAAGACCTACCCGGGCATCCGGGGCGCGATGACCTGGTCGACGAACTGGGACGCGAGCAACGGCAACGCCTGGTCCAACGCGGTCGGCCCGCACGTCCACGGCCTGCCGTAACGACCCACGGACGCGGCTGAAGGGGCCCGCCGGAATCCCCCGGCGGGCCCTTCGTCACGCCGACGGCGTCACGGCTTGGGCAGCGCGCAGCCCGGCAGGCTCAGGTCGATCCTGTTGCCGGTGGTCACGCACTTGGCGATGCCGTAGGTCTGCTCGGCGTAGTTGATGCCGCGCCGGACGGTGACCTTGCCGTTCTCGTCCACCTCGCACGGGTTGTTCATCGTGCACCGCTCGCCGCTCTCGTTGCCGGTGTTGTTGACGGCGATCACCTTGCCGGTGTTGACGTCGATGACCGGCGAACCGGAGGTCCCCCCGATGGTGTTGCAGGAGGACGTGTAGCGCAGCGAGTCCTTCCAGGTCCAGTCGCCCTCGCGGAGCTCGTGGACGAAGCCGTCCACGTTGCAGGAGTAGATCCGCTTCCAGTAGCCCGAGACGACCTTGATCGGCGTGCCGGTGACGGGGTGGTCGGCGGAGAGTTTGAGGGCGTCGATCCCGGAGCTCTTCTTGATCTGCGCGTAGCTGGTGGTGAGCTGGTAGAGGGTGACGTCGGTGTCGGTCATCGTCGCGTAGGCGATCTTGCTCGCGCGGAGCGTGGCGGCCTTGCCCGCGGTGGAGTTGAGCAGCGTGAAGGTGCGGGACGACGCCTTGTCGACGATGACGTCGCCCGGGCCCGGCATGCCGGTCTCCAGGCAGTGCCCGTTGGTGAGCACGAGGCCCGGGTCGCTGTCGGCCGAGTTGGGGAGGCGTATCAGCGAGCCGGAGCAGTTGCTGAGGGCGACGGTGCCGGCGAAGTCGACGGCTTTGGGTTTGGCCTTGGCCTCGGTGGGCGGCGCGGCCGGCGCGGCTGCCCGCGGGGCGTCGGCCGTCTGCGGCGCGGCGCCCGCGGGGGCGGCGGCGACGCCGGTCACGGCCGCGCCGCCGAGCAGCAGGGTGGTGAGTACGCCGACGAGAGGTCGTCTCATGGGGGGTGGTCCTCTCCGGACGGAATGCGTTCCGATTTGGCATGTGCATTGTTGGTGACCTTGAGGTCGCACGCAATCAATCGGACCGGAGTGACGGCGAAGTTGGCCGGAACCCCTCGCACCGCAGTCCTTGACCTGCTCATGTCATTCTCTTGACACTGGCGAAGCACCCCCGGCCACACCCCCCACCCGTCGCACACACCAGAGCCTCCAGGAGGCCGTCATGCGACCGCGTTCACCCGGCGGCCGGGCAGCCGCCCTCGCCACTGTCCTCTCCCTCGCCTCTCTCGTCCCCCTTGTCTCGGCCGCCCCCGCCATCTCCTCGGCGGGCGACTCGCGGACCGGGACGGCCCACTCGTACGAGATGACGGACCCGCGCACCGCCTCGTACGAGGTGACGGGCCCGCGCACCGCCGCCCAGCGCACCGCCGTCGCGGCGACCGGCGCGTCCGTCGACGCCGTCCACGGGAACACCGTCGTCATCACGGCGAACGCGGCCCAGGCCGACCGCGTCCGCGCCCTCGGGCACCGCGTGACCGAACTGCCCGGCCCGCCCGACCGCGGCGCGGGCGAACGGCCCGTCCCGCACGACTTCCCGTCGCGCGACGCCAAGTACCACAACTACCGCGAGATGACGGCGGAGATCGACGCCGGCATCGCGGCCCACCCCTCGTTCATGAGCAAGCGGGTCATCGGCAAGAGCCAGGAGGGCCGCGACATCGTCGCCGTCCGGATCAGCTCGGGCGTGAAGCCCGACGAGGCCAAGCCCGAGGTGCTGTTCACCCACCACCAGCACGCGCGCGAGCACCTCACCGTCGAGATGGCCCTCTACCTGCTGAACGAGTTCGGCAAGGGCTACGGCTCCGACCCCCGGATCACCAAGATGGTCGACGAGCGGGTGATCTGGATCGTCCCGGATGTCAACCCCGACGGTGGCGAATACGACATCGCCACCGGCACGTACCGCAACTGGCGCAAGAACCGGCAGCCCAACTCCGGCTCCTCGAACGTCGGCACGGACCTCAACCGCAACTGGAACTACAAGTGGGGCTGCTGCGGCGGCTCCTCCGGCAGCACCGGGTCCGAGACGTACCGCGGCCGCGCCGCCGAGTCGGCGCCCGAGGTCAAGGTCGTCGCCGACTTCGTGCGCGGCCGGGTCGTCGGCGGCAAGCAGCGGATCAAGGCCGCGATCGACTTCCACACCTACAGCGAACTGGTGATGTGGCCGTTCGGCTGGACGTACAACGACACGGCGTCGGGCATGACGCAGGACGACCACGACGCGTTCGCCAAGGTGGGCAAGGCGATGGCGGCCAGCAACGGGTACACGCCCGAGCAGTCGAGCGACCTCTACATCACCGACGGCACCATCGACGACTGGCTGTGGGGCGACCAGAAGATCTTCGCCTACACCTTCGAGATGTACCCGACCGGCGCGGGCGGCGGCGGCTTCTACCCGCCGGCCTCGGTGATCGACCGGGAGACGGCGCGCAACCGGGACGCGGTGCTCCAGCTGCTGGAGAACGCGGACTGCATGTACCGGTCGATCGGAAAGGAGCAGCAGTACTGCGCGAAGCGGTAGGGAAGCAGGCAAGAACCGGGCGGGCCCGTGACGCACACGGGCCCGTTCGCTCAGCCCAGACGGGCCCGTTCGCTCAGTCCAGGACGGCGAGGGCGTCGATCTCGACGAGCAGACCGGCCGGGAGCCCGACGTACACCGTCGTCCGGGCCGCCGGGACGCCCTTCAGGTCGGCGAAGTAGGCGTCGTAGAGCGCGTTGAACTCGGCGAAGTGGTCCGTGTCGGTGAGGTAGACGCGCAGCATCACCACGTCCTCCCACGAGGACCCGCCCGCCTCCAGCACCGCCAGCACGTTGTCGAGCGTCCGCAGCGTCTGCTCCCGGAGCCCGGGGCCGGCCACGACGGGCGCCTCGCCGGACCCGGCGGGCAGGAAGCCGACCTGGCCCGCGACCTGGAGGATGTTCCCCTTGCGCACGCCGTGCGAGAACCGGGCGGGCGGGGTGGTGTGGCCGGCGGGGGTGACGGCGGTCTTCTCGGTCATGGCATCGCCTTCGTCATCGTCACGGCGGCACCCGCGTCGTCCGCACGGCATCGCCTTCGTCGTCGGATCGCCGCGCCGACGACGGCCCCGGCACCGCGCCTCCCAGCCCGTGGACCATCGTTGACCTGGCCTTCCGCCGGATGTTAGACAGCCGCGAGCGGTGTGCGCAACGGACGCCGCACCGGACCCGTACCCACGAGGAGGCTCGATGGCCGTCGCCGACGACGCCCTGGCCCGGCTCGCCCACGAGCCGGTGGACCACCGTTTCAAGGGACTGCCCCCGGACGCGGAGGGGCTGACCGTCGGCGCCCTCACGGCCCAGCGGCGCTCCCTGTTCACCGGCGGTTTCACCACCCCGGTGCTGACCCTCTCCGCCGAGGCGCTGGACCACAACCTCGCGCTGATGGAGCGCTGGTCCGCCGAGCACGACCTCGCCTTCGCGCCGCACGGCAAGACGTCCATGGCCCCGCGCCTCTTCGCGCGGCAGCTCGCGCACGGCGCCTGGGGCATCACCGCCGCCGTGCCCGCGCAGGCCCGCGTCTACCGGGCCTTCGGCATCCAGCGGATCTTCCTCGCCAACCAGGTCGTGGACGCCGCCGCGCTCCGCTGGCTGGCCGGCGAACTCGCCGCCGACCCGGACTTCCGGGTCGTCGTCTACGTGGACTCCGTGCGCGGCGTCGAGCTGATGGACGCGGCCCTGCGCGGCGCCGGGGCCGGCCGGCCGCTGGACGTCGTCGTCGAACTCGGCGCCGCGGGCGGCCGGACGGGCGTCCGCACGGCCGCGGACGGCGCACTGGTCGCCGACGCGGTGGCGGCCGCGGAAACGTTGCGTCTGGTGGGCGTCGCCGGGTACGAGGCGGAGGTCCCGGACGCCGACGAGGCGAAGGTCCGGGCCTGGTTGCGCGATCTGACGTCGCTGGCCGCGGAGTTCGACGCGGCCGGGCGGTTCGCCGGGGTCGAGGAGATCGTGGTCAGCGCGGGCGGCAGTTCGTGGTTCGACACGGTCGCCGAGGTCTTCGGAGAGCTTCCGGCGCTGTCCGCGCCGGTGCTCAAGCTGCTGCGCTCCGGCGCGTACGTCACCCACGACGACGGCCAGTACCGCCGCAAGACCCCGTTCGCGCGCCACCCGGCGGAGGGCGCCCTCCTCCCCGCCTTCCGGCTCTGGGCCCAGTGCGTCTCCCGCCCGGAACCGGGCCGCGCCTACCTCAACGCTGGTAAGCGTGACGCCCCTTACGACCTCGGCTTCCCCGAACCGCAGGTCGTCCGCTCCGAGCGCGACGGCGCCGAGCGCCCCGCGGGCCACATGACGATCACGGGCCTCGCCGACCAGCACGCCTTCGTCTCCCTGCCCGCCGACGACCCGCTGGAGGTGGGTGACTGGGTGGGCCTGGGCATCTCCCACCCCTGCACGGCCTTCGACAAGTGGCCGATGATTCCGGTGGTGGACGCGGGCGGGACGGTGACGGAGTACGTGCGGACGTTTTTCTGAGGCGGGCGTTTTCTCCGAGGCGGGCGTTCTTCGGAAGCGGACGTTCTTCGGAAGCGGACGTTCTTCGGAAGCGGACGTTCTTCGGAAGCGGACGTTCTTCCAAGACGGCGGGCCGGGCAGCCCAACAGCAGCCGCGCTCGGGAGGCGTCGGGCATCGGGGCCTTCAGGCTTCGGGGGTGCCGGAAGAGGACCGGCGGACGTAGGGTCCGGATGTGCCCGACCGGAGGAGCGCCTGACGCGGCCGGAGGGCCGGCGGTGGGCCGCGGTCTCCGCCGGGCCGGCGCCGTCCGGGCGTTCCGCCGGGTCCGTACCTTCCGAGGGCGCCGCCGGTTCGGCGGCGGCGAAAGGCGGCCGCACATGGAAACGGTCT
This sequence comes from Streptomyces huiliensis, assembly GCF_020037025.1. GTDB lineage: Bacteria > Actinomycetota > Actinomycetes > Streptomycetales > Streptomycetaceae > Streptomyces > Streptomyces huiliensis. The sequence goes on along the minus strand of NZ_JAIQLH010000013.1, from coordinate 46,518 downwards.
TCCGGGACGTCCGGCTCGTCGACGGCGGTGGTAGCCCGTCGTTCCGTGCCGACGTCGGCGTGGACGGCGGCCGGATCGCCGCGATCGTCCGCGAGGGGGCGGGCGACCGTCCGAGCGCGCGGCGGACCGTCGACGCGCACGGCCTCGCGCTGGCCCCCGGCTTCGTGGACATGCACGCGCACAGCGATCTGGCCCTGCTGCGTGATCCCGGGCACGAGGCCAAGGTCGCGCAGGGGGTGACGCTGGAGGTGCTCGGGCAGGACGGGCTGTCGTACGCGCCGGTGGACGACCGGACGCTCGCCGAGGTGCGGGCGCAGATCGCCGGGTGGAACGGTGCCGGCGAGGACGTCGACTTCACCTGGCGCTCGACGGGCGAGTTCCTGGACCGGCTCGACCACGGGTTCGGCGGCGAGGGGATCGCGGTCGACGCCGCGTACCTGGTGCCGCACGGGACCGTCCGGATGCTGGTGGTCGGCTGGGAGGACCGCCCGGCGACGGACGCCGAGCTGGGACGGATGCGGCGGCTGGTGGCGGAGGGGCTGGAGGAAGGGGCCGTGGGCCTGTCGGCGGGGCTCACCTATCCGCCGGGCATGTACGCGGACGACGCCGAGCTGACCGAGCTGTGCCGGGTGGTCGCGCGGTACGGCGGGTACTTCTGTCCGCACCACCGTTCGTACGGCGCGCGCGCCGTGCGGGCGTATGAGGAGATGGTCGAGGTGGCGAGGGGCGCGGGCTGCGCGCTGCACCTCGCGCACACCGTTCTGAACTTCGCGGGGAACGAAGGGCGCGCGCCGGAGCTGCTGCGCCTGCTCGACGCCGCGCGCGCCGGCGGGGTGGATCTCACGCTCGACAGTTATCCCTACACTCCCGGCTGCACCACGCTCGCGTCGCTGCTGCCGAGCTGGGCGGCCGAGGGGGGCCCGGACGCGGTGCTGGCGCGGCTGCGCGACGACGCTACGTCGGCCCGGATCCGGTACGCCCTGGAGGTGGCGGGTTCGGACGGCTCCCACGGGGTGCCCGTCGACTGGGCGGCGGTCGAGGTGTCGGGGGTCGCCGACGAGCGGCGGGCCCCGCGGTACGCGGGCCGGACGATCGCGGGGCTGGCCCGCGAGCGGGGCGAGGAGCCCTGGGCGACGGCCCGCCGACTGCTGGTCGAGGACCGGCTCGGGACGACGGTCCTGCTGCACGTCGGGCACGAGGGGAACGTCCGGGAGATCATGCGCCACCCGGCGCACACGGGCGGGAGCGACGGCATCCTGCACGGCGCCAAGCCGCATCCCCGGGCGTACGGCACCTTTCCGCACTACCTCGGGCACTACGTGCGCGAGCTGGGGATCCTCTCCCTGGAGGAGTGCGTGGCGCATCTCACGTCCCGGCCCGCGGCCCGGCTGCGGCTGTCGGACCGGGGTCTCGTGCGGGTGGGGCGCCGGGCCGATCTTGTGCTCTTCGATCCGGAGACGGTCGCCGCCGGTGCCACTTTCGAAGATCCTCGGCGGCTTCCGACCGGCATTCCTTATGTCCTGATTGCCGGACGCTTTGCGATGGAAGACGGACGGCGGACGGAGGTGTTGGCGGGCCGTGCCGTCCGGCGCGCTCCGGCGCCCTGAACCACCCCTGAACAGCGGTGATCGCACGCGCCGGGTGCGTCCCGAAAGCTCGCGCGCGGCGTCGCGCGCCCCCGTATGGTGGCCGTCATGCAGGTGATCCAGTCAACGAAACTCGCCAATGTCTGCTACGAGATCCGTGGTCCGGTGCTGGAGGAGGCGATGCGGCTGGAGGCGGCGGGCCATCGCATCCTCAAGCTCAACACCGGCAACCCGGCGATCTTCGGCTTCGAGTGCCCTCCGGAGATCCTGGAGGACATGCTGCGCAACGTCGGCGACGCGCACGGCTACGGCGACGCCAAGGGTCTGCTCTCGGCCCGGCGCGCGGTGGTGCAGCACTACGAGACCAAGGGCATCGAGCTGTCCGTCGAGGACGTGTACCTGGGCAACGGCGTCTCGGAGCTGATCCAGATGTCGATGCAGGCGCTGCTCGACGACGGCGACGAGGTGCTCGTCCCGGCGCCGGACTACCCGCTGTGGACGGCGTCGGTCTCGCTGGCGGGCGGCACGGCGGTGCACTACCGCTGCGACGAGCAGTCCGACTGGATGCCGGACCTGGCCGACATCGAGCGCAAGGTCACCGACCGCACCAAGGCGCTCGTCATCATCAACCCCAACAACCCCACGGGCGCCGTCTACGACGACGAGATGCTGCGCGGACTCACGGAGATCGCCCGCCGGCACAACCTGATCGTCTGCTCCGACGAGATCTACGACAAGATCCTCTACGACGGCGTGACCCACACCCCGACCGCCGCCCTCGCCCCCGACCTGCTGACCCTCACCTTCAACGGCCTGTCGAAGGCGTACCGGGTCGCGGGCTACCGCAGCGGCTGGATGGCGGTGTGCGGCCCGAAGGCCCACGCGGACAGCTACATCGAGGGCCTGACGATCCTGGCCAACATGCGGCTCTGCGCCAACATGCCCGCCCAGTACGCGGTGGCCACCGCCCTCGGCGGCCGGCAGTCGATCAACGAACTGGTCCTGCCGGGCGGCCGGCTGCTGGAGCAGCGGGACGTGGCGCACGAGCTGCTGACCCAGATCCCCGGCGTGACGTGTGTGAAGCCGAAGGGCGCGCTGTACGCGTTCCCGCGGCTCGACCCCAAGGTCTACAAGATCAAGGACGACCGGCAGATGGTGCTGGACCTGCTGCGGGCCGAGAAGATCATGGTCGTCCACGGCACGGGCTTCAACTGGCCGGAGCCGGACCACTTCCGCCTAGTCACGCTGCCGAACGCCAAGGACATGGCGGACGCGGTGACCCGGATCGGCACGTTCCTGGAGGGCTACAGCCAGCCCTGACCCTGCCCACTCTTCACACGGACACAACTTTAGACAGAATCTAAGTTAGGATGGCCTTCTAAGGAGGACAGGAGGCCATCCATGTACGAACCGATCCGCACCAAGTCGGTCCACACCATGGCCGAACCCGTGCGCGGCGGCCACGGGCCGCGCCGCTCCCGGGGGCAGGAGCTCGACATCCGGCTCGCCGGACACCTGACCGCGCTGCTCACCGTGACCGACGAACTGCGGGCCCTGGCCCCGTCCGCCGACCTGGACGACGCCGCCCGGCGGCTGGCCGCCCGGGTCGAGCGGCTGCGCGGCGGGCACGCCCCATTGCGGGCCGTGCCCACGGCGTCCGGCGGCGGCCCGGCCCGCGTCCACGCCCTGCACCAGCGGGCGCACATGCTGGCCGGCCAGGCCCTGGTGGTCGCCGGTTCGCGCGGCGACGCCGCCGGAGCGGCGCTGGCCGAGGGACGGCTGCGAGCGCACGCGGCGGCGCTGGGGATCACCGACGACGTCTGAGCCGGACGCGCCCCGGTCGGGGCGTCGCCCCGCCTCGGAAAAGCCGATCCGCCTCGGAAAACACGGCAGGGCGGGACCGGACAACCTCCCGGTCCACGCCCTGTCACCCTCAGCCCAGGCGCTTCACCAGCGCCCGGTACTCGTCCCACAGCTCCTTCGGCGTGTGCTCACCGAAGGTGTTGAGGTGCTCCGGCACCAGCGCGGCCTCCTCGCGCCAGACCTCCTTGTCGACCGAGAGCAGCAGGTCGAGGTCGGCGTCGGCGATGTCCAGGCCGTTCGTGTCGAGCGCCGCGCGCGTCGGCAGGACGCCGATCGGCGTCTCGACGCCGTCCGCCTTGCCGTCCAGGCGCTCGACGATCCACTTGAGCACCCGGCCGTTCTCACCGAAGCCGGGCCACACGAAGCGGCCGCCCGCGTCCTTGCGGAACCAGTTGACGTAGTAGATCTTCGGCAGCTTGGCCTCGTCGCCGCGCTCGGCTGCGGCCTGGCCGATCTTGACCCAGTGCCCCATGTAGTCGCCCATGTTGTAGCCGCAGAACGGCAGCATGGCGAAGGGGTCGCGGCGCAGCTCGCCGACCTTGCCCTCGGCGGCGGCGGTCTTCTCGGAGGCGACGTTGGCGCCGATGAAGACGCCGTGCTGCCAGCTGAAGGACTCGGTGACCAGCGGCACGGCCGAGGCCCGGCGGCCGCCGAAGAGGATGGCCGAGATCGGCACGCCCTTGGGGTCCTCCCACTCGGGCGCGATGATCGGGCACTGGGCGGCGGGGACGGTGAAGCGGGCGTTGGGGTGGGCGGCCGGGGTGCCGGACTCCGGCGTCCAGTCGTTGCCCTTCCAGTCGGTGAGGTGCGCGGGCGCCTCCTCGGTCATGCCCTCCCACCACACGTCGCCGTCGTCGGTCAGGGCGACGTTGGTGAAGACCGCGTTGCCCCAGAGGGTCTTCATGGCGTTGGCGTTGGTGTGCTCGCCGGTGCCGGGCGCGACGCCGAAGAAGCCCGCCTCGGGGTTGATCGCGTAGAGCCGGCCGTCCTCGCCGAAGCGCATCCAGGCGATGTCGTCGCCGATGGTCTCCACCGTCCAGCCAGGGACGGTGGGTTCCAGCATGGCGAGGTTGGTCTTGCCGCAGGCGGACGGGAAGGCGGCGGCCACGTACTTGGCCTCGCCCTGCGGCGGGGTGAGCTTGAGGATGAGCATGTGCTCGGCGAGCCAGCCCTCGTCACGGGCCATGACGGAGGCGATGCGCAGGGCGTAGCACTTCTTGCCCAGCAGGGCGTTGCCGCCGTAGCCGGAGCCGTAGGACCAGATCTCGCGGTCCTCGGGGAAGTGCGAGATGTACTTGGTGGAGTTGCACGGCCAGGGGACGTCGGCCTCGCCCTCGGCCAGCGGGGCGCCGAGCGTGTGGACGGCCTTGACGAAGAAGCCGTCGGGGCCCAGCTCGTCGAGGACCGGCTGTCCCATGCGGGTCATGGTGCGCATGGAGACGGCGACGTACGCGGAGTCGGTGATCTCGACGCCGATCGCGGAGAGCGGCGAGCCGAGCGGGCCCATGCAGAAGGGCACGACGTACATGGTGCGGCCGCGCATCGAGCCGCGGAAGACGCCCTTCTCGCCCTGGAAGATCTCCCGCATCTCGGCGGGGTCCTTCCAGTGGTTGGTCGGGCCGGCGTCCTCCTCCTTGGCGGAGCAGATGAACGTACGGTCCTCGACGCGGGCCACGTCCGTGGGGTCGGAGGCGGCGTAGTACGAGTTGGGGCGCTTGACGGGGTCGAGCTTCCGGAAGGTGCCCTTGGCGACGAGCTCCTCGCACAGGCGCTCGTACTCGGCCTCGGATCCGTCGCACCAGACGACCCGGTCCGGCTGGGTGAGGGCGGCGATCTCGTCTACCCAGGAGATCAGCTCCTGGTGGTTGGTGGGGGTGGTGGGAGCCGCATTTGCGCGCGCCACGATCGCTCCGTCCCGCCGGGGACCCAGGAGGCGCCCGGCGTCGCATGTTGAGGGTGGAACGGACCATCCGCGTGCCTGACCCGACAGTTGGTCCGTTTCTGCACATTCGCCCCTTGGGGGCTGCGACCCAGACGCTTCGTGACCGCTCATCCGGTGCCGCCCGCACTCATTTGATCATCCGACTCCGTTTCGGTTCTGTCCAGGGGGCACTCCCGTGACCATCGCCACGTGATACCGGTCCGTAACCTACGGTGGCGTAGGTAACATTGGGCCATGACACCCGCGTCCGACGCGGCGCACGTCGCGCCCGCAACTCCCGCCGGTGCCGCGACCACCGCGCCTTCCCCCTCTTGTCCCGAACCCCTGTCGGCAGTCGTCAAGCCGCGGCTCCGCGGCTGGCTGCACGCAGGAATGTTCCCCGCCGTCCTGATCTCCGGCGTCTTCCTGACCGCGCTCGCGGACAGCACCCGCGGCCGGATCGCCTGCGCCGTCTACGTCCTCACCGCGTGCCTGCTGTTCGGCATCAGCGCCCTGTACCACCGCGGCGACTGGAGCCCCCGGGTCACGGCCGTGCTCCGCCGCCTCGACCACGCCAACATCTTCCTGATCATCGCGGGCACCTACACGCCCCTGACAATGCTCCTGGTGCCGGGCGGCCGCGGCCAGTTGCTGCTGTGGGCGGTCTGGGCCGCGGCCGCGGCCGGCATCGCCTTCCGGGTCTTCTGGGTCGGCGCGCCGCGCTGGCTCTACACCCCCTGTTACATCGCGATGGGCTGGGCGGCCGTCTTCTTCCTGCCCGACTTCCTGCGCAAGGGCGGCATCGCCGTGCTCGTCCTGGTGATCGTCGGCGGCCTCCTCTACAGCGCGGGCGGCGTCATCTACGGCATCAAGCGCCCCAATCCGTCACCCCGCTGGTTCGGTTTCCACGAGGTGTTCCACTCACTGACGCTGGCGGCCTTCGTCGTGCACTACGTCGGCATCTCTCTGGTGGCCTATACGCACGGCTGACCGCCCCCCTTCCCTCCGCGCTCCCCTGAGCGCCCCCCTCCGCGCCCCGTTCCGCGCGTCGGACGACCCGTCCCACCGGCCGTCCGACAGCGGCCGGGGCGCGGTCCGTTCCCGGCGCGCGACGCGCGGCGGCCGCGAGGTCGCGGCCACGCGCCATGCCAGGCCGCCGACGCCGGCGAGCACCACGGCCACCACCGCCACCTCGCCGGCGATCAGGTACGCACCCACACTCAGTGTCGCGATCAGCGCGGCGACGGCGTTCACCATGACACCCATCAGGGATCACCCCTCCCACTCGGTCTCTTACCGACCGTTCCCCTGCCCTGCACACAGCGTGACACACCCCACTGACAATCAGCGTCCCGTCAGAGAGGCGTTCGGAGACCGCAAGTATTGACAGAAACTCTCAATTAAGGGTTACTGGCACTTGCCATCGACTCTCGAAGGAGCGTGCCCGTGACGACCGCACCCGCCCTGTCCCCGCCCACGCGAGGTCTCCAGCCGGATCCCCGCCGCTGGTGGGCCCTGACCGCGATCGTCGCCTGCATGCTCGTCCTGGGCTTCGACGGCACGATCCTGAACGTCGCCCTGCCCACCATGGCCGATGAACTCGGCGCCGACGCCAGCACCTTGCAGTGGATAGCCGACTCCTACCTGGTCGTCTTCGCCGCCCTGATGCTTCCCGCGGGACTTCTGGGCGACCGCTTCGGCCGCCGCCGGATGCTGGGCATCGGCCTGACCGTCTTCCTCGCCGGCGCGCTCGTCGGCACCGTCGCCACCGACGCGAACGTCGTGATCGTCGGCCGGGCGGTGATGGGCGCCGGCGCCGCGCTGGTCCTGCCGCTCTCCATGGCCGTCATCCCCGCGATCTTCCCGCCGGAGGAGCGCAACAAGGCGGTCGGCACGATGTCGGCCGCGTCCGCGCTGGGCATGCCGCTCGGCCCGATCATCGGAGGGTTCCTGCTCGACCACTTCTGGTGGGGTTCGGTCTTCCTGATCAACATTCCGCTCATCGGCGCGGCCCTGATCGCCTGCCGCTTCCTGGTACCCGAGACCAACGACCCCGCCTCCCCCACGGTGGACGCCCTCACCACCATTCTTTCCATCGGCGGCCTCGGCGCACTCGTCTACGGCGTGACCGAAGGCCCCCGGTACGGCTGGGGCTCCCCGCTCGTCCTCGGCACGCTGGCCGCCGCCGTGGTCCTGCTCGCCCTGCTGGTGCTGCGCTCGCGGCGGCAGGAGCGTCCGATGCTCGACCTCGAACTGCTCCGCCACCGCGGGTTCCTGTGGAACAGCATCGCCGCCTCCCTGGTCATGTTCACCTTCACCGGCCTGCTGTTCGTCCTCCCCTCCTACTTTCAGAGCGTCCTGGGCAACGACGCCTTCAACACCGGACTGCGCCTCATCCCCATGCCGCTGGGCCTGCTGACCGCGTCCCGGATCGCGCCGCGACTGGTCGAACGGCTGGGCCGGCGTGTCGTCATCCCCGGCGGCCTGACCGTCATCGCGGCGGCCGCCTTCGTCGGCAGCCGCACCTCGGTCGAGGACGGCTACGGCTTCACCGCCGGGTGGCTGTCCGTGGTGGGACTCGGCTTCGGGTTCGCCATGATCCCGGCCATGGCCGGGGCCCTCGGCGCCCTGCCCCGGGAACGGGTGGGGACGGGCTCGGGGCTGATGATGACGCTCCGCCAGACGGCCGCCGCGGTCGGCCTGGCGGCGCTGGGCAGTCTGCTCGCCGCCTCGTACCGCGACCGGCTGGACACCGGCGGGCTGTCCGCCGCCGCGGCGGGGGTGGCCGACGACAGCGTCGTGAGCGCCCACGCGACGGCCGCCCGGCTGGGCGACACCGCCCTGGCGCGCTCGGCCGACGCCGCGTACCTGCACGGCATGGACCTGACGCTGCTGGTCTGCGGCTGCGTCGCCCTCCTGGCCGCCGCCCTGGTGGCGGTCTTCCTGCCGGACGGGCACGCCACGGCCCCCGCGACTGCCGCGGCCCCCGCCACCGCTGTGGCAGTCGAAACGCCGGATGGCGGACAATGACGGTCATGGCCTCCGCACCAACATCCCCCGCCGCCCAGCCGGGCCCCCGGCTCGGGCTGCGCGAACGGAAGAAGATCCAGACCCGCCAGGCGATCCGCGCCGCCGCCTACCGGCTCTTCGAGGAGCAGGGGTACGACGCGACGCCGGTGGACCAGATCGCGGAGGCCGCCGACGTCTCGCCCAGCACCGTCTTCCGGTACTTCCCGACCAAGGAGGACATCGTCCTCACGGACGAGCACGACCCCCTCCTGGGGGCGCTGCTCCGGTCGCGTCCGGTCGACGAGCCGCCGCTCCGCGCGATCCGCAACACCATCCTGGAGGGCATGCGGGACATTCTCGGCAGCGACAGCCCCGAGATGCGGGTGCGCAACCGGCTGATTCGCGACGTCCCCAGTCTGCGAGCCCGCTCCGGTGAGGGCATGGGCGGGACGGCACGCCTCCTGTGCACCGTCCTGGCCGAGCGCACCGGGCGCCCGGAGAACGATCTCGAACTGCGGGTCGCGGCGACCACGGTGCTGGCCGCCACGCAGGAGGCCATGATGGTGTGGGTGGACGAGGGGCAGACCGGTGATCCGCTCGACTACCTGCACCGTGCACTGGACCTGCTGGAGCGGGGACTCACCCTCTGAACGCCGCCCCGCCCCCGGGCGGGGTCACCTCCCCCGCAGTTTCGCCGCGAGCTCCTCGGGATCCGAGGTCGGCGCGTCACAGGTGAAGCCGCGGCACACATAGGCGGCCGGGCGGCCGGCCAGCAGCGGCCGGTCCGCCAGCAGCGGCACCTCGGCGGCCGTCGCGGAGGCCGGCTCGCCCAGGGCGACGGCCAGTCCGGGCCGCTGGGAGAGCAGGGCGGTGCGGTGCAGCTCCCGGGTGGCCGGGTCGTCGTGCGGCCCGACGACGGCGACCTCGTGCGGCCCGTCGAGCAGCGCCTCCGCCACCGCCAGGCCCCAGCCGATGAAGCGCGGCGCCTTGGGCCCGAGCACCCGGACCACGCCGAGCGCCCGCTCGGCCGCCTCCCGGTGCGGCGCGCTCCCGGTGAGCGCCGCGTAGGTCAGGAGCGCCCCGGCGGCCGCGGTCCAGCCGGACGGGGTGGCGTTGTCCGTCGGGTCCTGCGGGCGCCGGATGAGGGCCTCGGCGTCGTCCGCCGTGTCGAAGAGGGCCCCCTCCTCGTCGCGGAACCGGATCAGGACGGTGTCCAGCAGCAGTCCCGCGAAGTCCACCCAGACGCCCTCACCGGTGACGGCGGACAGCGCCAGGAAGCCCTCAGCCACGTCCGCGTAGTCCTCCAGCACCCCCGCGTGGCCACCGGCGACACCGTCCAGAGAGGTGCGGAAGAGGCGCGCGTTCCAGTCCATGTGGGTGCGGACGAGCAGGTCGGCGGCGTCCGTCGCGGCCTGGACGAGGTCGGGGCGGTCGAAGTAGGCACCGGTCTCGGCCAGCGCCGCGATGGCCAGGCCGTTCCACCCCGCCACGATCTTGTCGTCCCGGCCGGGCCGGGGCCGCCGGGCGCGGGCCGCCAGCAGCCGCTCCCGGATCGACGCGATCCGCTCGGCGTCCACGAGCCGCTCGCTGTCGGGTAGTTGCAGGACGGAGGCGCCCTCCTCGAAGGTCCCTTCCTCGGTGACACCGAAGTAGTCGGCGGCGAGCTCGGCGTCCGCCTCCCCGAGCACCTCCCGGAGCTGTTCGGGGGTCCAGACGTAATAGGCGCCCTCGCGGTGCCGGCCCCGGCCGTCGTCGCTGTCCGCGTCCAGGGCGGAGGCGAAGCCGCCCTGCTCGGTGCGCATCTCCCGGACCAGGAAGTCGGCCGTGTCCAGCGCCACCCGCCGGGCGAGGTCCGAACCGGTGGCCCGCCACACGTGCGCGTAGACGCGGCACAGCAGGGCGTTGTCGTACAGCATCTTCTCGAAGTGCGGAACGACCCAGCCGTTGTCCACGGAGTAGCGGGCGAAGCCGCCGCCCAGCTGGTCGTGGATCCCGCCGCGGGCCATGGCCTCGCAGGTGGCCGTCACCATGTCCAGGGCGGCGGCGGAGCCCGTGCGGACGTGGTGGCGGAGCAGGAACTCCAGCACCATCGACGGCGGGAACTTCGGCGCCCCGCCGAAGCCGCCGCGCACCGCGTCGAACTCACGGGTCAGCGCCATCAAGGCCATGTGCAGCTCGTCGGCGGCCGGCGGCCGCCCCCCGGCGGCGGCCGCGGCGAGGGTCCGCTGCGACAGCTCGTCGACGATCCGCCCGGCCACCTCCCCCACCTCGCCCCGCCGGTCACGCCAAGCGGCCGTCACCCCCTCCAGCACCTGCCGGAAGGAGGGCATCCCGTGCCGCGGAGCGGGCGGGAAGTAGGTGCCGAAGTAGAACGGTTCGGCGTCGGGCGTCAGAAAGACCGTCATGGGCCAGCCGCCCTGCCCGGTGGCCGCCTGCACCGCCTCCATGTAGACGGCGTCGATGTCGGGCCGCTCCTCGCGGTCGACCTTGACGGAGACGAAGTGCTCGTTGAGGTAGGCGGCGGCCTCCTCGTCCTCGAAACTCTCGCGTGCCATGACGTGGCACCAGTGGTCAGCCGGCTAAGTGGCACGACGAATAGCCCACCGAGAGAAGGATGGGTACGTCGCGCCTCTTTGCCTCTTGCATCGCCTCCTCTCCCCATGGCCACCAGTCGACTGGATTGGTGGCGTGCTGGAGGAGGTACGGCGACTGGGAATCGGCCAGTCGGTTCATGCCGGTATCGTCGCACGATCCGGGCCGTCAGGCCCGGCAACGAGCGGTTCCCGCCCAGAGATCCGTTTCTTGCCGTCCACTCCGGAGCTTTATGCGCCCAGGACCGCCGGCGGCGGCGGATCGTGCCGGGAGTCAGGATCGGTGGTGGAGATCAACCGGTCGCGGGCGGTGCCCCGGGTGATGCGCCTGCGTCCGTCACGGCCGTCGGAGTCATCGGCCGGTTCGAAGTCCTGTCCGGTGACCAGGGCCAGGATGCCGACCGCGTTCGCGGCCTTCTCGTCCAGGTCCTGGTCAGGGAGGTGGCCCAACAGTCTGAGCGAGTCGGTGGCCAGGGCATCGAAGAGGTCGGCCCTGGCCTGTTCGTCGTTCCAGGCAACGCGGGGTTTGCCCGAATCACCATAGTCGTTACCCATGCAGCAGGTTTTCGCCATCGGCGGCGCCGGCGACCTCGCGGATCACCGCACGGAGGGCGGTGATGAGCTGGGTGACGGTGTCCTGGGTGGCCGCCGCGTCATCCAGCACCGTGAAGTCCAGTGCCCGCCGGTGCTGCTCCCGGACAGCCGAGGTTGACATCTACCGGCACCGGTCCAACAGCGACCGCCGGTCAATGGCGCGCAAGCTGGGTGCAGAATCGGTTCTGCTAGGTTCCAGTGACTTGGCTCGCAAGAGCGTTGGCTCGCTACTTAGGAGACAGACACTATGGCGGTCGGGGGCGGCTGGAAGCCAATGGAGGCATTCTGGCCCGTACAGCGCCTGGTACGGGACCGTCACCAACTGGTCCGGAAGATCAGTGAGTGTTACACCGCAACGCACCCAAAAGACAAGAAGCCAAAGCCCTCGGAGGTCAAAGCTTGGCGTGAAAGCGTCTACGAACTGGCGACCATACTTGACAACCTCGGCCTCAGCCAGGTGCGCATGTTCATTGAGTACCTTGCCGACGGGGCGATGAACCACATCGACGTAGTCCTCGCAGGACAGCACCCGTCGGGACGGCTCAGTTACGCGGTCATCGAACTCAAGCAATGGAGCAGCATCGAGCGTCCGACGGCGTCGAAGTCGGCTGGGCTCTGCGCGTCCTGCAAGGCGCGAGGAGACAACATGCTCTGCCAGGCATGCGCCCGGGATCTGGTCTACGCGCCGTTCTCAGCCTACGAGAAGCATGTCAAGCACCCAGCCGTCCAGGTCAGCGCCAACATGGACGATCTGCGCAGGCACCACAGCATGTTCGACGACCGATATGTCAATCTGGTTGGCGCGGCCTATCTGCACAACCTCATGCACCCTGACTACCAATGGATCAGCCAGGTGTCCCCTCGCCCCGGGATCCCTACTTTCACAGCACGGCAGCCATTGGCCTTGGAGAAGTTCCTGGTGGCGAACTTCAGCACGGCTTCCGGCGCGGAGGCCGCACAGGAGCTGCTCGAGCGTCGGCGCACGAGCTCCCTTCTCGCCGAGGACGTCGGGGCGATCGTCAACGGGCACACCCGGTTCAGCCTCATCGAGCGGCAACTGCGGGCTGTTCGGGAGATCGCCGACGCCACTGCGGCCGTTGGGACTTCGGGAGTGAAGAAGGTCTTCGTCATCGAGGGACGCGCAGGCAGTGGCAAGTCGCTCGTCGCGCTAACGGCTCTGGGAGAGGCGCTGCAAGCGGGTTACTCGGCCGGCTTCGTATCTGGCGGCATCGCCTCGCGTGACACCTTCAAGCGAGCAGCCAAGGGGCACCAGAAGGCATTCATGACGCTGAAGCGGGTCGCCGACAAGCTCGGGCCTGACGAACTGGACTTGGTCGTCTGCGACGAGGCCCACCGCCTCAGTGAGCGGCCCATGACCGGCTCCTTCAGCATGCGGCCCACAGGACCGAGCACGGTGGCGACTGTCGTCACCCGCGCTCGCGTGCCGGTCTTCTTCATCGACGGCGATCAACGCCTTTTCTCAGAGGAGGTATGGTCGCCGGAGCGGCTCAAGTCCGAGATCCAGAGCCTCGGCGTGGAGATTGTGCCGATCGTCTTGGACCGGGTGCTGCGCAACGTCGGCAGTTCGACGTACGACACCTGGGTCCGCCGCCTCATGGCCGGGGACCCAATCATGTGGCGCCCCGATGACGCCGCCGAACCCGAACCTTTCGAGCTCTACTATGCCGAGAGCGCCGCTGAGATGGAGTCTTACCTCCTAAGCAGGGACCCAGCGGGTGCGAGCGCCCGGATAAGCGCCGGCATGTGCTGGGACTGGACCGACGACACTGGCACCTACCCTGACGTCAATCCCGACCCCGACTGGGCACGTCCTTGGAATGCCGGTGACCAGCACAGCACTCAGGGAGTGCCCAGACGGAAGTTCTGGGCGACCGATCCCGGAGGCTTCGGGCAGATCGGGTGCGTGCACACCGCCCAAGGGCTCGAGTACGAATGGGGTGGCGTGATCATGGGCCCTGACCTCACTTGGGAAGACGGGGCCTGGGTTGCCCACCGCGAGCACGTGAAGAGCAAAGCCTCACGCATCGCTGAAGACTTTGAGCTCACACGGTCGTTGCGGAATGCCTATGGTGTGCTGATGACCCGTTCCATTCGCGGTACGGTGCTCTACTCTGTCGACCCTGCCACCAGAAAGCTCTTCGCCGACCTCGGGGTGAAGGCACTCTGAACCACCCGAAGTAGCGATGGACCTCCAGCACGAGCAGTCGTACCCACCGCCAGTCGGCCACCGCCTTCTAAATACGACAGCCCTGTGCTCTTGATCGAGGTGAGTGTCTCGAGCACTCGATTGACGGGTTCACTGGCACCAGTGGCACGAGGAGTAACCGACCGACAGGAGCACAGGGGCGCCGCGCCGCTCTGCCTCCTCGAATGCCTCCGGCGCCCACGGCCACCGGTCGACAGGGTTCCGGGCGTGCTGGAGCAAATCCGGCGACTGGGCATCGGCCAGGCGATCCATACCGACATCGTCGCACGATCCCGATCCTCCAGCGCGTCTCGCAGGGCTGGGCCCGCTGCCCGTGGCGAAGGACGGGTCGAGTCCGCCCAAGTGCGTGCGGTCGCAAGGCGGAGGCGCGTCCGGGTACCGGTCGTTCCGGGGCGGGGGACGACAGCGCCGCGATCGTGTGTGCCGGGCGCCACGGGGCGGGCGGGACGTTTCGCCACAGGCCCCAGGGGTCGGATCACCGGGGAAGGGGAGCCGCTGGTGCCTACTCCCCCGCCCGTAGGGGAGCGATCGTCAGCAGCCCGCAGCCGTACGCCCGCCCCCGCCCGATGCCACCGGTCATCGCCGCTCGCAGCGCGTCGGGGTCGACGATTTCAGCGGTGCCTTCGAAGCGGACCCGGTGGTGGCGCACCTTCTGGGCGTCACGGCCCTTGCCACGGCGGCCGACAGCGGCGTCCAAGGGGTGGGAGAGATGGGTGTAGATCTTGAGGCCGGCGAGGCCCGCCCGGCGGTACCACCAGTCGTCGGCGTGGCGGCCGTGGAGGGCGACGACGGAAGGAAGGTTCCTGTACACCTCCCGCGTCGTGCTGCTGGGGCGGCGGACGGGGTTGGCGTCGCAGCGGTAGGACAGGCGGCGGCCGTGGGCCAGGGCGTCCAGGAGCGGCTGGATGTCGCGGGAGGCCGAGTCGACCGCGTACCCGTCCGGCAACCGCTCGGGAGCGGCCTCCCCGCTGCTCTGGACCATGAGTACGGCGCGTCGCCCTTCCTGCTCGACCCGGTGCAGCACACCGAAGTGTTGGCGTGCGCTTTCGAGTTCGGAGAGGTCGGGGAAGAGGGACATCACGCGCCGGTGCATGGCGACGGCGTTGCGGAGTTCCTCGCGTACGTCGATCCGGGAAGCGTCTAGGGTCAGGCGGGTGAGCCAGGTGGTCATACGGTGGTCTCCGGGCCATCGGGCGAGTTCACGGTGGTGGCACGCAGATGCGCGGCGAGAACTTTCAGGTAGCCGGTGCCGAGTGCGCCGGTGTACAGGTGCTCGGGTGGATGCCAGCAGCCTCGGTATAGCCGGCGGGTGCGGAAGGTGCGCCGGTGCGAGGCAGTGTCGACCGGTTCGTCCTGGACCTCGGAGCTGGGGCGCGTGCCGTCGTCAGGATCTTCGGGATGGCGCGGGAGCCAGCCGAGAGGGCGGTCGGCGAGCAGCGTCACCGCGGGGGCCGGAGCCTGTGCGGGCAGCGGGAGCCGGAGGAGGCCGGCGAGGGCGTCGCGGCTGTGGTCGAGCAGGACGGGGCCCTCGGGTGGGCAGCCGCGGCGGCCCAGGTACAGGGGCCAGCGCGGAGCGGTCAGCGCGTCGGCGCAGCGGTCGAGGACCGCCTGTTCCTGGCAGGTGAGCGCACAGACGAACGCGGCGTCGGCAAGGTAGAGACGGTGGCCGTAGACGGTGGACTTGTTCAGGCCACGGGTGCCGCCCTTGGCCGTTCGGACGGTGTCCTTCGGGTCCAGGCCGCCGCCGACGGTGTGCAGGTCCCGCAGCACGTAGCCGGGGCGGTCGACGCGCACGGTGAGTCTCAGTCGGCGCAGGTCGTCGATGTCCTGCCCACGGTGCCGGCCGAGCGCGCAGGAGAGCAGGCCGAGGACACCGGACTTGGTGGGGAAGGCGGCGGTGTCGCGCTCGTCGGTGAAGTGGCTGCGCTCTCCCCAGGATTGCAGCGGCGCGGCGAGACGCAACAGCAGCCCGGGCTCCCGTGGCGGCTGTGGTGCGGTCACGCGCCGCCCTCCAGTGGGGCGAAGGCGGCCTCGACGCCGGCCGCGACCAGTGCGTCGAAGGTGTCGACGCGGGTACCCAGTCCTTCGACGTCCTGGCCGGTGCCGGCCCAGTGAGCGGCGAGGATGCGGTCGCTGCCCATGAGCGTGGTGGCGGTGCGCGCATACTCGACGAGTTGGGCGCGGGACGCGGTGCCGTGCCCGCCGCCCTGCCCGGAGCGCACGGGGGTCTCGAAGGCGGCGGCAAAGGACAGCGGGCGGTCGCCGCGGACGCTGATGTGGACGAGGTCCGGTGCGGTGTGCGGAGCCGTGGAGTTCTTCTTGGCCTGTGGCAGGGAGCGGATGAAGGAGGAGAGGAAGGCCCGGGCGATGTTGCGGGCGTCCTCGGAGACGTCGCGGGGCCCTCCGGAGGAATGCACCTTGCCCATGTTGGTGACGAGTTCGCGCAGGTCGATGGTGGCGAAGCGGTAGAAGGTGCCGGCGGAGAACTCGGCCTCGCTGAGGTGGCCGCTGCCGGTCTCGCCCCATGCGGCGGTCAGGTCGTCGACGGCGGTGAAGTAGTCGACCTGGACGTCGCTGCGGTGGGTGGTGAACGCGTGCGCGACCTGGACTGCGCCATCGACGTCCGCGCCGTCGACTTCGGCGAGCATGCGGCCGAACGTGTGGATGACCGCGTTGCCTCGACGGATGATCTCTTGGACGTCGGCCGTGGGGAGCCGCGACTTGTCGTTCGTCTTTTCGATCTTCTTTTTCCTGATCTCGTCGCGGTGCCCGGCGGCGAGATCGGCGAGTTCCTCGATCGATTCGGAGGACAGGTACACGAGCCCGTTGGTGATGGCCTCGTAATCCTCCTGGTCCGGCTTCCCTTCGATGCCGAACTTGATGCCAGAGGCCGCCACGACATGGGCGCCGGCCAGACGTGCCTCCTGGTGATCCCAGCCGTGCTTCTCCCTGAGGACGTCGGCGACGGCCTTCCCGATCCGCCGGGTGCGGGTGGCGAACTGGCCGATCTCCTTCTCGAATTCCTGGCGCAATGCCCGCTTCCACGACTGGCTGCTGACGCGGGTACGCCGCACCCCGCCGTAATCGACCATCTTGACGGCGTTGAGATCGTCGCGGTTCAGCGTGGACACGGGGACGCTCTGCAGAACGTGTACGTCCACAAAGCTCGCGGGCAGGTGCGCGGTCGGCACGAAAGGCTCCTTCTGGAAGGGTGTGCTGGGTGGCGGTCAGGCGGCGGACGATCCAGGCTCGGGCACGGCCTGGGCGGCGTCGGCTTCGTCCCGCTTCCTCCACTCGTCCAGGTGGAGGGCGCGGAAGTAGTCCTGCTGCCACCGGCTTCCGATGTCGGCCGCGTTCCACGGCCAGCGGATCAAATCCTGCAGCAGCTGGGCCCAGTCGGGTTCGGTCTCGCACTGGCGCAGGAGACGGGTGGCCGAGGGCAGGTAGCGGTGCAGCCCAGTAGGGCTCTGGCGGACGAGGAGTTCCAGGCGCTTGCGGGCGCTGTCGCGCCGACGCGCACGCTCCTGCGCGGGGGATTTGAGGACGGACTCGGCGAGGGTGCGGCCGAAGCTGGGACCGTAGGCGCCGATCGGCTGCTCCGCTTCCGTGTCGTTCGCCGGCCGGCCGCGGACCACGTGCCGGGGCTGGGCGGCAATGAGCGCGGCGACCGCGTAGTAGGCACGGTCCCGCTCCCGGTTCCGTTTCTCGGGAAGCCAGTGGGCGATGAACTCGTGCATTCCGTCCGCCTGGTTGACGTCCTTGCCCAGACCACGGCGCAGGCGTGCGTGCGCCCCTGGGCTGTTGGCACACAGCTGCCGGATCTCCCGCACGAAACGCAGGTGTTCGGCGCGGCGCGCTCGTGCGGCTGCATCGCGGTCCTCTGCCATGGGGCACCTTTCGGTCGGCACGTTTCGTCGGCACGTCTCGGTCGGCACGACGGCTACTTGTTCTTGCGCCCAGGGCGCGTCATCCACAGCAAGCCACGGGCTTCGAGCACGGCCTGGTTGCCGCGGACGGTGCGGGTGAGCGGGTCGGTCGTGCGCGCGTAGGCCTCGCGGGCCAGCCGGAGAAAGGCGTCGCGCGTGGCGCGGACGTCCAAGCCGCCGTCGGGGTCCTCGCCGGTGCGGTCGAGACGGTCGAAGCGGGCCCAGAACTCGCGCTCGGCAGCCGGCCAGTACAGGGCCTCGGCCCGTGGGACGAGTTTGCCCGCTTGCTTGGGGTCACCCCTCGTGTACAGCGCCCAGGCCTTGCGCACCGCCTCGGTGAGGTTCTCCCCGTACCGTTCGCCGAGCCTGCGCAGTCGTCCGACCGCGACCTGGGTGTCGGGAAGCCGATCGGTCAGATGGCCCACGGTCGCGGGAGTGAGACCGCTGACGAACTGGATGTTCTTGGACTTGTCCTGGTCGAAGCCGAGCGCCCGGACGCGCAGTTGGTCGGTGAGCTCGGCCGCGGTCGCGAACACCTTCGGCGGCTCCACCGTGGTCTCCTCGCCCTGCGCCTCCGGAGGCCGGTGCCGCAGCAGGCCGTCCAGGTCCCTCCACAGGGCTCGGTTCGCCTTGGCCTGCCGGGCGGTGCGTACCTCCTCCTGCTGCTTCTTGACAAGCCTGCGTTCCCATATCAGGTACGGGTCGTCGAGGACTCCGGGGAGACGGTACGCCCAGGTGATGTGGGCATCCGTGACGCGCTCCCCGCGAGCGTCGGGCTGGAGCAGGAGAGCGTGCCGCGAGGTGTCCGTCCACCAGCCGCAGGGGCCGACCGGTACCGGAGGAGCGCCCGCCGGGTCTGTCGGCTTGTCGCGCTCCCAGGGGCAGAGGTCTTCCTCGGGCCGCACCTCCACCCCAGGGCGCACGAGACCGGCGAGCAGGGTGATCAGTAACGAGTCCCCTTCCGGGTGGTAGGAGAGCGAGCCGGACAACGGTCCGCGCCTGGCCTCGGAGAACCGCTCCCCGTGGAGCGCGCGGGCGGTGCACTTGCCGGGAGCGCCGTAGTAGTGCCACATGAGCAGGTACAGCACTGCCGTGTCCGCTGAGGGCGCGTACGGGGTGCTGTCACGGAAGTGTCCGAACCAGGAGTAGTTGTTACCCGAAGGCCGGGTCAGGATCAGCTTGTTCACGCCGCTGGTCTCGGTGCACTCGTCCGCCAGACGCGGGTCCTGCAGCCACGGGCGGCCGGTGACGTCGTCGAAGAGGAAGAACCGGTCGTACTGCCGGGAGACGTAGTCCTCGATGCCGTCCCGCGGCAGCGCGCGGCCCTCCAGGATGCCGGCGCGCCGGCGCTCCCAGTCGCCGTCCGGATCCTCGTCGAGCCCGGTGACCCGCGCGGTGAGCGCGTACAGCACCCGAAGGAGCGCCGACTGGGCGGCGGCGAGCGGAATGTCCAAGGCTTCGATGTCCTGGCACCGCCCCAGGATGTCCCGGAGGCCCACGGACTCGGGGCCCGCTTGGCCATGGAGCCAACGCACGGGGATCCACGGCTCGTCGAAGAGATTCATCGCCCGTGGCGGTTCCACGACCCTCCCGGTGGCCTGTTCACTTCCGTCCCGCAGGGCTGTACGGCGGGTCGATCACGATAGAACGGCGCCCATCGCCCGCACACCGGAAGGTGCCTCAGGTGGCGTGGGCTGTCGCCGATCGTAAGCGATCACGATGCGCAGTGCGGCCCTTTCGAAAAATCAACCGAGCCTCACCAGACCGACGTCGGTGAGCCCGAGACGCACGCTCCCGAGAAGGCCGGTCCAGGAATCACCGGTTCTGCTGAGGACCACCGGATACACCCGGTTCAGCCACGTCCGCTGCACCCAGTTCCTGTACTTGATGTTGTCGAATCGCCCACGGCCGATCTGCGTCGAGATCCCACCTTCCGGCGCCCATTGTGGCGGAACCGCGATCGTATGCCGGGCCAGAGCGGCCACGGCCGGACCGCGCCCTCCTTTGGACCCGACGAACGGCACCTTTTCCTTCCCCTCGGGATCCAGGAAGGCGGTCTTGCCTCGGAGGTGGACGAACAGCACGTACGCCTGCTCGAAGTCCATCGTGGCCGCGAGGCGCTTCTCCGTGAGGCCGCGCTCGGCCCGGGTCAGCTCGTACAGGTCGTCGTGGACGTTCACCGGGCTCGGGATGCCGGTGATCCTGGCGTCATGCAGCAGCCTGGCCTCGTGTCCATCGGCGACGGCGGCCAGGCGCCGCTGCCGCGCAGCCGTGACGTCGTCGAGAGCGGCCAGGTAGCCGTCGGAGTCGTACACCCGGCGGATCAACTGCGCGGCGTCGTCGGGGAGCCGAAGCCGCGGACCGTGGGCTCGGAGCACCTCGACCGTGCGCTGTGTCAGCGCCTGGTCCATCGGCGAACCCTCCCGTTCCCCGTACTCCAGGAGTGTCAGGTTCCGACCACGGGAAGCGCGGGCCAAGAGGGAGGGCAACGGGACCGCGGGGGTGACGACCTGCTCGACGCGGAACGGGAGATGCTCGGCGAAGGGTGGAGTGGTCACGAGCACCGAACCGTCCTGCGTCGGGTG
The DNA here is from genome assembly GCF_020037025.1 of Streptomyces huiliensis. Taxonomy (GTDB): domain Bacteria; phylum Actinomycetota; class Actinomycetes; order Streptomycetales; family Streptomycetaceae; genus Streptomyces; species Streptomyces huiliensis. Next base: position 26,216 of record NZ_JAIQLH010000013.1, on the reverse strand, counting down.
CTTGTGGGCCGCTGTGCACTCGGCCACCAGTTCGCGGACCCGATACCGCGGGAAGCGCTCGTGCAGCAGCCGGACTTCACCGGGGATCGCGTGCCGGCGGCGGTGACGCGCGAGCACGGTGAACGTCTCCTGGGCCTCCTCCACGCTGCCGCAGCACACGAGGGTCGAGCCGCTGTCCTCGACCCGGCCCATGACGGTGTCCGCATACGGGCCCGTGCCGCCGGGCCGCGGCGAAACTGCCAGGAAGGAGGCGCGCAGGGCCGAGCTCCTGGGCGCGTCGACCGCGGACGCGGTGACCGAGCCGTCCTGCCCGTCGACGTACAGCCAACCCGGCCGCGGCAGTTCTTCCGACGGGGGCGTTCCCTCCTCCCGGCCCCGCAGCCCCCGACCCGCTCGCGCTCCCCTCCGGTAGGCCCTCACCAGGCGGTCGGCACTCGCGCCGGCCAGGGTGTCGGTCAGCAGAACCACGGACGTCCCGAGCGCCGCCAGCCACTCCACCAGCAGGCACAGGAGCTGATGCGACCATGGTTCCTGCGGACGTACGTCGTCCACTACGAGCACCTTCTCGCTGAGCGCGAAGAGCCGTACCGCGTTGTCCGGCACGGGGAGGATGGCCGGCAGGAACTGGTCGAGCACGCCCACCCCGAGGGGTGCCAACAGACCGCGGCGCGGCTGTGCGAGCCACTCCTGCGCGGTGGCCTGGTCATGCGGCGGGTCGAGGCTGAGCTCGGGGATGTCCTCGAAGGCCGACTCCGGATCGCCGTCCAAGGACATTGGGTGAAGACGGGCGAGCAGGCCGGTGCCGTCCATAAGCATGCCCGCCAAGGACGCCAGATCGTCCGAGCCCTCGTCGAGGTAGAGCTCTCCCGGAAGCGCCAGAGCGATCCCCCGCGCCCCGGTCGCCCTGCCCAGCTTCGAGGCCGCGACCAGCCCGAGCCGTCGGCGGGCGGCTCCCGCCGGAGCACTCACCAGCAGCATGCCGGCATGCGCGGGCTCGGCCGCTGTGAGCAGCCGTCGCGCGAGCCGGCCGTGCACGGAGCCGTCCGGGAGTCCGGCGGCCCGGAGCAGTTCCTCCGCCGCCGGGGTGGCGAATCCACACTTCCCCAGTGCTTGCCGCTCTACTCCGTCCCTGGCCACCTCCCGGGCGCGCTTCCAGTGCCGTGCGAGGGCGACGCGGCAGCAGCACTCTTCGTCCTCGGGACATCTCACCGCCTCGATCGACTGCTTCTCGCTGGCCATCCAGTCCGCCACCATGACCATGCCGAGCACCACGACCGCGAGCTCGGCCGGGAGGATCCCGGTCGGCACAGGGCCGTCGTTCGTGATCAGTGCGCGCACCATGCGCACGTGGCGAAGGCGTTGTTCCGGCCAGGCGCCCTTCCCGGCCTGCGGCAGGAACGTCGCCGGATGCTTCAGCTGCGGACGCTCCATCCGCGGGTGGAAGACCCCGTGGTGCCCACCGAGCAGCTGCCCGATGGCGTGACCGATCACATCGCCGACCGGCCCGTGGGGGACGCCCGGGGGATAGCCCAGCTGTTCGAGAATCCCCGGCAGGGTCCAGTGGGTGATAAGGCCGTGTGGGCCCGCACCGTTGTCGGTGCCGCCCCTGCCGTGCCGGTAACGGCCATCGTGGAGTAATTGCTCGAAGCGCCCCGGGTACTTCTTCCGCGCGCGCACGTCGTTGAAGAGGGAGTGCTGGTACGAGGGCGAGATCTTCCCCACGTCGTGCAATGCGGCCCAAAAGGCCAGCTCCCGGGCGGCGTCGACTTCCGACAACCGCAGCGCCAGGGCGATACGGGCGCGCATGCGCGGTCCGACGGCCGACTCCCACAGTTCCGCGAAGTACGCGGCGGTGTCCACGAGGTGGCACACCACCGGGTACGGGAGCTTCAGGCCCTGTTGCTTGCCCCACAGACGGGTGTCCAGGAGCCGGGGTTCGCCGTGGCGGCAGACGTCGCTTTTGCTGCCGGGACCGGCCGGGGTGCTGATCACCATGCGAGTGTTGTACCAGTGACATCAGACATTCGGCTGTGCGCGATGGGCAGTTGGCGTACAGTCGTGGTCGGATCGGGGAGATCCAGCGGATACGCGCAGGGGACTTGTCCCCACGGCCCAGTGACACCGCCTTGCGGGCCCAGGCCGGCAACCCGTGTGTCCGCCGATCTCCGAGGTGTTGTGATGAACAAGTCTCAGAACTGCCGTGGTGGGTTCTTCAGGCAGGTTGCCGGCTCCTTCGTCGGCAAGTTGCTTGCGGGCATCCTTCTGCACTTGTGGCCAGGGCAGTAGTCCGATCCACGGCCCGGACTTTGGTCCGGGCCACTTTTTTGCCTGAGTGCCGAACGTCTCATTCAGGACCCCGGCTCTCCCCCCGCCTTTCCCTGAGGGAACCCTGACGTGCTTCGGCGCTTCCCTGAGATGGTGGCGCCAGGTTTTCCACAGGCGGTTATCCACAGGTCTGCCGGAATCTTCGCCGAGGCGGAAGACTGGGACGCCTTGGGCATTCGCTGGTCGAAGGGGGACGGCACATGCAGAGCTCGCTGCCCGCGCTGCGGCAGGGTCACCGCGCGGAAGTCGAGAGCCTGCTGGAGCGGGCGGTCGAGGAAGAGGTGCGCCGTTCGGGTGGGCGTGTGGACGGGGACGTGCTGCTGCGCCGGGCGCGTGAGGAGCTGGACGCGCTGGCGGGGGTGGCGGCCGAGGAGTATGCGGCGTACGTGGGGGCCCTGGACGAGGAGGCCGCGGCCGTGGGCCCGTTGTCGGCCCGGCTGTCGGGGTCCGCGCTGGGTACGCCCATGCTGGTGACGGCCGTCACCGCGGCGACGGCCTTCGGGGCCGATCTGGGCTACGGGACGTCCGCGGGTACCGCCGTCAGCACGGCGGTCGCGGTCGCCCTCGCGGGATCCGTGGCGACGCTCGCGAAGCTGACGGCCGGCCACTGGCCCGCCCGCCACCGGCGGGCCGCGCTGCGCGGACAGCCGGGCGGCGCCGAGCAGTTGAGACTCCAGTGGCGGACGGCGGTGGAGGTGCGGGGCATACGGCCCTTCCTCGACCGGCAGCGGATGCTTCAGGGAGCGCACAACGGCACGGGCCCGGCGTCGGGCAAGTCGAGTACGGGCGGCTCGTCGCGGGTGCCGCAGTTGCGTGGCGGCGACCGTAGTGCGGCGGCCCGGCTGCGCGGCCTCCTGGCCCGGTCCTTCGACGATCTCCCGCAGCGGGACGGCCCGTTCGCAGGCCGGAAGCCGCAGGTGGACCGGATCGCCCAATGGGTGCACCAGGCCCGGGCCCACACCGAGACCAGGCCGACGGTCGTGGTGCTGCACGGCCTGCCGGGCTCGGGCCGGACCGCGCTGGCCCTGCGCGCGGCACACCAGCTGCGGGATCAGTTCCGGGGCGCCTGCGTGGTGGATCTGCGGGGCGAGAGCCAGGAGGAGCCGCCGCTGTCGACCCGCGACGCGCTGCTGCACCTGCTCAACCGACTCGGCGCCCCACGCGACCAGTTGTTCTTCCGGGAGCACCCCTCGCGCGAGCAGCACCTCAGACGGTTGTCGGAGGCGTACCACAAGCATCTGACCGGTCTGCCGGTGACGATCGTGCTGGACGACGCGTCCGACGCGGATCAGGTGCGTGCCCTGGTGCCCGACCGGTCGGAGAGCCTGGTGCTGGTCACCACCCGGGAGCCGCTGGAGCTGCCCCCGGACCTGGAGGCGTGGGTGCACCGGCTGGAAGTCGGGCCGCTGGACGAGGCGGGCGCGGAGGAGCTGCTGCGCTCGGTGGCCGCGCCGGACGAGGAGCCGGAGGAAGCCCCGACCTCGGCGGACGAGCTGTACGACGCGCAATCTCTCGCTCGGGTGCGGGAGTTGTGCGGTGGGCTGCCGCTGGCTCTGCGGGTGGCCGGGTCCTCGCTCGGTGTGCGGTCGCCGCGCGCGCTGGCCGTGGAGCTGGACGCGGCGGGCCGGGCCGGGCCGGTGGAACGGGCGTTGTGGCTGCGCTACATGGACCAGAGCGAGGACGCGCGGCGGCTGCTGCGGCGGCTCGCGCTGGCCGGCCGGGCGTCGCTGGGCGGGGCCGCCGCGGCGGCCCTGCTCGCGGCCGACGGGCAGGAGGCGGCACAGCGGCTGGCGGAGCTGGCGCGGGCCGGGCTGATCGAGCCGGTGCGCCCCGGCCGCTACCGGATGCACGACCTGGTGCGCGACTTCGCGCACGCGCGGCTGCACGAGGAGGAGGATCCGGGGCAGCGGGGAGCGGCCCAGGAGCGGTTGATCCGTAGCTACGCGGAGCTCGCCGACACGGTCATCCGCATGGTGGACGGCAAGACGTCGACGCGCGCCGACATGTTCGCCGAGGGCGCGGCCGGAGGCCACGGTTTCCCGTCGCTGGACGCGGCCCTGCGCTGGCTGGACGACGAGTCGAGCTTCATCACGGCCGCACTCCGGCACGCGGAGGGTGTCGACCAGTCGGCGGTGCTGCACCTGCTGGGCGCGCTGTGCGACTACTGCCTGCTCCGCGGGGACCTTTACCGGCTCGGCGAGTTGAGCGAGCTGACGCAGGCCACGGACCGGGAGCTGCTGACCCGCTCCGTGCAGTGGCGCACGGGTGTCGCGGCCCGGCAGCTCGGCGAGCTGGACGCCTCCCGGACGACGCTGACGTCGGTGGTGGACCTGTACCTCGACGCCCAGCACCACGCGGGTGCCGCCCGGGCGCTGCGCGACCTGGGCATCACCCTCCAGCACCAGGGGAACCTCAAGGAGGCCGCGGCGAAGCTGCGGGAGGCGCTGGAGCTGCAGGCGGCCCCGGAGCTGAGCGGCGACCGGGCGTGGACCATGCACGCCCTGGCCGCGGTGGAGCGCGACCGCGGCCGGCTGGCGGAGGCCCTGAACCTGCTGGCCGTCGCGCTTGAGCTGCACCAGGAGAGCGAGAGCCTGCACGGCCAGGCGTGGGCCCACTTCCAGCTCGGCCAGGTGCGGCTGCGCATGGGCCGCCCGGAGCCGGCGGAGGGTGAACTGCGCCAGGCGCTGGAGCTGTACGGGCGGACACAGGACGGCCGGGGCGCGGCCTGGGCCCTGACCCAGCTGGCCCGGAGCCGGCTGATAGCCGGCGACGCGGCGGCGGCCGTGGAGGGGCTCCGGCAGGCCGTCGCCCGGCACCGGGAGCACGAGGACGCGCGCGGCGAGGCGTGGACCCTGTTCTACCTGGGGCAGGCCCTGGAGGAGCTCGGCGATCTGCCGGCCGCGCTCCGGGAGCTGGAGCGTGCCCGGACGATGTTCAACCGGATGCGGGACGTCTACGGCCTGGCCTGTGCCCGCCACCACTCGGCACGGGTCACCCGCGACCAGCGGGCGGCCCAGACCGGGAGCCTGCGGAACAGCGGCTTCGCCCGGCAGCTCCTGCAGGACGCCCGGCTGGACTTCCAGCGGGTGGGGGTCGCGCACGGCGAGGCCTGGTCGTGCCTGGAACTGGCGGTGATAGACGCCGGCAACGGCCGGCTGGAGCAGGCGCTGGAGCTGACGGAGGAGGCGGAGCGGCTGTTCACGAGTTTCGGCGACCGGCGCGGCGAGAGCTGGGCCCGCTTCCTGCGCTGCACGCTGCTGCCGTTCGTGTCACCGGGCGGCTCGGTGGTCGGCGCGGCCGTGGCCGGGGAGGACCTGGCCCGCCTGCGGCGGGAGCTGCGGGGTGCGGACTGGGCGGTGGACCCGGCGCTGGAGCAGTACGCGGAGGCGTACGCGCTGGTGCTGGAGCGCGGGGTGGAGCCGGAGACCGGGTGGCAGGCGTGGCGCCTGGGCATGGTGCCGGGACGGCGGGCACGGGAGGTGATGGCCGTGCTTTCGCGCTAGCGCTCTCAGCGGTATGCGGCATGCGGCATGCGGCATGCGGCGGCGACAGCAACGGCGACGGCTGTGGCTACACCTGGGGCTGGGGCCGTGGCTGGGGCACTGGTCCGGGCGGCGCCGTCGGAGAGAAGAGGCGGGTCGCTCCCGCTGGGCCACCCGCTGAGTCAGGGGCGCCGCGTCATGGCGTCGCCGTACCGGCATGGTGCGGCCGGCACGCGGCAGCGGGGGCCGGACCGGCCGGGCCAGGTTTTAGGACGGAGGGCGACCGGGCCAGGGCATGCCGGAACCCGCTGCGACCGGGTGTGGCCGTTCCGGCCCGCACCCGCCGCTGCGCGGCCCGTGCGCGGTCGTCGCATCGGACCGGTCCGGGCCGTACCGAACCGCTGAGAACAGCCCGGTGGCAGGACGGCCGGGCGATCGGCCGAGCGCCGCCGGGCGCTGGGGCAGCCGGCGGTCGGGGGGCGTGGCGGTTCGGGGCCGCCCTGGGTCAGGCGGGGGTCTTGCCGCCCGTCGCCCCGCCGTCGGAGACGGCGGCGGTGGCCGTGGCCGTCGCTGTGGCCGTCATTGTGGCTGTGGTGGACGCCGGGGCGGCGCCCTCCGGCGCCTCCTCGAAGTCGACCCGCTTCATGTGCTTCGTCATGCTCTTCATCAGCAGCCACACGGCCGCGCCGATGACGGCGAAGACGATGAAGCCCAGGACACCGGGGGTGACCTTGCTCTTGTCGAGGTCGTCCCCGGCGGCGGCGAGCGGCACCAGGTGGGTGACGGCGAGGGAGGCAGTCGCGCTCATCATGGGCTCAATTGTTGCGGATGCCCGCGAAGAGGTCGTCCTCGGGGAGGGACGTGCCGACGAGAGACTTGGCGAGTTCGTACTCCTCGGTCGGCCAGACCTCCCGCTGGAGGTCCAGCGGCACCTTGAACCAGCCGCCGTCCGGGTCGATCTGCGTGGCGTGGGCGATCAGCGCCTTGTCGCGGATCTCGAAGAAGTCGCCGCAGGGCACGTAGGTGGTGAGGGTGCGCTCCCGGCCCATCGTGTGCCAGCGCTCCAGCCACTCGCCGTAGGGCGACTCCATGCCGCGCTCCAGCAGCGCGTCGTGCAGCGCCTGGGTGCGGGGCCGGTTGAAGCCCTGGTTGTAGTAGAGCTTGAGCGGCTGCCACGGCTCGCCGGCCTCGGGGTAGCGGGACGGGTCGCCGGCCGCCTCGAAGGCCACCATGGAGATCTTGTGCGTCATGATGTGGTCGGGGTGCGGGTAACCGCCGTTCTCGTCGTACGTGGTGATCACGTGCGGCTTGAACTCGCGGATCAGCTTCACCAGCGTCCCGGCCGCCTCGTCGACGTCCTGGAGGGCGAAGCAGCCCTCGGGCAGCGGGGGCAGCGGGTCGCCCTCCGGGAGCCCGGAGTCCACGTAGCCCAGCCATTCCTGCTTGACGCCCAGGATGTCCCGGGCCTCGTCCATCTCCTTGGCCCGGACCTCGTGGATGTGCTCCTCGATGTAGGGGTCCCCCTGGAGCTTGGGGTTGAGGATGGAACCGCGCTCCCCACCCGTGCAGGTGGCGACCAGCACGTCCACCCCCTCGGACACGTACTTGGCCATCGTGGCCGCGCCCTTGCTCGACTCATCGTCGGGGTGGGCGTGAACGGCCATCATTCGCAGCTGCTCAGTCAAGGCTCGATCCTCAGTCACTCGTCTCGGCAGACGCCTCCTATAGTGACCGAAGCGGGAGCCGTTTCATTCCGCGTTCACAAATCGGCGTCCGGGAGGCGATGATCATGGCTGCGCAGCGCGAGGCCCTTCCCGAGGGGCGTTACGGCCGCTCGGCGGACGAGCGCGCGAACCGCAAGCTCAAGATCGTCGGAGGGGCGCTGTTCGCGGTGCTGCTCGGGTTCGTCGCGTGGGCCGGTGTGCACTATGTCACCAAATCCGACGTCAGCGGCCAGCTCATCCGCTCGAAGAAGATCTCCCCGACGTCGGTCCAGGCGGTCATCGAGGTCCGCAAGGAGAAGAACGACAACGGCGTGTGCACCCTCCGCTCGCTGGGCGAGGACGGGGCCGAGGTCGCCCGCAAGGACGTCGCCCTGGACCGCCGCGAGACGCACTTCACCGAGCTCGTCACCCTCCGCACCACCGCTCCCGCGCGCATCACGGAGCTGGAAGGCTGCCGGACCACCGACCGGGGCTGAGACCGCGGCGGGCGGTGGACCTCCGAGCGGTCGGCGCGATCGGCGCGGCAGCCGGGGAGTCCGTGGAGAACCACGCTGACCAGCGCCGACGCGCGCCTTGCCGGATTTCGTCCCACGACTTCTTCCCCCATTCCGGACGTAATTGTTAGGCTCGTGGTTTCGCCCGCCTACGGAGGTGCACCCTTCTGAGTAGGGCGTTCATTTGTATCCGTGACCCCGAAGATTTTCCCAGCACCGACGAGGAGCACCTGTGACCCAGACCAGCGACAACGTCACCTGGCTGACTCAGGAGGCGTACGACCAGCTCAGGGCCGAGCTGGAGTACCTGTCTGGTCCCGCTCGCACCGAGATCGCGGCCAAGATCGCCGCGGCGCGCGAGGAAGGTGACCTGCGAGAGAACGGCGGGTACCACGCGGCCAAGGAGGAGCAGGGCAAGCAGGAGCTCCGTGTGCGCCAGCTGACGCAGCTGCTCGAGCACGCGAAGGTCGGCGAGGCCCCGGCCGCCACCGGCGTGGTCGCCCCCGGCATGGTCGTCACCATCGCCTTCGACGGCGACCCGGACGACACCCTGGCCTTCCTGCTCGCCTCCCGCGAGTACGCGAGCTCGGACATCGAGACGTACTCGCCCCAGTCCCCGCTGGGCACCGGCGTCAACGGCAAGAAGATCGGCGAGGACGCCGAGTACGAGCTGCCGAACGGCCGCAAGGCGAAGGTCCGCATCCTGGACGCCAAGCCGTACCAGGGCTGAGCCCCGCGCTCCTCGCGTCACCCTCCCCGGCCCCGGACCACGCACCACGGTCCGGGGCCGGAGCTTTCCACCGGCACGTCACCCCGCCCGGCACGTCACCCCGTCCGGTACGTCACCCCGCCCGTTACGCCGTTACGTCACCCCGTCGCCGACCGGTACTTCCGTACCGCCAGCCACCGGAACACCAGGATGATCAGGGCCGACCAGATCAGCGACGCCCACACCGGGTGCCGCATCGGCCAGGCGTCCGGCACGGGATAGCCGGGCGGCAGGTTGCCGAAGAGCTGCCGGGCCGCTTGGACCGTGGCACTGAAGGGGTTCCACTCGGCGATCACCCGCAGGACGGTCGGCATGTTGCCGGCCGGCACGAACGCGTTCGAGATGAACGTCAGCGGGAACAGCCAGACGAGCCCGCCCGAGGTGGCTGCCTCCGGCGTCCGCACGGACAGCCCGATCAGCGCGCCGATCCAGGAGAAGGCGTAACCGAGCAGGAGCAGCAGGGCGAAGCCCGCCAGCGCCTTCGGCACCCCCCCATGGATCCGCCAGCCCACGATGGCCGCGACGATGGCCAGCATCACCAGCGTCAGCGCCGTCTGCACGAGGTCGGCGAGCGTCCGGCCGGTGAGCACCGCGCCGCGGGCCATGGGCAGGGAGCGGAAGCGGTCGATGAGGCCCTTGTGCATGTCGTCGGCGATGCCCGCCCCGGCCCCCGCGGTGGCGAAGGTGACCGTCTGGGCGAAGATGCCCGCCATGAGGAACTCGCGGTAGAGCGCCGGCTCCGTGCTGCCGCCGACGGCGATCGAGCCGCCGAAGACGTAGCTGAACAGCACCACGAACATGATCGGCTGGACCAGCCCGAAGACGACCACCTCGGGGATGCGGATCATCCGGATCAGGTTCCGCTGGGCGACGACCAGGGAGTCGTGGACGGACCGGACGACGCGGCCCCGGCCCGCACCCCCACCCCCACCCCCGCCCCGGCCCTGGTCCCGTCCGGGCGCCGGGCCCCCGGCGGATACGGCGTGGTCGGCGGCGGTCATGGCAGGGCCCCTTCCTGCTGCCGCTCCGGCTCGTCCGCGGTCTCGGCGGCGTGGCCGGTCAGCGAGATGAACACGTCGTCCAGGGTGGGACGGCGCAGCCCGATGTCGTCGATGCCGACGTCCCGGGCGTCGAGTTCGCGGATGATCTCGGCCAGCAGCCGCGCGCCGCCGGAGACCGGGACGGTGATCCGCCGGGTGTGCGGTTCGACGGCGGACCCGCCGTCGCCGAAGCCCCGCAGCACGGCGTCGGCGACGGGGATGTGCTCGGGCCGGTGCACGACGACCTCGACGCGCTCCCCGCCGGTCCGCGCCTTGAGCTGGTCGGACGTGCCGCGCGCGATCACCCGGCCGTGGTCGACGACGGCGATGTCGTGCGCGAGGTGGTCGGCCTCCTCCAGGTACTGCGTGGTGAGCAGCAACGTCGTTCCGCCGGCGACCAGTTCCTGGATCACCTCCCACAACTGCTGCCGGTTGCGGGGGTCGAGGCCGGTCGTCGGTTCGTCCATGAACATCACGGGCGGCCGGACGACCAGGGCAGCCGCGAGGTCGAGGCGGCGGCGCATTCCGCCGGAGTACGTCTTGGCGGGGCGGTCGGCGGCGTCGGCGAGGTGGAAGCGGTCCAGGAGTTCGCCGGCGCGGCGCTTCGCCTCGCGTCCGCTCAACTGGTAGAGCCTGCCGACCATGCGCAGGTTCTCGCGTCCGGTCAGGTACTCGTCGACGGCGGCGAACTGGCCGGACAGGCCGATGCTGCGCCTGACCTCGTCGGGCCGCCGCAGCACGTCGACGCCCGCCACCGAGGCCGTGCCGCGGTCCGGCCTGATGAGGGTCGTCAGGACGCGCACGGCCGTCGTCTTCCCGGCGCCGTTGGGACCGAGCAGCCCCAGGACCGTTCCCTCCGGGACGTCGAGATCGACGCCGTCCAGAGCCTTTACCTCGCCGAAGGTCTTGACCAGGCCCTCGGCGTGAATCGCGCCCGGCATGGAGCTTCTCCCCGTTCGGTGACCTGCGTCCGTCCGTCCGTCAGTGGCGTGGCATGGAGCGTGGCACAGAGATGGAGTAGGGGGACGTAGTACAGGATTTTACGTTCACCGACGGCATTCCGCTCCGTGAATGGAAATTCCGGATATTCGCCCGGCCCTCAGGCATCAGCGGGAATCGGGCAGACACCAGCGGAAACCGGGCGGGAATCAGGACAGCACCGGGTAGCCCGCCTCCCGCAGCGCCGTGCGCACGGCGGCGCAGTGCTCGTGGCCCTTCGTCTCCAGGTGCAGTTCGACCTCCGCCTCCGTCAGCCGCAGCCGCGGGTCGGTGCGGACGTGGCCGATGTCGAGGATGTTGACGTCCACGGCGGACAGCACCTCCAGCAGGGCGGCGAGCGCACCCGGGCGGTCGGTGAGCCGCAGCCGCAGCGAGAGGTAGCGACCGGCGGCGGCCATGCCGTGCCGCAGAACGCCCTGCAGCAGCAGGGGATCGACGTTCCCGCCGGACAGCACCGCCACGACGGGCCCCTCGAACGACCGCGGGGCGGCCAGCAGCGCCGCCACCGGACTCGCCCCGGCCGGCTCCACCAGCAGCTTCGCCCGCTCCAGGCAGAGCAGCAGCGCGCTCGCCAACTGGTCCTCGGACACGGTGCGGACGTCCTCCACCAGCCGACGGACGATCCGGAACGGTACGTCGCCGGGCCGCGCGACCTTGATGCCGTCGGCCATCGTGGCCGGCGCCTCCACGGCCACCGGACGGCCGGCGGCCAGCGACCGCGGGTAGGCCGCCGCGTCCGCCGCCTGGACGCCGACTACGCGCACGTCCGGCCGCAACGACTTGAGCGCGACGGCGATCCCGGCCGCCAGCCCGCCGCCGCCCATGCCCACCACGACGGTCCGCACCTCGGGACACTGCTCCAGGATCTCCAGTCCCACGGTTCCCTGGCCGGCGATGACGTCCGGGTGGTCGAAGGGGTGGATGAGGACCGCGCCCGTGCGCCGCGCGTGCTCCCGGGCGGCGCACAGCGCGTCGTCCACCACCTGTCCGCGCAACCGCACTTCGGCTCCGTACTCACGGGTGGCGACGACCTTCGGCAGCGGCGCGCCCTCCGGCATGAAGACCGTGGACCGCACTCCGAGCAGGGACGCCGCGAGGGCCACGCCCTGGGCGTGGTTGCCCGCGCTCGCCGCGACCACACCGGCCGCGCGCTCCGCCGGGGAGAGGCCCGCGATGCGCACGTACGCGCCGCGGATCTTGAAGGAGCCGGTCCGCTGGAGGTTCTCGCACTTGAGGTGCACCGGGGAACCGATCAGTCCGGACAGGTGCCGGCTGCCCTCCAGCGCGGTGACCCGTGCGACACCGGACAGCGTCTTCTGCGCCCGGCGGATGTCGTCGAGGGTGACGGGGAGGGTGACGGGGAGGCCGGGGAGGGGCTCTTCCGACGTACCGGGGTCAGAGGGGGGAACGGGAGGGACGGGTGCCGGACGGTCGCCGCCGCCTCCCACTCGTGCAGCCATACCGCCAGTCTCGCAGCCCTGGACCCGCGAGGGGGCCGCCATCCGAACGAACGGGACCCCGCGACCATACGAACCGACCGGTTTGCCCGGCAACGGCACGCGCGCCCGTCCGGCCGCGTACTCTGTCCCCCATTCCCGAGCAATTCCAGCCCGCCGCACGAAGTGAGTCCCCAGCCATGCCCACCCCTCCGGACATGACGACCGACCTCGCACCAGGTGTCCTCGACACTCTCCAGCACCAGGTTGCCGTCTTCGCCCGTCGTGCAGAACAGACCCGGCTCGGCGGCGTCGGCCGCGTCCACAACTCGATGGACCGCGCCGCCTACCTGCTGCTCAACCGCCTCGACCAGGAAGGCCCGATGGGCGTCAAGGCGCTCGCCGCGGGCATGGGCATCGACTCGTCGACCGTCACCCGCCAGGTGGCGCCCCTCGTCGACACCGGCCTGGTCAAGCGCACCTCGCACCCGGAGGACGGCCGGGCCGTCGTCCTCCAGCTCTCGCCGCGCGGCAAGGCGCGGCTGGACGAGGTGCGGGCTTCGCGCAGGCAGTTGATGGCGTTGTGCACGGAGGGGTGGACGGAGGAGGAGCGGGCGGTGTTCTGCACGTTGCTGACTCGGTTCAACTCCGCGCTGTCCGAGGTGCACAGCTCTCTGCCGCAGGTGCCGCCGGCTTCCTGACGGCGCTCGCCGTCTTCCTCGCGGCGGGGGCGCCTTGCGCTCGCCGCCCGGCCGGGCGGGCGCCCTCGCCGGGCGGGCGCCGCAGGTGTCATCTTCCGTGCGGCGCCCCGGGGGTAGGGGTGGTGCCCCGGCCCCGCCCTTTCACCGTTTCTTGCAGGGGCTCCGCCCCCGCACCCCCGAAGCGCGCTGCGCGCGCTGTCCTCACGCGCCGGACGGGCTGGGTTCGGCTCAGCCCAGCGCCTGCTTGATGTCCGCCAGCAGGTCGTCGATCGACTCGATGCCGACGGAGAGTCGGACGAGGTCGGCCGGGACCTCCAGGGCGGAGCCGGCGACGGAGGCGTGGGTCATCCGGCCGGGGTGCTCGATGAGCGACTCGACGCCGCCGAGGGACTCACCGAGGGTGAACAGCCTGGCGCGGTTGCAGACCTCGACCGCCGCCTCCTCGCCGCCCTCGACGCGGAACGAGACCATGCCGCCGAAGGACTTCATCTGCTTGGCGGCGACCTCGTGCAGCGGGTGCTCCGGCAGGCCGGGGTAGTAGACCCGGGTGACCTTGGGGTGCGAGAGCAGCAGGTCGGCGACGCGCTCGGCGTTGGCGCTGTGCCGGTCCATGCGGACGGCGAGGGTCTTGATGCCGCGCAGCGTCAGCCAGGAGTCGAAGGGGCCGGCGACGGCGCCCATGGCGTTCTGGTGGTAGGCGAGCTCGTCGCCGAACACGGCGTCGTTGGTGATCAGCGCGCCGCCGACGACGTCGGAGTGGCCGCCCATGTACTTGGTGGTCGAGTGCACGACGACGTCCGCGCCGAGCGCCAGCGGCTGCTGGAGGTAGGGGCTGGCGAAGGTGTTGTCCACCACCAGCTTCGCCCCGCCCTCGTGGGCCACCTGGGCGACGGCGGCGATGTCCGTGATGCCGAGCAGCGGGTTCGAGGGCGTCTCGACCCAGACGGCCTTGGTGCGGTCGGTGATCGCGTCGCGGACGGAGGCGGGGTCCGAGGTGTCGGCGACGGACCACTCGACGCCCCAGCGGCCGACGACCTTGGCGAACAGGCGGAACGTTCCGCCGTAGGCGTCGTTCGGGATGACGACGTGGTCGCCGGGGGCCAGCAGCGTACGCAGCAGGCAGTCCTCGGCGGCCAGGCCGGAGGCGAAGGCCAGGCCCCGGACGCCGCCCTCCAGCGCCGCCAGGTTCTCCTCCAGGGCGGTACGGGTCGGGTTGGCGCTGCGGCTGTACTCGTAGCCGCCGCGCAGGCCCCCCACGCCGTCCTGCTTGTAGGTGGAGACCTGGTAGATCGGCGGCACGACGGCCCCGGTCAGGGGGTCGGCCTCCTGCCCGGCGTGGATGGCGAGGGTCTCGAAGGATTGCTGCTGCTGGTCGCTCATTGTTCCGAGAGTAGTACCCGCCTTACCGGAATACTCCTGTTCACTTGTAACCGGCGGATGAACGATCGGCCGGGCCTCGGAATCCGAGGTCAGGAACGATCGGGCGTGCTGCCTCGTCCTTACGTCGTCGGCCCCTCGCGGAGCGCCCCTCGCACTCCCTCCCATCCCAGGACAGCTCATGGAGTTTCTGTTCATCCTGCTCGCCCTCGTCGTCATCTGTGGCGTCGTCGTCGCGCCCGCGCTGCGCCGCCGGCGCGCGGCCCAGGACGCGCTGCGGGGCGCCGGCGCGGCCGTCGACCCGTCGTACGGGCACGGCTTCGTTTCCCCCGAGCGGCTGGACGTGCGGCTGCCGGGCCCGGACCCGGAGCTGCTGGCCGCCGTCGAGGAGGCCCGCCGCACCCAGGACTGGAAGCCGGCGGCCGAGCTGCTGGCCCGCACCCCGGCGGACGGCGCCGCCGAGCTGCGCTGGCAGCGCGTGCAGACGCTGGCCGGGGCCGCGGCGCGGGAGCTGGCCGAGGCGCCCGGCACCGGCGGCATGTGGCTGCGCCACTGGCGCGTGGTCGCCCCCAAGGACGCGGGCGGCGCGGCCGTGCAGGCCGAGTTCCTGGTGCAGCAGGCGATGCGCGACCCCTCGTCGCAGGACTACCGCATGATCCTGGAGGAGGCCCGGACGGTCTGCGCCGAGGCCGCGCTGCTCGCGCCGGGCGACCCGGTCCCGTACATCGTCCGGCTGAACGTCGAGCGGGGGCTCGGGGCGAGCGAGGCGGAGTTCCAGTCCGTCTGGGAGACCGTGGTCTCCCGCGCGCCGGGGCACATGGGGGCGCATCTGGTGGCGCTGCGCTACTGGAGCGCGAAGTGGCACGGCTCGCAGGAGCAGGCCGACGCCTTCGCCCGGCGCGCCGCCGCGGCGGCCCCCCAGGGCAGCCTGCTGCCCGCGCTGCCGCTCTTCGCCGTCCACGACCACCTGCCCGACGTCAACCTGGTGCGCAGCCTGTACGAGAGCGCCGTCGTCCGGGACGCGATCGAGGCGGCCCAGTACGCGGTCGTCCACGCCCCCGCCGACCACCCGGTCCTGCCGCACGTGCGGCACCTGCTGGCCTGGTTCCTGGTGAACGCCGGACGGTACCCCGAGGCCCTGGAGCACCTGCGCGCGGTGGACGGGCACATCGGCGCCATCCCGTGGACGTACGAGGAGGACCCGGTCGCCGTGTACACCGCGTACCGGGCGCGGGCGGTGGCGGGGTTCTGACCGGGGGGCGGCCCCCGGGGGGACGACGGGGGGTGCCCCAGGGGGGACGACGGGGGGTAGGAGGAGCCGGGAATTCCGGACCCGCGGCCGCGCGTTCCCCCTCCACACCGTCCGCCGCCGCCCTGGAGTCGTGATGCTCTTCCCCCACCTCCGCCACGACCACCGTCTGCCCACCGAGGAGGAGGCCCTCAAGGGCCGCCCCGAGCCGGCCTTCCCGCTCGCCGCCCGGCACACCGTCCTCGGCAACCCGCTCGCCGGGCCCTACCCCGAGGGCCTGGCCGTCGCCGACTTCGGCCTGGGCTGCTTCTGGGGCGCCGAGCGCCGCTTCTGGCAGACGCCCGGCGTGTGGACGACGCTCGTCGGCTACCAGGGCGGGATCACGCCGAACCCGACGTACGACGAGGTGTGCAGCGGCCTGACCGGGCACACGGAGGCGGTCCGGGTGGTCTTCGACCCGGCCGCCGTCTCCTACGAGGCGCTGCTGAAGGTCTTCTGGGAGTCCCACGACCCCACCCAGGGCTTCCGCCAGGGCAACGACCGCGGCACCCAGTACCGCTCCGCCGTCT
Organism: Streptomyces huiliensis; assembly: GCF_020037025.1. Lineage (GTDB taxonomy): Bacteria > Actinomycetota > Actinomycetes > Streptomycetales > Streptomycetaceae > Streptomyces > Streptomyces huiliensis. The sequence goes on along the minus strand of NZ_JAIQLH010000013.1, from coordinate 10,051 downwards.
ACACCCACTCCCCCGCCCAGCAGCGGGCCGCCGAGTCCTCCCGCGACGCCTACCAGGCGGTCCTGCGCGCCTCCGGCCACGGCGACATCACCACCGAGATCGCCCCGGCCGGCCCCTTCTACTGGGCCGAGGAGCCCCACCAGCAGTACCTCGACAAGAACCCGGGCGGCTACTGCGGCATCGGGGGTACGGGCGTGAGCTGCCCGATCGGGGTCGCGAAGGCGCCGTCCCCGGACGCCTGAGCCGTACGGGGACGGGCGGGGCCGGGCGGGCGCGCCGGTCTCGGCTCGGCAACGACGTGGTCACAAGAGGGGCCGCGGGTGGTGATCAGCGGGTCGGGGCGGTCATAGTGACCACTCACCAACGGTGAGGTAAGCCTCGCCTTACCTGATCGGAGAAGTGTGTCCACCGGCCTGCCCCACGACCCGTCGGCGCCCCTCCTCACCCGCGCGCGGACGACGCCGGCCTGGGCGGCGGGCGCGCGGCGCCCCCGGCCCGTGCGGGTGTACGACTCGTGGTGGACGGTCGCGGCGACCGGGCTGGCCGTCTGCGCGGCCTGGTCCGCCGCGGTATGGATCTCGGCGCATCTGCGGGCGGACGCCTCGCTGCACTCCGCGGCGCTCTTCGCGCACCTGGCGACGCTGGTGCTGGGCTTCGGGGCCGTGCTCGTCGCCGACTACTACGGCCTGCTGTGGCTGACCGGCCGGATGGCGCTGACGGAGGCCCTCGACGGCGCCGCCCGGCTGCACACGCCGATCTGGGCCGGCCTGACGGGCCTGGTCGGCAGCGGCATGCTGCTGCACCCGGACACGTCGTCGACCCTCACCCGGGTCAAGCTGGTGATGGTGCTCGTGCTGTCCCTGAACGGGCTGCAGGCCGGACTCTTGAACCGGCGCGCGGCCGGCCTGCGGCCCAGTGAACAGCCGTCGCGCCGGTTCCTGGCCTGGGGGGCCGGCACCGCCCTGGTGTCCCAACTGTGCTGGTGGGGCGCGGTGATCGTCGGATTCCGCAACAGTCAGCGGTGAGGGTGACCGTCGCCCGGCCTCGCGCCGGCCGATCGGCGGCCCCTTCCGTCAGTGACAGATGAGAATGCTGATGCCGCTGTTGGGGTCAAGGATGGAACCCGCCCCCGCGGCCTCCTCCGCCTCACGACCCCATGCCTCCGCCTCGGTTTCCAGCACCTGAAGATCGAGAAGCGTCACTGTCCCTCACCTTCTCCGCGTCGCGACCGACACCTCCTTCCACGGTGTACCGGCGATGAGCCGGTCACCGGCAGGCGTGGGCGCCCGGCGCCCGGGTGCACGCGCCGGAGCCGCCCTCTCACGCCCCCGCGAGCCGGTTCACCGCCGCCACCACCGGTGCCGTGCCGTCCTCTTCGCGGAGGCGGGCCGCCAGGGCCTGCGCGCGGCTCCGGTAGCCGGGATCGGTGGTCGCCCGGCGGAGGGCCGCGGCGAGGGCGGGGGCGGTGAGGCGGCGGACGGGGACGGGGCCGGGCGAGACGCCGAGGGCGGTCAGCCGGGCCGACCAGAAGTGGGCGTCGAACCAGGCGGGGACGGGCACGGCGGGGACGCCGGCGCGCAGGCCGGCCGCCGTGGTCCCGGCGCCCGCGTGGTGCACCACGGCCGCCAGGTGCGGGAACAGCGCGGCGTGCGGCAGTTCGTCGACGGTGAGCAGGTCGTCTCCTTCGGCCTCCAGGCCGGTCCAGCCCCGCTGGACGATGCCCCGCAGACCGGCCGCGCGCAGCGCGCGTACGAAGGTCGCCGCGAGGCGCTCGGGGTGGGGCAGGGTGGCGCTGCCCAGCCCGACGAAGACCGGCGGCGGGCCGGCCGCGAGGAAGTCCCGGACCGGTGCGGGCAGTTCCGCGCCGGGCTCGGTGTACGGCCACCAGTAGCCGTCGACGGTGAGGCCCGGGCGCCAGTCGGCCGGGCGCGGTACGACGAGGGGGCTGAAGCCGTGGTGCACGGGCCAGTCCTGGCGCTCCCGGATCCGCCGGGCGGCGCGCGAGCCGAGGGGCGGCAGGCCGAGCCGGGCGCGTACGGTGCGCAGGGCGGGGACGTACAGGCTGTCCACGGCTGCGGCCACGGCCCGTCCCGCCAGCCGGTTCACCGTGGGACCCCAGGAACCGGCGGTGACGACCGGCGGCGCGAACGCCCCGGAGGGGGCGTGCGGTTGCAGGTAGACGCCCCGGCTGGGCAGGCCGAGACCAGTGGCGATGGTGTGCCCCAGCGTGCCGAGCGAGCTCGACAGCAGCAGCACGTCCGCCCGCTCCGCGGCCCGCACCAGTTCCTCGGCCATCCGCTCGGCGGATTCCCGCGCGAGCGACCCCACGCGCTTCAGCTGCCCGAGGCCGGTGGAGCTGTTCTGCAGCGCCTTGCCCCGCTCGGTGTTCAGTTCGGCCCGCGGATCCACCGGCAGGGCGTGCAAGCCGAGCCCCGCGGCCTCGACCAGGGGTGCGAAACATCCGTGCGTGACCAGGGTGACCTCGTGCCCGGCCCGGGCCAGCGCGCGCCCCAGGCCCGTGTAGGGCGCCACGTCACCCCGCGATCCCGCGCTCATCAACGCCACTCGCATGCCCCGCAGTATGCCGCGCCCCGACGGTCGCCGTCCGCCCGTCCGCCCGTCCGCCCGCCCGTCCGCCCGTCCGCCCGCCCGCCCGCCCGCCCGCCCGGAAGCATGCGGCACGGCCGCCACTCGGGTGACGGTCCCCGCATCGCGACCGTCACCAAGGGCGAGTGCTCGAAGGGCTGTTCACGGCCCTGCACGGACCCCCGGCCACCGCAGCGGCCGCCCCGCGGACGCGCGGGCACGTCACCCGGAACGGACGGTGAAGGAGTCCGGAACGATCGGCGAGAACGGTCCGCCGAGGGGCCGGCCCGAACGTCCGTTCACTAGTCTGAGCCGAGTGCTTGATCACGACGAGACCGGCCCGCCGCCCCGCCACCGGCCCACCCCGGGAGACCGCCTCCGCATCGCCCGTCGCGCACGCGGGCTGTCCGCCGCGCAGTTGGCGCAGAAGGTCGCCATCTCCCCGAGCTACGTACAGAAGTTGGAGTCGGGCAAGCGGAAGCCGTCGCCCGCGCTCGTCCTGGCTCTGGCGAAGGCGCTGCACCTGGGGCCCGAAGCGCTCACCGGGCAACCGCACTACGGGGAAACGGAATCCGACGACGGTGTGTACGCCGTCCTTCCCGGCCTCCGGCGCGTCCTGCTCTGCCACGACAGTCCCGACGACCTCGCCCTGGCTCCCCGCCCGCTGCCGGTCCTGGCCTCGGAGACGGATCAGGTGGCGGCCCTGCGGCGGGACGCCCGGTACGTGCCGATGGGGCCTCTCCTGGCGCCGGTCATCACGGAGTTGACGCACATCGCCCTGGACGGCCACGCGCGGGAGCGGCAGGAGGCCTTCCGCCAGCTGGTCCGGGCCTACCGGGCGGTCAACTCCCTGGCGCACAAGACGGGCCACCACGACCTGTCGCACACGGCACTCGAACGCGTGCGGTGGGCCGCCGACCGCTCCGGCGACCCGCTGCTGCGGATCACCGCCGAGTACCTGGTCGCCGGGGCGATGCTCCGGCAGGGCGCGTACGCCCCGGCGCGCCGTCGACTCACCGCCCTGCGCCGCGAGCTGGAACGCGCCCCCTCCCCGGCGGCCCGGGACGACGTCCTCGCCGTCGACGGCGCGGTGCTGTTGAAACTGGCGGTGCTGGAGGCGCGCGAGAACAGCCCCGAGCGGGCGCGGGACCGGCTGCGGGAGGCGGCGGAGGTGGCGCGGGCGGCCGGGAACCGCGACTCCCCGGCCTACGAGATGGCGTTCGGGCCGACCAACATCCGCATCCACGAGCTGCACACCGCGCTCCGCACGGGCGACACCGAACGGGCCCTGGCACTGCCGGCCGCGTGGTCGCCGGTCCCCGGCGGCGAGTGGACTCCCCCCGCCGGCACGGCCGGTGAGCGGGCGAGCCACCACTTCATCGACGTGGCCTCGGCGAAGCTCGCCGCCGGTGACAGGCCCGGGGCGTTCGCCGCCCTCAAGCGGGCGCGCAGGCTCGCGCCGAACCACACCCGCTTCCACCCCTCCGTCCGCGAGACCGCCGCCGCCCTGCTGCGCATGGACGCCAGCCCGCCCAATGAGCTGACCTCGTTCGGCAGTTGGGCGGGCGTCGGCACTTCCTGAGGCGCGTGTCAAGAGGCCGCGCCGGAGGACGCGCGGACAATCTGTCCGCACGCGAACGCCCGGCGAATGGAATGGTCGGCCCCACGTTGTGGAAGAGGTGACGTCCGATGTCCAGCGCCCGTCCGGCGGCCCGGCCCCTCCCCCCGCGCTGGGTGCCCGTCGGCGACGGGCCGCACCTGTGCGCGGCGGGCGAGCGGTGGGACGCCGTGCGCGTCCCGGAGACCGTCGGGCGGCGCGCGGTCGCGCTCCTGCGGGAGGCCGGCGAACCGGTCGGCCCGGTGGTCCTGGACCCCGAAGGGCCCGAGCCCCGCATGTACTTCCTCGTCCCGGTGGGCACGGCGGCGCGCTGGGAGGAACGGGACACGGTGCCGCTCGGGCGACGCTGCCACGTGCTCCTCCCGTCCGCCGAGCGCACGGCGCCGCCCGGCCCGCACTGGCACGTCGTCCCCGACGCCCCCCGCTCGCCCACCCGCCCGGACGCGCTGCGGCAGGCGCTCGGCAGGGCGCGCAGGGAACACCGGGGGCGTACGGGAGCGAAGCCGGAACCGGCGCCGGGGGGCGTGACGTCCTGATGGCCCTGACTTCACGAGGAGCCGCCGGCCGGGGCGAGTTCCGGCCGCGCTTCGACCCCGCGGGCCTGGACGACGAGCTGCGGATGGTGCTGCCCGACCTGCCCGCCGGGCGCTGGCTGTCGATGCGGACGCTGCTCGACCGGACCGTCCGCGCCCGCGACTGGAGCCGGTGGTCGAGCCGCACCCAGGTCCTGGGGGCGGCCGCCGCCGGGACGGACATGGTGCGGATGTGGCGGGCGGAGGAGCCGGACAGCGTCGCCGCGGCCGTGATGCACGCCCGGGTGGCCGTCGAACGGACGGTCCGCGCACACCGGTTGGGGCACCAGGACGCCGGCCGACTGTGGGACGAGGCGGTTGAGGCGTGCGGCGCCGCGGCGTACGCGTCCCCGGACGACCCCGTGCCCTGGACCTGCCTGCTCGCCCTCGCCCCGCTCGACGAGCACCAGCGGCTCCCCGAACACCGCGTGCCGGCCCCGGACCCGCTGCTCGCCCCCGGCCCCTGGAACCTGCTGGGCGAGGTCGAACGGCGCGACCCGGGCAACCGCGAGGCGTACCACCGGATGACGACGCTGCTGGCCACGCGGGCCGACGGCTCCTGGGGGCAGGCGCACCAGTTCGCCCGGTGGGTGCTCGACCGCACGCCGCACGGATCGCCGCTGCTCGCCCTGCCCCTGTACGTCCGGGTGGGCCTGTGGCGCGACCGGCACGGCCCCGGCCGGGAGCTGGACATGTACTGGGCCGGGGAGTACGCCGTCCAGGACGCCGAACGCGCCCTGCGGGGCTGGTTCGAAGCGGCGCATCCGGCCGGCCGTTCGATCCTCGACCTGAGCCACCTGGCCCACGCCTTATGGGCGGCCCACCGGTTCACCGAGGCCGCGCGGGTGTTCGCGGCGATGGGACCGTGCGCGGCCACCCGGCCCTGGGTCCACCGCGCCGACCCTGGTGACCGGCGGCCCGCCGAGGAGGTGGCGGCCGAGTGGATCGTCCGGGCCCGCGGCCAGTGCGAGGCCGCGGCCGGCGGGCCGGGCGGGGGACCGCGCCGGTGAGCCGCCGGTGAGCCGCCGCTAGGACGGCGGGGCCCCCGTAGACCGGCGCGCCCGTACCCGGCCGCCGCGGCGGGATCCCCACCCGCCCGTCGGCCATCAGACACACCACCCGTAACACCACCCGTAACACCGAGAACGTCCCCATCACGTCCCCGTACCAGCCTTCCCGTTCAGCGCTTCGGAGGTAAGTCCTGTGTCCTTTACGTCGAGACCACGAGCAGGAATGGGGCCGGACCACTCCATGCGGCTGCCGGACGAGAGCGAGCGGCTGCGGGACCTCGGCTACCAGCCCGTACTGGCGCGGCGCATGGGCGGGTTCGGCAACTTCGCCATCAGCTTCAGCATCATCTCGGTGCTCTCCGGCTGCATGACCCTCTACGGGTTCGGGCTGAACACCGGCGGCCCGTCGGTGATGATGTGGGGCTGGGCCGGCGTCGGCCTGATGGTGCTCTTCATCGGCATGGCCCTGGCCGAGGTCACCAGCGCCTACCCGACCTCCGGCGCGATGTTCTACATGGCCAACCGGCTCGGCGGCCGCCGCTGGGGCTACTACACGGGCTGGGTCAACCTGCTGGGCCTGCTGGGCAGCATCGCCGGCAGCGGCTACGGCGCGGCCCAGTTCATCGGCGCGCTGATCGAGTTGCAGTTCGGGACGGAGCCGACCCCGGAGTCGACCCTGCTGATCTTCGGCGCCATCCTCCTCGTCTTCGGGGTGCTGAACCTCTTCGGCGTGCGGATGGTGGGCTTCCTCAACTCGGTCAGCGTCTGGTGGCACCTGCTCGGCGTGGCGATCATCGTCGGCGTGCTGTGGATCGCGCCGGACGGCCATCAGTCGCCTTCGTTCGTCTTCACCAAGTTCGTGAACAACACCGGCTGGGACAACCCGCTGTACGTGACGGCGCTCGGCCTGCTGCTCGCCCAGTACACGTTCACCGGCTACGACGCGTCGGCCCACCTGTCCGAGGAGACCGCGAACGCCTCGGTGGCCTCCGCCCGCGGCATGGTGCGGTCGATCTGGGTGTCCTGGATCGCGGGCTTCGTCCTGCTGGCCGGTCTCACCTTCGCCATCAGCGACTACGCGACCACGTCCGAGGCGGGGGTGCCACCCGCGCAGATCTTCATCGACGCCGTGGGAACCGACGGCGCGACGTTCCTGCTGCTGATCGTCATCGGCGCGCAGCTGTTCTGCGCCAACGCGGGCATCGCGTCGGCGTCCCGGATGACGTTCGCGTTCAGCCGCGACGGCGCGCTGCCGGGCTCGCGGCTGTGGCGGCGGGTCAGCAGCAGGACGCAGACCCCTTACCCGGCCGTGTGGCTGGCGGTCGTGGGCCCCTTCGTCCTCGCCCTGCCCTCGCTGTACTCCACCACCGCCTACAACGCCGTCACCGCCATCAACGTCATCGGCATCACGCCCTCGTACGTCATCCCGGTGTTCCTGCGGCTGCGCCACCCCGAGCGGTTCACCCCGGGGCCGTGGACCCTGGGCCGCTGGAGCCGGCCGGTCGGCTGGATAGCGGTCGGCTGGGTGTCGTTCGCCACGGTCCTGTTCTGCCTGCCGCAGACCAGCCCGGTCAATGCCGAGACGATGAACTACGCCGCCATCGCCCTGGCCGCCGCGCTGCTGCTGGCCACCGCCTGGTGGCCGTTCGCCAAGAGCTCCCTCACCACGCCCACGTACGACACCTCGTCCCGCGGCACCCAGCTCATGGAGGACATCGTCTGATGGACGCCCTCACCCCCTCGAACGGCCGGCTCACCCCGGACGAACTGCGCGAGGAGGTCCGGCGCGGCCGGATCGACACCGTGGCGCTGGCCCTGGTCGACATGCAGGGCCGGCTCAAGGGCAAGCGCTACGACGCCGGGCACTTCGTCGAGAAGGTCGTCGACGGCGGCTCGGACCTGTGCGCCTACGCCCTCGCGACCGACGTCGACATGCGCCCGCTGCCCGGCTACGCCCTCTCCTCCTGGGACACCGGCTACGGCGACCTGCACCTCACCCCCGACCCGGAGACCGTCCGGGTGCTCCCCTGGTGGCCGGGGACCGCGCTGGTCCACACGAACGCGACGCTCGACGGGCGGCCGGTCGCGGTGGCGCCCCGGGAGCTGCTCCGGCGCGAGCTCGGCCTGCTCGCGGAGCGCGGGCTGAGCGCCAGGACCGGGCTGGAGACCGAATTCGTCCTGTACGAGGGGTCGTACGAGCTCGCGGCGGCCGGACGCGCCGGGCTGCGGCCCGTCACCGGCCGCAACCGGGACCTCTCCCTCGACCACGACGACCGGACGGACACGTTCCTGCGCGCCCTCGGGTCGGCGATGCGCGGGGCGGGGCTGCCCCTGGAGGCGGCCAAGACGGAGGCCGGCCCCGGTCAGGTGGAGATCACCTTCCCGTACGGCGAGGCCCTGACGGCCTGCGACGGGCACGTCCTGTTCAAACACGCCGCCCGGCACCTGGGGACGCGGGCGGGGCTGGCGCCGTCCTTCATGGCGGTCCCGGCCCCGGGCGTGGGCAGCGGGCTGCACCTGCACCTGTCCCTGTGGGCGGGCGACGAGCCGGTGGTGCCGGACGCCGGCGGCGGGCTGTCGGCCACCGGCCGGCACGCCGTGGCGGGCCTGCTCACCGCGCTGCCGGAGCTGGCGCCGCTGTACGCGCCGAACGTCAACTCCTACCGGCGCTACGTGCCGGAGAGCTTCGCGCCGACCGCGTTCACCTGGGGACACGACAACCGGACCTGCGCGGTCCGGGTCGTCGGCCGGGGCAAGGGCCTCCACCTGGAGATCCGGCTGCCCGGCGCCGACGCCAACCCGTACCTCGCGCTCGCCGCGGCCCTCGCCGCGATCCGGCACGGCCTCGACCACACCCTCGAACCCCCGCCCGCCGTGACCGGCAGCGCCTACGGGCAGGACGCGCCGCCGGTCCCGGCCGGCCTGGCGGAGGCCGTGGCACGGTTCCGGGCCGGCGCCCTGGCCCGGAAGCTGCTCACGGACGAGGTCGTCGACCACTACGCCCGCGCGGCCGAGGTCGAACTGGAGGCGCTGGGCGCGGCGGCGGAGGCCGACGAGGTCACCGACGACGAGGTGCGGCGGTGGTGGGAGTACGCGTAGACCCGTAGGGGGGCGACTGAGCGGCGGCCTCAGCGCCCCGGACGCCGCCCCAGCCGGGCCGCGTCGGCCGCCTCCGTCCCCCGCGCCCAGCCCTCCGCGTCCCGACCCCGGAGCCGGTGCGAGGTGGTCTCCGGGAACAGGCGGCCGGCCGTCTCGCCGACGGCGACGTCGCGCGCGGCCAGCACGGGCAGGGCCTCGGGACGGGCGGCGTGCTCGGTGGCGTCCCGGGCGGCGGCGGACAGCCGGTCGCCGATCCGGGCAGCGTAGGCGATGAGGAAGGACTCGCGGAAGTCGCGCGTCCGGCGGCCCGAACGGCCGCGCGCGCCCCGCTCGTTCGCCTCCTGGTGGTGCGCGTCGGCGGCGCGGCGCATCGCCGTGTCCGCCTGCACCAGCAGCGAGGTGTACATCAGCTCGACGAGCTCCAGGTCGGCCTCGAAGCCGACGACAGTCGAGAAGCCGTACTCGCCGGACCACACCGCGTGGCAGTGGTTCGCCTCCGCGACGGCGCTGAGCAGCAGGGCCTTCGCGGACTCGTACGGGCCCTCGACGCCGAGCCGGCAGGTCCCCGGCCCGTCGCCGGCGGCGGAGTCCGGGGCGGCGGCGAGGAGCGCGTCGTCGAGCGAGTGGCGCGCCATGAGCTCCTGCGCCTTGGCGGAGAACGCCTCGGCCTCGTCGGGGAAGTCCGTCGACTCGGCCTTGGCGAGCAGCGCCCGGATCCGGGCGAGCGTCTTCGGCTCGACGGCGGCGGTCGGCGCGCCCGCGGGTCTCGCCGCGCCGGGGAGCGGCCCCGCGGTCCCGATGTGCGGCAGGCGGGCGACGAGGCGCAGGGCGAGGAGCGCGGTGGCGACGGTCTCGAAGCGGCTGAGGCGCTCGCGGCGCGCGAAGGCGTCCAGGAACGCGTCGTCGTCCGGCCACCACACCGTCGCGTCCAGCTCGCGGAGCTGCCCGGCCCAGCGCGGGGGCAGCGTGCCGGGGGCGTAGCGGCGGGCCTCGGCGGCGACGGCGGCGAGGACGAAGCGGAGGCCGGCGGGCGGCGCGTCGCGGCGGACCGGCCGCATCACGTCGGCGGGCTGCCAACCGCGTTCCCAGGCGCGCCGGAGTTCGGCCTCGGCGGTGGCGAGCAGGGCCCGGCCGACGGCCGCGGGCCCGGCGGGCGCGGCGGCGAG
>NZ_JAIQLH010000129.1 GCF_020037025.1 Streptomyces huiliensis | reverse complement strand
GCATCGACGCCTGGCCGATCTGCCTGGACACCCAGGACTCCGACGCCATCGTCGAGATCGTCAAGGCCATCGCCCCCGGCTTCGCGGGCATCAACCTGGAGGACATCTCCGCGCCCCGCTGCTTCGAGATCGAGGCCCGGCTGCGCGAGGCCCTCGACATCCCGGTCTTCCACGACGACCAGCACGGCACCGCCATCGTCGTGCTCGCCGCCCTGACCAACGCGCTGCGGGTGGTCGAGAAGTCCATCGGCGACGTACGCGTCGTCATGTCCGGCGCCGGCGCGGCCGGTACGGCCATCCTCAAGCTGCTGATCGCCGCCGGCGTCAAGCACGCCGTCGTCGCCGACATCCACGGCGTCGTCCACGCCGACCGCGACGACCTGGTCTCCGCCGACCCGGGCTCGGCGCTCCGCTGGATCGCCGACAACACCAACCCCGAGGGCATCACGGGCACCCTCAAGGAGGCCGTGCGCGGCGCCGACGTCTTCATCGGCGTCTCGGCCCCCAACGTCCTCGGCGCCGAGGACGTGGCCGCCATGGCCGACGGCGCGATCGTCTTCGCGCTCGCCAACCCCGACCCCGAGGTCGACCCGGCGATCGCCCGTCAGACGGCCGCCGTCGTCGCCACCGGCCGCTCGGACTTCCCCAACCAGATCAACAACGTGCTGGTCTTCCCGGGCGTCTTCCGCGGCCTCCTGGACGCCCAGTCGCGCACCGTGAACACCGAGATGATGCTGGCCGCCGCCGGCGCCCTCGCCGACGTCGTCGCCGAGGACGAGCTGAACGCGAACTACATCATCCCGAGCGTCTTCAACGAGAAGGTCGCGGGCGCGGTCGCCGGGGCCGTCCGCGAGGCCGCCAAGGCCGCCGGAGTGGCTGTGACGGCCGCCACGACGGCCTGACCACGGCGCGTCGCGTGACGCGGCGCTCCCACGACCCCCATAGGGTGTCGGGCAGTGAACGGGCCGCGGAAACGCGGCCCCCTTCCGAGGCTGTGGCGCTTTCCGTGTGACTCCCCAGGGTGCCGGATTGGCTTTCCCACCACTGGTGGGGGCAGGATGCTCCCCCGAGGACTCCGTCCAGGGGGCACCCCCCGGGGCGCGAGGGATCTAGTGGCGGACCCGGGTCCGGGGACTGTCCGAGGGCCCTGGCAGCATCGGCTTCGATCTCACGCCTCATTGGCAAGAAAGACACGGGAGTACAACATGAACCGCAGTGAGCTGGTGGCCGCTCTGGCCGACCGTGCCGAGGTGACCCGCAAGGACGCCGACGCCGTTCTGGCCGCCCTCGCCGAGACCGTCGGTGAGGTCGTCGCCAAGGGCGACGAGAAGGTGACCATCCCCGGCTTCCTGACCTTCGAGCGCACCCACCGTGCCGCTCGCACCGCCCGTAACCCGCAGACGGGCGAGCCGATCCAGATCGCTGCCGGTTACAGCGTGAAGGTCTCCGCGGGCTCCAAGCTCAAGGAAGCCGCGAAGGGCAAGTAAGCCTTCGGACGCCGGAGGGCGGCCGTTCCCGGTGCGGGGGCGGCCGCCCTTTCGCGTTCCCGGGGCTGCGCCCCAGACCCCCTTTTCGCGGCTCCGCGCGGTTTCTCAGGGGGTCTGGGGGCTTCGCCCCCAGGAAACGGCGAAGGGGCGGGACCGGGGCATCGCACCCCCGTCCCGCCCCCACCGAGCGGACGACCCGTCAGGCCCCCTGCGGAAGCTCCACGTTCGCGCCGAGATCCTGCAGCTTCTGCATGAAGTTCTCGTACCCGCGGTTGATCAGCTCGATCCCGTGCACCCGCGACGTCCCGTCCGCCGCCAGAGCCGCGATCAGGTAGGAGAACCCACCCCGCAGGTCGGGGATCACCAGGTCCGCGCCCTGCAGCTTCGTCGGGCCGGAGACGACCGCCGAGTGCAGGAAGTTCCGCTGGCCGAAGCGGCAGGCGGAGCCGCCGAGGCACTCGCGGTAGAGCTGGATGTGGGCGCCCATCTGGTTGAGGGCGGAGGTGAAGCCGAGCCGGGACTCGTAGACCGTCTCGTGGACGATGGAGAGGCCGGACGCCTGGGTCAGGGCGACGACCAGCGGCTGCTGCCAGTCGGTCTGGAAGCCGGGGTGGACGTCCGTCTCCAGCGCTATGGCGTTGAGCTCGCCGCCGGGGTGCCAGAAGCGGATGCCCTCGTCGTCGATCTCGAAGGCGCCGCCGACCTTGCGGTAGGTGTTGAGGAAGGTCATCATCTCGCGCTGGCTGGCGCCGCGGACGTAGATGTTGCCCTTGGTCGCGAGCGCCGCGCTCGCCCAGGAGGCGGACTCCAGGCGGTCGGGGAGCGCGCGGTGGTTGTAGCCGCCGAGCGAGTCGACACCGGTGATCCGGATGGTCCGGTCGGTGTCCATGGAGATGATCGCGCCCATCTTCTGCAGCACGCAGATGAGGTCCTCGATCTCGGGCTCCACGGCCGCGTTGGACAGGACGGTGACGCCCTCCGCCAGCACGGCGGTCAGCAGCACCTGCTCGGTCGCGCCGACCGACGGGTACGGCAGCTGGATCTTGGTGCCGCGCAGTCGCTGCGGGGCCTCCAGGTACTGGCCGCCCTCCCGCTTCTCGATGGTGGCGCCGAACTGGCGCAGCACCTCGAAGTGGAAGTCGATGGGCCGGCCGCCGATGTCGCAGCCGCCCAGGCCCGGGATGAAGGCGTGGCCGAGGCGGTGCAGCAGGGGGCCGCAGAAGAGGATCGGGATGCGCGAGGAGCCGGCGTGCGCGTCGATGTCGGCGACGTTCGCGCTCTCCACGTGCGAGGGGTCGAGAACCAGCTCGCCCGGCTCGTCGCCGGGGCGCACGGTCACGCCGTGCAGCTGCAGCAGACCGCGGACGACCCGTACGTCACGGATGTCGGGGACGTTGCGCAGGCGGCTGGGGCCGCTGCCGAGCAGGGCGGCGACCATGGCCTTCGGCACGAGGTTCTTCGCACCGCGGACACGGATCTCGCCCTCGAGCGGGGTACCGCCGTGGACAAGCAGGACATCGTCAGGGCCGGTCATGGATCTCGCGTTCCTGGAGTTGGGCAGGGGGCAAGAAGAAAGGGTAATGCGACCGGAGGGGCCCGATGCCGCCCTGAGGGGGCCCTTGGCACGTCATGGGTTTGTCACAACACGCTGCGTTAACGGAGTGGTCGCTACCGGTTATCGCCGGACCCGGATAAGGGGCGTCTCCCGGCGCGCCCCCTCCTCCGTGCTCCGGAACGCTTCGTACCGGCCGGTTTTCCGACCCTTCCGGGGGCTCCCGCGGGCCCGGAATGCGGGATCATGTCGCCATGACGGAGGTGTCCTCGCTCACAGGGCGGCTGCTGGTCGCGACCCCGGCGCTGGCGGACCCCAACTTCGACCGCGCGGTCGTGCTGCTGCTCGACCACGACGAGGAGGGCTCGCTCGGCGTGGTCCTCAACCGGCCCACACCGGTCGGCGTGGGCGACATCCTCGCGTCGTGGGCCGCACTGGCCGGCGAGCCGGGCGTGGTGTTCCAGGGCGGGCCCGTCTCGCTGGACTCGGCGCTCGGCGTGGCCGTCGTCCCCGGGGACGAGCCCGGCAAGGACGCCCCCGCCGGCGGACCGCCCGGCTCCGCGCGCCGACCGGGCCGGGGCGACCCCGTCGGCTGGCGACGGGTGCACGGCGCCATCGGCCTCGTCGACCTGGAGGCCCCGCCCGAGCTGCTGGGCTCCTCCGTCGGCTCGCTGCGCATCTTCGCCGGCTACTCGGGCTGGGGGCCCGGCCAGCTGGAGGACGAGCTGGTGGAGGGCGCCTGGTACGTCGTGGAGTCCGAGCCGGGCGACATCTCCGCCCCGGACCCGTCCCGGCTCTGGCGGTCCGTGCTCCGGCGGCAGCGGAACGAGCTGGCCATGGTCGCGACCTACCCGGACGATCCGAGTCTGAACTGAGGCGCGGGACGGGTACGGACAGGCGGCCGGGCGCCGCGTCCCCCGAGCCTCGGCCGACCGTGCCGCTCCCCAGTACCCTTGGGGACCATGAGCACTCTCGAGCCCGAGCGCGGGGCAGGTACAGGCACCCTCGTAGAGCCGACGCCGCAGGTGTCGCACGGCGACGGCGACCACGAGCGCTACGCCCATTACGTCCAGAAGGACAAGATCATGGAGAGCGCGCTCTCCGGCTCCCCGGTCGTCGCCCTGTGCGGCAAGGTCTGGGTGCCCGGGCGCGACCCGAAGAAGTACCCGGTCTGTCCGATGTGCAAGGAGATCTTCGACGGCATGGGCGCCGGCGGGGACGACAAGGGTGGCAAGGGCGGCAAGGGCGGCGACAAGAAGTAGCCGCCGGCGGCCGGCGCCGCCCCCCGCCCCGGCCTCGCACGGCCACCCGCCCCCGCCTCGCTCCACGGCTCCCCGGACGCGTCTCCGCACGCGGCCGGGGAGCCGTCGTCCGTACGGGGTCGGGCACGGTTTCAGGCTCGTCCGGCTGGGGCCGGGGGCTGGTCGGCGGCCGTCCGCCCGGGAGAGGATCCGTCCGGAACCGCGAACCGGACCAGGACCGCCTGCCGGAAGGGCTGCCATGAGCGACACCGAGACCGGACTCGTCCCCGCGCCGCGCCGCTTCTCGTGGGTCCCGCCCGGCGGGGGCCTGGAGGTGCTGGACGAGGAGACGGGGATCAACGCCGGCCCCGGCACCGAGCGCACCGCCCGCTGGCTGCGCGCCACGGTCGGGGCCGCCACCGGGCTGCCGCTGCCCGACGGCGAGGACCACCACAACCACCTCGTCCTCCGCATCGACCCGCGGCTGGCAGGCGAGCTGGGCCCCGAGGGCCACCGGATCGTCATCGACGGGTACGGGATCTTCCTCGACGGCGCGGACGCGGCCGGGGTCTTCTGGGCCGCGCAGACCTTCCGGCAGCTGCTGGGCCCCGACGCGTTCCGGCGGGCGCCCGTCACCGCGCGGCGGGAGTGGCACGTCCCGTGCGTTACCGTCGAGGACGCGCCGCGGTTCGGCTGGCGCGGCGCGCTCCTCGACGTGGCCCGGCACTTCGTCCCCAAGGACGGCGTCCTGCGCTTCCTCGACCTGCTCGCCGCGCACAAACTCAACGTCCTGCACCTGCACCTGACCGACGACCAGGGCTGGCGCGTCGAGATCGAGCGCTACCCGCGGCTGACCGAGGTCGGCGCCTGGCGGTCGCGGACGAAGCTCGGGCACCGGGCCTCACCGCTCTGGGACGACCGGCCGCACGGCGGGTACTACACCAAGGACGACCTCCGCGAGATCGTCGCGTACGCCGCCGAGCGGCACATCACCGTGGTCCCCGAGATCGACCTGCCCGGCCACTCGCAGGCCGCCATCGCCGCTTACCCCGAACTCGGCAACGCCGACGTCGTCGACACCACCGCCCTCGGCGTCTGGGACACCTGGGGCGTCAGCCCGAACGTGCTCGCCCCGACCGATGCCACCCTGGCCTTCTACGAGAACGTGCTGGCGGAGGTCCTCGACCTCTTCCCCTCACACTTCGTCCACATCGGCGGCGACGAGTGCCCCAAGGACCAGTGGAAGGCGTCCCCGGCGGCGCGGGCCCGGATGGCGGCCGAGGGGCTGGCCGACGAGAAGGAGCTCCAGAGCTGGTTCATCCGGCACTTCGACCGCTGGCTCACCGCGCGGGGGCGGCGGCTGATCGGCTGGGACGAGATCCTGGAGGGCGGGCTGGCCGAGGGGGCCGCCGTGGCGTCCTGGCGTGGCTACGCGGGCGGCGTCGCCGCGGCCCGGGCGGGCCACGACGTCGTCATGTGCCCCGAGCAGCAGGTCTACCTGGACCACCGGCAGGCCCCGGGCCCGGACGAGCCCGTGCCCATCGGCTACGTCCGCACCCTGGAGGACGTCTACCGCTTCGAGCCGGTACCGCCCGGGCTCACCGCGGAGGAGGCCGGGCGCGTGCTCGGCGCGCAGGCCAACCTCTGGACGGAGGTGATGGAGGACCAGGGGCGGCTGGACTACCAGGCGTTCCCCCGGCTGGCCGCCTTCGCCGAGGCCGTGTGGTCGGCCCTCCCGCCGCCCGCCGAACGGGACTTCGCCCACTTCGAACAGCGCATGGCCGTCCACTACCGGCGGCTGGACGCGCTCGGCGTGGCGTACCGCCCGCCCGGCGGCCCCCGTCCCTGGCAGCGCCGCCCCGGCCTGCTCGGACGTCCGATCGAGGGGACGCCCCCGATCGTGTGACGTCGGGCGGAAGGTGCCGGTTGGCCGGGTGCGCCCCTGGCACGGTGGACCTCCGCACACCGCCGTAAGTCGTACAAGGAGCGGTCAAAGACGGGCATATGCCGCCATGGTGGGCCGGAGGTCGTCGGTTCCGTCAGTCGGTTCCGTCGGCCGGTTGTGTCAGGGTGCCGGACGCGGAAACGGGACGAGCGTGGGGACGAGGGCCGGAGCGGCAGCCGAGCCGATGACGAGACGGTGACGAGACGATGACCGCGCCCACCGCGTCGACGGGACCCATCGCGTCGACGGGACCCACCGCGTCGACGGGACCTACCGCGTCGGCCGGACCGGCCGTGCCGACCGGGCGTACGCCGCTCCGCCGCGGGCCGCGACGCGCCCGGGCGCCCGTCCCCCCGGCCGCCGCGCGGGCGGTGACGCGCCGACGGGCCGCGGGCGTCCGGCCGGCCCGCGGGACGGACCGTCGTACGGAGGCCGCCCCTCCGGCCGGACCGGGGTGCCCGAGGGGGCTGGGGAAGGGCGGCGGTTCGCGGACCCTCGCGACGGCGGACTCGGAAGATGTGCCACAGTTGCCACGTCCGGACCGTGAGCACGTACCGTACGGCGGAATGCCGGCGCGACGGCCGGAACAGCCGGGACCACCGGGGAAGGGGCAGCTGGGTTGACCACGCACGCACCGCAGGCGGCGCACACGGTGACGTTGCCGGGCTCGCTCGACGAGGCCGTGGCGGCGCTGGCCGCCATGCCCGCCGCCGTGCCCGTCGCGGGCGGCACCGATCTCATGGCAGCGGTCAACTCGGGACTGCTGCGCCCCGCCGCGCTCGTCGGCCTCGGCCGCATCAGCGAGATCCGCGGCTGGCAGTACCAGGACGGCCACGCCCTGCTGGGCGCCGGACTCACCCACGCCCGCATGGGCCGGCCGGACTTCGCCGCCCTCATCCCCGCGCTCGCCGCCGCCGCCCGCGCCGCCGGGCCCCCGCAGATCCGCAACGCCGGCACCCTCGGCGGCAACATCGCGTCCGCCGCGCCGACCGGCGACGCGTTGCCCGTCCTCGCCGCCCTGGAGGCGTCCCTCGTCATCGCGGGTCCCGGCGGGCGGCGCGAGATCCCGGTCGGCAGGCTGCTCGCCGGGATCGAACTGCTGCACCCGGGCGAGCTCATCGGCTATGTCCGCGTCCCGCTGCTGCACGCCCCGCAGACCTTCCTCAAGGCCACCGGCCGGACCGGTCCCGGCCGCGCCACCGCCTCCGTCGCCGTCGTCCTGGACCCGGCCCGGCGGATGGTCCGGTGCGCGGTCGGCGCGGTCGCGCCGATGCCGCTGCGGCCGTACGACGCCGAGCACTGGGTCGCCTCGCTCATCGACTGGGACGGCGAACGCACCCTGGCCCCCGAGGCGCTGACGGCCTTCGGCGACTACGTGGCCGCCGCCTGCATCCCCGACCCGCCGCCCGTCCCGCAGGGTGCCGACGACGGCACCGGTCTCGCCGTCCAGGCGCCGGGAGAAGGTACCCTGCCGCCGGCCGTGCTGCATCTGCGGCGTACCGTGGCGACTCTGGCCCGCCGAGCACTGGGGAGGGCACTCGCGTGAGTGACGATCAGCAGCGACACGCCCGGACGCCCGTCGAGGGCGGCTGGCAGCCCATGCCGCGTGGAGCGGAGATCGACGCGGAGGGCACGGCGTTCGTCCAGCTCCCGCCCGAGCTGCTGGCGCACCCGGGCACCGGTGCGTCCACCGGCTGGGCGCCGCTGGCCGCGCCCGGGACGGGGTACGCGCCGCCCGCGGCGGCGTCCTCCTGGGACGCGGTGCCGCAGTATCCGGCGGCGGCCGCCGGGCCTGCCGGTCCCGCCGGCCCCGTCGGACAGGAGCACCCGGGCGGGGCCGGGTATCCGCAGGGCGGGCACGCGGCGGCCGGGGAGCCGGGCGTTCACCAGCCCGTTCCCCACCCGTCTGTTCCCCACCAGTCCGTGCCCCACCAGTCCGTGCCTCACCAGTCCGTGGCGCACCATCAGCAGCAGAACCCTCCGCAACAGAACCAGCAGCCTCAGCAGCATCAGGGCGCGTCCGTGCCACAGCAGGCCGGCGTCCACCCGGGGGAGCCCGGGCACGCGGCGCAGCCCGAGCACGACGACTGGCCGGCCGGCCCGTACGTCACGGGCATGGTCGACGGGCCGGCGGAGTGGGCGGCGCCCGGGGACGCGTACGGTTCCGGCGCCTCCGACACGTACGGCTCGGGCGTGCCCGGTGTGGACGCCCAGGGCGGTGACGTCCATGGCGGTGATGTTCACGGCGGTGACGTCCACGGTGGCGAGGCGTACGGCGCCGAGGTGTACGGAGCGGACGGGTACGGCAACGGTACGTACGGCTCCGGCGTGCCGGCGGCCACCGCGCCCGGCGCTCCGGGCACTTCGGGCGCCGCGAGCGCGTCCGGCGGGCCCGACGGCTCCGCCGGGGTGCAGGACACGGCCCAGTGGCCGCTGCCGTACCCGCCCGGCGTGGAGCCGGACGCCGCCGCGCAGGGCGGTCCCACCGGACAGTGGTCGGTTCCGGTGGCCGGGGACGACCCGGTCGACGAGTCCGGCGAGTACGCGCCGCACGCCGCCCCGCGTCCGGCGGTGGACTGGCCCGCCCCCGGGCCCGCCGACACCGGCACCGGGGTCTGGCACCAGCCCCTCGACGGCGGTCCGGAGGGAACGGCAGGGACGGCAGGGACGGCCGGGACGGCAGGGGCGATCGCTCCGGAGCCCCCGGTGGAGCCGGCCGGGCAGTGGTCGGTGCCGGCCGCTCCCGCGGCGACGGGCGACACGCCCGACGCGTCGGGGGAGTACCGGGTGAACGCGTACGCGGGCGCCGGGGCGGCTCCGCTGCCCGGGACGGACCTCGTGGACGCCATGGGCGCCGTGGACGTCATGAACGACACGGACCTCGCGGACGTCTCGAACGTCACCGATACGGGTGATCAGGTGGCGAGTGGCGCGTGGGAGGTGGTGACCGACGCTTCGGGCGCCCCCACGGCCGTTTCGCACGCCGACGCGCAGCCGCACTCGCACCCGCACGCACACCCGCACGCTCAGCCGGACCTCCGGCCGAACGGGCATCAGGGTCAGGAGGAGTACGGCGGGTACGAGCGTCACGACGTACCCGAGGCGCATGCCGAGCCGGCCGCGCACGCCGGGCACGAGCCCGAGTCCGTAGCGCCCGCGCCCGGTCCGCACACGCCGGCGGAGGCGGGACACGAGCCGTCGGCCGGACCGGAACCGGCGTACGACGTGCCCGTCCCGCACGGTGCGCCCGTCCCCGCGGAGCACCTGCCCGAGGAGAGCGCGCCTGCCGGCGGCGACCACGGACAGCACGAGCAGCCGGAGCAGCTCGAGCAGCCGGAACAGCCGGGGTACCCCGAACCGGCCGGCACGTTCGACGCGTCCGCCCCCTCGGCCCCGTCGGAAGGTTCCGATTCCGACCTGGGCGTCCCCACCGACGCCCCGGACGTCATGGACGCCAACGGGCCCACCGATCACGCCCACCATGTCGACCCCGTCGATCGCACCGATCACACCGATCACACCGATCACGCCGACCCCGCCGATCACACCGACCTCATCGGCCCGTCCGCGCTCGACGAGCCGCAGGCTCCCGCCACCGAGCACCCCTGCGCCTCGTACGTCCTGCGCGTCAACGGCACGGACCGGCCGGTCACCGACGCGTGGATCGGCGAGTCCCTGCTCTACGTCCTCCGCGAGCGCCTCGGCCTGGCCGGTGCCAAGGACGGCTGCTCGCAGGGCGAGTGCGGCGCGTGTTCCGTGCAGGTGGACGGCCGGCTCGTCGCGTCCTGCCTGGTGCCCGCCGCGCTGACGGCCGGTTCGGAGGTGCGGACGGTCGAGGGGCTGGCCCAGGACGGGCAGCCGTCCGACGTGCAGCGCGCGCTCGCCGACTGCGGCGCCGTGCAGTGCGGCTTCTGCGTGCCCGGTCTGGCCATGACGGTCCACGACCTCCTGGAGGGCAACCACGCCCCCACCGAACTGGAGACCCGCCAGGCCATCTGCGGCAACCTCTGCCGCTGCTCGGGCTACCGCGGGGTCCTGGAGGCCGTCCGCCAGGTCGCCGACGAGCGCGCCGAGGCGACCGCGGCCCTCGAAGAGCAGGCGGCCGGGGAACAGGACTCGGCCACGGGACGCATCCCGCACCAGACGGGGCCGCACGACGGCGGCAGTGGAAAGGCGACGGCATGACGGGGATGGGCGGCAACGCCGGAGCGGGCGGCTCCGGAGGGCCGGACGACGTGACGGGCGTGCTCGGCGCCCTGGTCACCTCCTCCGTCACCGCGCCCGCGCCGGCGCCTGACGGGCCCCCGCAGGGGATCGGCGCGTCCGTCCAGCCCGTCGACGCCGCGGCGAAGACGCAGGGCACCTTTCCGTACGCCGCCGACCTGTGGGCCGAGGGCCTGCTGTGGGCGGCCGTGCTGCGGTCCCCGCACCCGCACGCCCGGATCGTCTCCATCGACACGGCCACGGCCGCCGCCATGCCGGGCGTGCACGCCGTGGTCACCCACGCCGATGTGCCGGGTGACGCCGCGCACGGACGGCGGGTCGCGGACCGGCCGGTGTTCGCGTCGGACGTGGTGCGCCACCACGGCGAGCCGATCGCCGCGGTCGCCGCCGACCACCCGGACACGGCCCGGCTCGCCGCCGCCGCCATCGCCGTCGAGTACGAGGTGCTGGAGCCGGTCACCGACCCCGAACTGGCCTTCTCCGCCGAGCCGCTGCACCCCGACGGCAACCTCATCCGCCACATCCCGCTGCGCTTCGGCGACCCCGAGGCCACCGGCGAGGTGGTCGTCGAGGGGCTGTACCGCATCGGCCGGCAGGACCCGGCGCCCATCGGCGCGGAGGCCGGCCTCGCCGTGCCCCGGCCCGACGGCGGCGTCGAGATCTACTGTGCCTCCACCGATCCGCACACCGACCGCGACCTGGCCGCCGCCTGCTTCGCCCTCGAACCGGAACGCGTCAAGATCGTCGTCACCGGTGTGCCCGGCGCGATGGGCGACCGCGAGGACTCCGGCGTCCAGCTGCCGCTCGGCCTGCTCGCGCTGCGCACCGGCCACCCGGTCAAGCTCGCGGCCACCCGCGAGGAGTCGTTCCTCAGCCACGCCCACCGCCACCCGACGCTGCTGCGCTACCGGCACCACGCGGATGCGGAGGGCAAGCTCGTCAAGGTCGAGGCGCAGATCCTGATGGACGCCGGCGCCTACGCCGACTCCTCGTCGGACGCGCTGGCCGCCGCCGTCGCCTTCGCCTGCGGCCCGTACGTCGTCCCGCACGCCTTCGTCGAGGGCTGGGCCGTGCGCACCAACAACCCGCCGTCCGGCCATGTGCGCGGCGAGGGCGCCCTGCAGGTCTGCGCCGCGTACGAGGGCCAGATGGACAAGCTGGCGGCGCGGCTCGGCATCGACCCGGCCGAGCTGCGCATGCGCAACATCATGGCCACGGGCGACATCCTCCCCACCGGCCAGACGGTCACCTGCCCGGCCCCCGTCGCCGAACTCCTCGCCGCCGTCCGCGACTACCCCCTCCCCGCCCTGCCCAAGGACGACCCGGAGGAGGAGTGGCTGCTCCCCGGCGGTCTGGAGGGCGCCGGCGAGCCGGGCGCGGTGCGGCGCGGCGTCGGTTACGGCGTCGGCATGGTGCACATGCTCGGCGCGGAGGGCGCGGACGAGGTGTCGACGGCGACGGTGAAGGTCAGCGGTTCCGTGGCGACCGTCATCTGCGCCGCCGTCGAGACCGGCCAGGGCTTCTCGACCCTCGCCCGGCAGATCGTCCAGGAGGTCCTGGGCATCACCGACGTGTACGTGGCCCCCGTCGACACCGACCAGCCCCCCTGCGGCCCGGCCGCCCACGGCCGCCACACCTGGGTCTCCGGCGGCGCGGTGGAGCGCGCCGCGCGCATGGTCCGCACACAGCTCCTCCAGCCCCTGGCCGCCCAGTTCGGCATGTCCACGGAGCTGCTGACGATCGCCGACGGCAAGATCACGTCGTACGACGGCGTGCTCAGCACCACCGTCGCCGAGGCGCTCGACGGCAAGGAGCTCTGGGCCACCGCCCAGTGCCGCCCCCACCCGACCGAGCCGCTGGACGAGACCGGCCAGGGCGACGCCTTCGTCGGCATCGCCTTCTGCGCGGTACGGGCGGTGGTCGACGTCGACGTCGAGCTGGGGTCCGTCCGCGTGGTGGAGATGGCCGTCGCCCAGGACGTCGGCCGCGTCCTCAACCCCGCCCAGGCGCACGCCCGCATCGAGGCCGGGATCACCCAGGGCCTCGGCGCGGCGCTCACCGAGAACCTCCGCACCTCGTCCGGCCAGGTCCGCCGCCCGGACTTCAGCGGCTACGCCCTGCCGACGTCGCTGGACGCGCCGGACATCCGGATCGTCAAGCTCGTCGAGGAGCGCGACGTCGTCGCCCCCTTCGGTGCCAAGGCCATCAGCGCGGTCCCGGTCGTCACCTCCCCGGCCGCCATCGCCTCCGCCGTCCGCGCGGCCACCGGCCGCCCGGTCAACCGCCTCCCGATCCGCCCGCAGGCGGCGGTGGCGGTCGCGGTCGCGCAGGGCGGCTGACGGGGGCCCCGACCTGGGTTCGGCGCCACCGTGGCCTGGTCGAACCTCAGTTGAGGAATACCGGTGGTGCATGTGTGCCTACCTGTCGGTAGTCTTGCATGGCTTGATGTAGGACCCATGGGGTTGGGCGAGGGGCGGGGAGACGACGTGGCCGGGATGTTCACGGCCGCCAAGCTGAAGGTGGAGCTGGACACGCTCAAGACCTTCAAAGGGCGGGTCGACGAAGCACTGATCAAACTGGGCGACTCGGAGGCCGCGCCGACGCGCATGGCCTCCGCGACGCTGGACCCTGGTCACCTGGGGCGGAACTTCAAGGCGGTCGACGCGCTGTACGGCGCCTACCGTGACGTGCATGAGGACCTGACGGCGCTGTCGCGGCTGCTGGCCGATCAGATCGAGGCCCTGAGCGTCGCCGTCCGGGGCATGCACAACGACTACCAGGAGACGGACGAGCGGCACCGCGCCCGCATGTGGGCCGTCCAGCAGGAACTGCTGAAGCACTACGACCCCCGGCAGGACCCGCACGCGCCGTCGAACACGGGCAAGCCGCCCGCCGACGGCGGCGGTAACGGCAATGGCAGCGGCGCCGACGGTGAAGGCGGCATGTGACATGGCGGACCAGGACCGGGGGAAGGACCCCCGCAGACCGTTCGAGCGCGCAGCGGTGCCGGACTTCATCCACACGTCCCACGAGGACCTGCGGGCGATGATCGAGCACGCCGACGCGGGCAAGATCGACCACGTCGTCAAGAAGCTGCACGAGGCCGCCAACACGATCCGGGACATCGGCAACGACCTCAAGGAGCACGCGGGCAAGGTCGAGGTGTGGAGCGAGGGCGGCGCGGCCTTCCACACCTGGAGCGCCGACATGGGCAACGCGACGCTCCGGCTGGCCGCCTACAGCGAGAAGGCCGGCGACTGGCTGGCCCACGCCGCCAACACGCTCCGGGCCGTGAAGACCGAGATGCCGCCGCTGCCGACGGCGGAGAAGGCGACCCTGGCACAGTTCGACAAGCTGTACCCGGGGTTTCGCGGCAACCCCCTGCTGTTCAACAGCGACGTCGTCACCTCGCTCCACAAGGACGGCCCGAGCACCTTCCAGGTGACCGCCGCGGCGAACAAGATCGCCGAGGCCCACAAGGGGGCGGCCGCGGCGCTGCGGAAGCTGGCGAATCAGTACAACGACTCGGGGGAGGAGATCGCGCGGGCGGACCGGCCGAACTTTCCGCCGATGCCGGGGGTGATGATGCCGCGTGAGAGCATCCTGGACCCCGAGTACATCACGCTCGATGGCCAGGCGGGCGGGGGCGGTGGCAGTGCCGCGGCCGCCGGGACCGGTGGCGGCGGAACACCGTCCGGGGACGGCGCCACGCGTGGAAACGGCGGTGTCGCGGTGGTACCGGTCGGGGATCCGTCCGGTGGGACACCTGGCGGTCCGTCCGGCGGTCCGTCCGGCGGTCCGTCCGGCGGTCCGTCCGGCGGTCCGTCCAGTGGCTCGTCCGGTGGGACGACGACCGTTCCTCCCGTCGACCGACCCGACACCTCGACACGGGTGGACGGCGGGGTGCCTGTCCCCACGGTGCCCGACAGTGGCCGGCCGGCTCCTCAGCTGCCCGGCAACCCCTCGCCGAACGGTCCCACGGTACCCCCGCAGGTGCCGCCGGGGCCCGTCCCCGGGGTACCGCCGGTTCCTCCGGCCTGGCCCGGTTCCGTGCCGCCGGGACGGAAGCAGGGCGGTGGCCGAGGTGCCGAAGGCCCTCACGGGAGATCGGTGCCGCCGGTGGCTGAGCGTGGTCGCGACACCGGCCGGGCAGGCATGGTCACGCCCCGGAACCCTGTCGTGCCGGGGCTGCCGGGAGCTTCCGGCGTTCCCCCGGTGCGTCCGGGAGGCCCGGCCGACGGTGTCGTGGGTGGCCGGCCAGCCCCCCGTACCCCTGGTCAGGGCCTGCCGACAGGCCCGAGGGGCACGGTCGTCGGTGCCGAACCGGCGCCCGGCGCGACGGGACAGGGCCGACCGGGGATGGGCTACGGCCCCGGGGTCGGCGGCGCACCCGGCAGCGGCGCCGGCGGTGCCGCACGTACCGGCGGGCGTCGTCTGGCCTCCGAGGACGGGGGAGTGGCCGGCGGGCGTGCGACGCGGGGCGCCGTTTCGGAAGGCCGTCCGTTCACGCAGGGCGGTTCGGGGCTGAGGCACGGCGCCGGAGAGACGCGGAACCGCCGGGAAGGTGACGCCTCCGCGAGCCGGCGACCCGACTTCCTCACGGAGGAAGAGGAGTCGTGGGGTCAAGGGGGACACGGGAACGTTCCCCCCGTGGTCGATTGAACTCCTTGAGGAAGAGGGCACTTGTGCGCAGGAACGGAGGCGTCCGGGACCGTTTCCGGCGAGTGGCCGTACTGGGGGCCGCGACGGCCCTCTTCCTCGTCGGGACCGGTACCGGACCGGCCTGTGCGGAGACCGTCCGGAGCCTCCAGTGGTACCTGGACGGCATGCAGGCCGAGGAGATGTGGAAGGTCAGTACCGGCGCCGGCGTGACGGTGGCCGTGATCGACACGGGTGTCGACGACACACTGCCGGACCTTCGGGGGCAGGTCCTCCCCGGCAAGGACTTCCTGCCGTCCGGAGACGGGTCCCACAAGGACACCAAGGGGCACGGCACGGCCATCGGCGTGCTCATCGCCGGCACGGGCAAGGGGCCCGGCGGCACGGGAACCATGGGGCTGGCCCCAGGTGCCCGGATCCTTCCGCTCCGCGTGATGAGCACCACCGACGGGTGGATTCAGGAGAACGCGGCCATTGTCAAGGCGATCCGCTACGCGGCGGACTCCCCGGCGCGCATCATCAACATGTCCTTGGCGGCGCCGGTACAGAGCCGGGAGATGGACGAGGCGATCACCTATGCCCTTTCCAAGGGCAAGTTGGTGTTCGCCGGATCGGGGAACTCGGCCCGAGAGGGAAACCCGGTCCTGTATCCGGCGGCGTCGCCCGGAGCGGTGGCCGTCGCGGCCGTCGACAAGAACGTGCGCGTGACGGATGAGTCCTCCCGTGGGCCGCACGTGGCCTTGGCGGCGCCGGGTGCCGACCTGGTCCACAGCTGTGTGGGCGGCACGGGCATCTGCCGGAGCCACGGCACCAGCGGCGCCAGCGCCCTCGCCTCCGCCTCCGCCGCGCTTCTCTGGTCCGTCCACCCGGACTGGACGGCCAACCAGGTCCTCCGCGTCCTCATCAACACGGCCGGCGGGGCGAAGAGCGGTGCCAAGCGCACCGACCTGATCGGCTACGGCGTCGTCCGGCCGCGGATCGCCCTCAAAGAACCGGGCGATCCCGGGCCGGCGGACGTCAATCCGCTGACGGGGGCGAAGGGTTCGGGCGCGGTCTCCGAGCCGGTGCCGCGCCGGTCCGGGGGCGGGGGAGACTCGGTAAAGGCGGCCAAGGCGTCCGGAGGTGGCAGGGGAATGGGCTCCACGACCTGGGTGCTCGTGGGGGCCGGCGGCGTGGTGGTGGCGGGCGGCGCGGGCGCGCTGCTCGTCGCGCGGCGGCGTCGGCGGGCGGCCGGTTCCGGGTCGTCCGCGCACTGACCGGCCGGCGCGTCACACCACCGGCATAGCCGTCAGCGACCCGTCCGCCGAGAGGAAGACGCGGTTGCCCGAGCCGACCAGCCAGGGGGAGACGCTGCCGCGCCAGGTGTAGGACCAGAGGGGCCGGCCGGAGCGCTTGTCGAGGGCCCGGGCGGCGCCGGAGCTGCCGCCGGTGGCGAACCAGAGGGTGCGGCCCTGGACGGTGGGGGGTGTGAGCGGCGGGTAGGCGTCGGCGTTGAGCTGGTGGGTCCAGAGGGTCTTGCCGGTGCGGCGGTCGAGGCAGTACAGGCGCGGGGTGTCCACGGCGTAGAGGAAGTCGCCGTCGACGAGTGGGCCGGACCAGCCCTGGAGCGAGGTCTTGCCGCCGGAGACCGTGTCGCTGACCTGGTAGGAGGCGGAGGGGAGGGACCAGACCTCCTCGCCGTTCTCCAGGCGGTGCGCGGCCAGCGTCTTGCCGCCGAGATAGACCAGGTCGCCGCGGACCGCCGGCTGGACGGCCTCGTGCGCGTAGGGGCGCTGGGCGGTCTTCCACACCGTGCGGCCGGTGGCGGTGTCGAGGGCGTGGACGCCGCCGTCCTGGCCGTGGACGATCAGGCGGTTCCGGGCGGGGACGGTCAGTGCCGCCTCGCTGTGGGACGGTTCGCGGTCCGGGTGCGGGACGGCCCAGCGGACCGTCCGGGAGCGGAGGTCGAAGGCGCCGAGCCGGCCGGGGCGCATGGCCCGGGCGCCGTCCACGAAGTACACCGTCGTGTCGTCCATCGCGAGGACGTGGTCCGCGTCCACGTCGGCGCTCCAGCGCTCGTCGCCCGTGGCGGCGTCCAGGCCGACGAGCCGGCCGCGGTCGAACGGGGTCGCCACGATGCCGGAGCGGCCCGCGAAGCGGCCGTACTGCTCGCTCTTCGCCTGCCACTTGAGCTTGCCGTCCCGGACGTCGAACGCCGCCAGACCGTCCATCGTCATGGCGATGACCAGGCCGCGTACGGGCAGGGGCGCGGGCGCGAAGGAGAACGTGCGGACCGGGCCCCAGAGTTCGGCCGGCGGGCGGCCCTCCTCGTACTCACCCGCCTTCAGGAGCTTGGCGTCCCAGGACTGGGCCGGGGGCGCCGGGTCGGCCTTGAGCGCCTCCCCCTTCCCGTCGCCGCGCAGGAACCACCACGCGCCCGTCCCGCCCGCCGCCGCCACGGTGACGCCGCCCGCCACGAGGGCGGTGACGAGGCGGCGGCGGGAAGGGGTGGCGGGTGCCGACGTGACGGTGAGCGTCGTCAGCTTGTGGGCGTCCGCCTCGCGGCGGGTGACGTCGGCGGCGAGCGCGCCGCGCCGCCAGACGCGGTCGGCGCCCTTGGGCGGGGCCATGGCGGTGGCGATCAGGGCGGGCTGCGGGCGGTGTCCGGGCTCCCGGGCCAGGCAGGGCGCGATCAGCGCGTGCAGCGACGCGGGGAGGCCCGCCAGGTCCGGCTCCTCGTGGACGACCTTGTACTGGACGGCCGCCACGTCCGTGCCGTCGTAGGCGCGGCGGCCGGTGGCCGCGAAGGCGAGCACGGCGCCGAGCGAGAACACGTCACCGGGCGGCCCGACGCGCCGCCCGAGCACCTGCTCGGGGGCGCCGTAGCCGGGGGTGACGGGGTTGGTGCCGGTCGTGGTGAGGGTGAGGCCGTGTTCGGGGCGGGCGATGCCGAAGTCGATGACGCGCGGGCCCGAGGAGGTCAGGACGATGTTGGGCGGCTTGATGTCGCGGTGCACGAGGCCGGCGGCGTGGATGTCCCCGAGGGTCCGCGCCAGCGCGGCGCCCAGGGCCCGCACCCCCGCCTCGTCGAACGGTCCGTGCCGCTCCACCGCCTCGTCCAACGTCGGCCCGGCCAGGAACTCCGTGGCGATCCACGGCCGTCCGCCCTCCGTCCACGCCCCGAGCACCCGCGCGACGCCCGCGCTCGTCACCGCCTGCGCGGCCTGCGCCTCGCGCACGAAGCGCTGGGCCATGTGCGGGTCGTGTGCCATCTCCGGGTGCAGCACCTTGACGGCGGCCATGCCCCCGGCGGCGTCCTGCCCGAGGTACACCTTGCCCATCCCGCCCGCGCCGAGCACACCGACGAGACGGTACGGACCGAGGCGGAGGGGGTCGCCGGTGGTGAGGGGATCCATGGGGTGGGTGCCAGACCTGTTCGAGTGGAGAGCGAGCGAGAGCGAGTGGAGAGCGAGTGGGGCGGGTGAGGGGAGCGGGCGTGGTGCCGCGCGTCGGGGACCGGCCGATTCTCCCGTCACGCTGTCAGGCGGTTGCGGGTGGGGGTGGAGCGATCAGTGGTGCGGTGGAGGTTTGTGGGGCGATGTCGGTTACGGGCCCTCAGTCGCCCCAGTCACCCCAGTCGCCCTCAGTAGCCACCCAGCCGCCCTCAGCCTCCCGTGATCCCCAGCACCACCACCCAAGCCCCCATCAGCATCACCAGCGCCACCCCCCACGCCACCGGCGCCCCCTCCCGCCGCGACATCAGCCCCCAGGTGCCCAGCAGGGCCGCCGCGGGGGCGGTGAGCCACGGGATCCAGGCGGCGGCCTGCTGGCCGGCCACGGTGCAGATCGCGCGGGTGTCGCCCTGGTTGCACCCGTCGCTCGCCATGACCGTGAACGGGAGGATGAGGAAGGTGAGTCCGGCGAAGAGCCACAGGGCCGCCGTGCCCATGACCTTGAGGGCGGTGACGGCCGCGGAGTCCGCGGCGGCGGTCGTCGGGGTCTGCGCGGCGTCGGCTGAAGTCATGTCCGTCACGCTAGGCGCGACGTTCCGGGGCGGACATCCGTACGGGTACCCGACGCGGTGCGCGGGGCGGCTGAGTACCGCTACTCAGACACCCCGCGCACCTCACGCCCCAGCGGAGGCCGTGACCGGATTCGAACCGGCGTAACTCGCTTTGCAGGCGAGTCCCTGAACCACTCGGGCACACGGCCGTGTCGTCGTGTTCCGTCATCGACGATCGTGCTCTGTCATCGACGATAGGGAGGTCGTCCGGCGGGCCACAACAGGTGGGCCGCAGGCGCCACATGAGTGTCACACCGCGTTCATGCCGGCCGCGCCGCCTTCACCGGGCGGCCAGGAAGTCCTCCACCACCGGGCGGAACATCTCCGGCTCGTCCACCCACGGGTAGTGCCCCACCCCGTACAGCGTCCGCACCTCCGTGCGGGAGGCCGCGGGGAAGGAGGCGGCGACGATCTCGCCCGCGCGGACGCCGGTGATGGCGTCGCGGTCGCCGGTGAGGACGAGGAGGGGGAAGGTGGCGGCGCGGAGGTGTTCGAGGAGGGCGCGGCGGGCGGGTTCGTCCACGCCCTGCCAGAAGGCGATGCGGGGTACGGGGTGGAGCTGGCCGTCCTCGGTGGCGGCGTGGGCCTGCTGGGGGGCGTCCCAGCGGCCGTAGCCCATGGGGGCGGCGCGCCGGAGGAGGGCGCGGGCCTCGGTGAAGTCGTGGGTGTCGGCGAGGGAGTGGACGGCGACGTAGGCGTCCACCCACCAGTCCTCCTCGGCGCGTGACTCGAAGATCTCCTCGGCGTCCGTGGGCAGTTCGCCCTGGAGGCGGGAGCCGGGGGCGACGAGGACGAGGTGGCTGACCCGGTGCGGGTAGAGGGCGGCGTACGCCTGGGCGGTGGCGCAGCCGGCGTCGTGCGCGAGGAGGGCGAAGCGGTCGAGGCCGAGGTGGCCGCGGAGCGCCTCGACGTCCTCGGCGAGGGCCGGGAAGGCGTAGCCGCGGGGGTCGTCGGCGGGCGGTGAGTCGCCGGTGCCCCGGCTGTCGGGGACGACGAGGGTGTGCCGGGCGTCCAGGCCGCCGAGGTCGCCGAGGTACGCGGCGTCCCGGCCGGGGCCGCCGGCGAGGCAGACGATCGGTTGACCGGGGGAGCCGGGGGAGCCGGGGTCGTCGGCGGCGCGCGCTTCCAGCACTCGGTAGGCCAGTTCCGCCGTGTCGTACGAGACGTAGCGTGAGGTGTGAGCTGTGTGAGGCGCCATATGTCCACCATGCCCCAAAAGTTCGTTGATCCAGAAGTCATTCAAGCCGGATCTGCCTGCTGCCCCAAATTCCGCTTATGATTCCGGCGTGTTCGACTCCCGGCACATCAAGACGTTCCACGCGGTGGTCACGGCGGGCTCGTACTCCGCGGCCGCCCGGGCGCTCGGCTACACGCAGCCCGCGATCACCCAGCAGATGAAGGCCCTGGAGCGGTCCGTCGGCACCCCGCTGTTCACCCGGGTCGGTCGCCGGATGCGGCTCACGGAGGCGGGCGAGGCGCTGTCCCGGCACGCCGAGACGATCCTGGACACCCTCACCGTCGCCCAGCAGCAGATGAGTTCGCTGACCAGGCTGCGGGCCGGTCGCGTGCGGGTCTGCGCCTTCCCCAGCGCCGGCGCCACCCTCGTCCCGGAGGCCCTGGCCCGGCTCGCCGCCGACCACCCCGGCGTCCGCGTCGAGCTGCTGGAGGGCGAGCCGCCCGACTCCCTCCGCCGGCTGGTCCGCGGCGAGTGCGACATCACCCTCGCCTTCACCTACCCCGGACTGCACGACGAGGTGCCGGACGAGCTCGCGGAGATACCGCTGCTGGAGGACCAGCTGACCGTACTGCTCCCCGCCGGGCACCCGCTGGCCCGCCGCCGGGCCGTCGGGCTGGCCGACCTCGCCGACGAGCGGTGGATCGCCGGCTGCCTGCGCTGCCGCACCAACTTCCTGCACGAGTGCGCCGAGGTCGGCTTCGCCCCCGACATAGCCTTCACCACCGACGACAACCTGGTCGTGCAGTCCCTCGTCGCCGAGGGGCTGGGGGTGGCGATGATGCCGGGGCTCGTGCTGTCGTTCCTGCGCCACGACCGGATCACCGGACGGGCGCTCGACCCCGCCTCCCGGCGCCGGGTCTCCGCGTACGTCCTCCGCGACCACCTGCGCGTCCCCGCCACCGCGCTGGTCCTCGACGAGCTCAAGGCCGCGGCGGCGCGGCGGGTGGGGTGCTGAGGGGGCCGTCCTCCCCTCGCCCGGCGCGTCCGGGCCACCCATAAGCGGACGTTGGGTCCCGGTCAACAAACTGTCGTTGGACGTGATGGATCACGCCCCCGACGCTGCCCGTATGACCACTCCTACCGCACTTGCGACGACCGCCCGGCTCCGCGGGCTCATCGACGACGTCCGGGAGGCAGTGGGCCGCGGCCTGCCGCCGGACACGACGGCCTACCTCGTCGGCGAGCGGATCGCCGGCCACCTCGGCGCCGACGACCTGCTCACGCCCGAGCAGTGCGAGGGTGACCCCGAGCGCTACCGCCAGCACATCCTGCACGCCGAGCCGGACGGCAGCTTCTCCGTCGTCGCCCTGGTCTGGCTGCCGGGGCAGCAGACCTCCATCCACGACCACGTCTCGTGGTGTGTGACCGGCGTCCACCAGGGTGCCGAGAGCGAGCGCCGCTACCGCCTCGTCCCCGACGGCACGAGCTGCCGGCTCGTCGCCACCGAGGACGTCGTCAACGCGCAGGGCGACGTCTGCGGCTTCGCTCCGCCCGGCGACATCCACCGGGTGCGCAACGCCTGTTCGTCCACCGCGATCTCGATCCACGTCTACGGCGCGGACGTCGCGCGGCTGGGCTCCAGCGTGCGCCGCGTCTACCACCTGCCCGCCGACGAGCTGTGACAAGCCGTTCATCTAGGGTTTGCCGGTCATATAACTCATTTCATCCGGAAGGGCAGGGAGAACAGCCGTCATGGCGCTGACCAACGCGCGGCCGGCCGGGGCCCGTACCCGCACGGCCGCCGCGCCCCCCGGCAAGCTCCCCGGACTGGCCATGGCGGCCCTCGGCGTCGCCCTCGCCTGGACGGTGCACCGGCTCGTCCCCGCCGTCCCCATGCTCACCGCCGCCGTGGTGCTCGGCATCGCCGCCGCCCACGTGCCCGGCGTCAAGGCCCGGGTGCGGGGCGTCGGGCGGCCGGGGCTGACGCTCGCCGGGAAGCGGCTGATGCGCGTCGGCGTCGTCCTCCTCGGGCTGAAGCTGAGCATCGGCGACGTGCTCGGGGTCGGCTGGGCGACGGTAGCGATGGTGCTCGCGGTCGTCACGGCCACCTTCTTCGGCACGCTCTGGCTCGGCCGCCGGCTCGGGCTGCGCGGCGACCAGCCGCTGCTGATCGCGACCGGCTACTCGATCTGCGGCGCCTCCGCGATCGGGGCGGTCAGCGAGGTCTCGGGCAGTGACGAGGAGGACGTCGCCACGTCCGTCGCCCTCGTCACGCTGTGCGGGACGCTCGCCATCGCCGTGCTGCCGCTGCTGCACCACCCGCTGGGGCTGGACGACACGCAGTTCGGGCGCTGGGTCGGCGCCGGCGTGCACGACGTCGGCCAGGTGGTGGCGACGGCGCAGACGGCCGGTCCGACGGCGCTCGGGGAAGCGGTTCTGGTGAAGCTGATGCGCGTGGCGCTGCTGGCGCCTCTCGTGGCGGCCGTCGCCGTGTCCGCGAGCCGGCGGCGCGCCCACGCGCGGGCGGTGGCCGGAGAGAAAGTGCCCGCCGCGGACGGGAAGCGGCCCCCGCTCGTCCCCCTCTTCGTCGCCGGCTTCCTCGCCATGGTCGCCGTACGCAGCACCGGCCTCGTCCCGGGCGGTGTGCTCGACGGCGCCCAGCACGTCCAGGAACTGCTGCTCGCCGCCGCCCTGTTCGGGCTCGGCAGCGCGGTCCACCTGCCCTCGCTGGTACGGACCGGGGGGCGGGTCGCGACGCTGGGGCTGTGCTCGTGGGTGGTGATCGCGGGGGTGTCCTACGCGGGTGTGCTGCTGACGGCGTGACGGCCGCCGCCCTCACGTGGCTCGTGTGACTCCGGAGGTAGGGCGAAGGGATGAGGACGATTCGGTTCCCCGGCCAGAGGCGGTCCGAACGCCCCGTCCCTACGCTGCCTGACATGAGCACCGCCGACTCCATACCCCCTCCGCCAGGCCCCGCGTCCCCCTCCGTCCCCGCGCTCCCGCCGGACGACGAAGGCGGTGTGCTCGGCCGCCGCTACCGGGGGCTCACCTTCGGCATCATCTCCGTCATCTCGCTCATCGCCTTCGAGGCCAGCGCGGTCAGCACGGCGATGCCCATCGCCGCCCGCGCCCTCGACGGCATCGGCCTCTACGCCTTCGCGTTCTCCGCCTACTTCACGGCGAGCCTGTTCTCGATGGCGCTCTCGGGGGAGTGGAGCGACCGCTCGGGACCGCTCGGGCCGCTGTTCACCGGCATCGGAGCGTTCGGTGCCGGACTCGTCCTCGCGGGCTGCTCGCAGGACATGTGGATGTTCGTGGGCTCCCGCTTCGTGCAGGGGCTGGGCGGCGGCCTGGTGCTGGTGTCGCTGTACGTGGTCGTGGGCCGCGCCTACCCCGAGCGGCTGCGGGCGAAGATCCTCGCCGCGTTCTCGGCGGCCTGGGTGGTCCCGGTCCTGGTCGGGCCGGTGGTCGCGGGGTCGGTCGCCGAGCAGCTGAGCTGGCGCTGGGTGTTCCTGGCGATCCCGGTGCTGGTCCTGCTGCCGCTGCTGATCATGCTGCCGGCCCTGCGGAAGCTGCCCCGGGACGACCGGGGCGGCGCCCTGGACCGGCGGCGCGTCCTCCTCGCCCTGGCCGTCGCCGGCGGTGCCGGGCTGCTCCAGTACGCCGGCCAGGACCGCACCTGGATCGCCCTGGCCCCGGCCCTCGTCGGCCTCGCGCTGCTCGCGCCGTCCATCGTCCGGCTGGTGCCGAAGGGCACGTTCCGGGCCGCGCGCGGGCTGCCGTCCGTGGTGCTGCTGCGCGGTGTCGCGGCCGGCGCGTTCCTCGGCGCGGAGAGCTTCATCCCGCTGATGCTGGTCAGCGAGCGCGGCCTGTCCGCCACCGCGGCCGGCCTCTCCCTGACCGGCGGCGGACTCGCCTGGGCCCTCGGCTCGTTCACCCAGAGCCGCTCCGGCCTGGAGCGGCACCGGAACCGGCTGATGGGCCTGGGCATGGTGCTCGTCGCGGTCTCCGTCGCCATGGTGCCGCTGGTCCTGCTCGACGGCGTGCCCGTCTGGCTCGTCGCCGTCGCCTGGATCATCGGCGGCTACGGCATCGGCCTGACCATCTCCAGCAGCGGCATCCTCGTCCTCTCCCTCTCCCGCCCGGGCGAGGAGGGGATCAACTCCGCCGCCCTCCAGCTCTCCGACGCGCTCGGCAACATCGTCCTCGTCGGTGCGGGCGGTGTCCTCTTCGGCGCCTTCGGCGGCGGAACCGCCACCACCGACGGCGACGCAACCGACACGGCGGCCCCGCACGCCGCCTTCGTCTCCGTCTACGTCACCCTGGCGGCGGTGGCCCTGGCCGGCGCCTGGATCACCACCCGCCTCCACCCGCCGGCGGGCGAGGGCGGCGGGCGGGTGACGGCGTCGAGCGGCGCCGAGTCGACGAGCGGCAGCGAGGCGAGGAGCGCCTCCTGACCCGGGGAACGGGGTCCGCGGGGGCGCCGCCGCCGGGCCGGAAACCGGTACCGGTTCCGGCCGTCGCCCCCTAGCGTTCGGGCATGTCCATGAATCTCCGCCTCGACGACGACCGTACGGCCGCGCTGCGCGAGCGGGCGCGCCTGGAAGGCGTCAGTCCGCATGCCGCCGCCCTGCGCGCGGTGGACGAGTACCTGTCCGCGACCGACCGCCGGGCGCGGGTGCGGCGGACGGCGGCCGAGCAGGCGGAGACCTGGCGCGAGCTGCTGGACCGGCTCAAATGAGGGCGGCGACTGATTACCTGACGCCCGAGGACGCCTTGGTCGTGGCCGGGTGCGCCTGCGCCGGGGACACCGAGGTCGTCGTCCGCGACGCCGGAGGGCTGGCGTCCGCCGTGCACCGGCCGGCGGCGGAGATGTACGGGCAGCAGGTGCACCCCGATCTCGTGGACAAGGCCGCCGCGCTGCTCCAGGGGGTGGCGGTCAACCATCCGCTGGTCGACGGGAACAAGCGGACCGCCTGGCTGGCCTGCGTGACGTTCCTCGCCCTGCACGCCGTGGAGCTCCGGCGGGACGTCGACGCCGCCGAGCGGCTCGTCCTCGACGTCACCACCGGCCGGGTGCGGGACGTGGCGGAAGTCTCACGGCGGCTGCGGGAGCTGCTCGCCGGCTGACGGCCGGGGGCCTGCCGCCCGCGTCCACCAGGGGCTGTACGAAATGATCCGGAACCGGCCGGAACCGGTCGGGACCGGCTGCGACCGTTTGAGTGTCCGCGCGCGCGGACGGTCCCGCCCCGGCCCCCGGTAGGCTGACGCGGTTGTCGTTTACCGATTTCTCAAGGCCCCGATCCAGCCGACGGAGACCGTGACTACCACCACAGCCAACCACCACCTTTCGCCCGCCTTCCCCGGCCGGGCCCCCTGGGGTACCGCGAACAAGCTGCGCGCCTGGCAGGAGGGCGCGATGGGGAAGTACATCCAGGAGCAGCCGCGCGACTTCCTCGCCGTCGCCACCCCCGGCGCCGGCAAGACCACCTTCGCGCTCACCCTCGCGTCCTGGCTGCTGCACCACCACGTCGTCCAGCAGGTGACCGTCGTCGCACCGACCGAGCACCTGAAGAAGCAGTGGGCGGAGGCCGCCGCCCGCATAGGCATCAAGCTCGACCCGGAGTACAGCGCGGGCCCGCTGGGCCGCGAGTACCACGGCGTCGCCGTGACGTACGCGGGTGTCGGCGTACGTCCGATGCTGCACCGCAACCGCTGCGAACAGCGCAAGACGCTCGTCATCCTCGACGAGATCCACCACGCGGGCGACTCCAAGTCCTGGGGCGAGGCGTGCCTGGAGGCGTTCGAGCCGGCCACCCGGCGGCTCGCCCTCACCGGCACGCCGTTCCGCTCCGACACCAACCCGATCCCGTTCGTCACCTACGAGGAGGGCAACGACGGAATCCGGCGGTCCGCCGCCGACTACACCTACGGCTACGGCAACGCCCTCAACGACGGCGTCGTCCGCCCGGTCATCTTCCTCTCCTACAGCGGCAACATGCGCTGGCGCACCAAGGCCGGCGACGAGCTGGAGGCCCGCCTCGGCGAGCCGATGACCAAGGACGCGATCAGCCAGGCCTGGCGCACCGCGCTCGACCCGCGCGGCGACTGGATGCCGAACGTGCTGCGCGCGGCCGACCGCCGGCTCACCGAGGTCCGCAAGAGCATCCCGGACGCGGGCGCCCTCGTCATCGCCTCCGACCAGGACTCGGCGCGCGCCTACGCCAAGCTCCTCCGGGAGATCACCGGCGAGGGCCCGACCGTCGTCCTCTCCGACGACTCGGGGGCCTCGCAGCGCATCGACGACTTCTCGGCGGGCGACTCCCGCTGGATGGTCGCCGTCCGCATGGTGTCCGAGGGCGTGGACGTGCCCCGGCTCGCGGTCGGCGTCTACGCGACGACGATCTCGACGCCGCTGTTCTTCGCGCAGGCGGTCGGCCGCTTCGTGCGGTCGCGGCGGCGCGGCGAGACGGCGTCGGTCTTCCTGCCGACCATCCCCATGCTGCTGGGCTTCGCCAACGAGATGGAGGTGGAGCGCGACCACGTCCTCGACAAGCCCAAGAAGGAGGGCGAGGAGGACCCCTACGCCGAGTCCGAGAAGGAGCTCGCCGAAGCGGAGAAACAGCAGGACGAGGACACGGGCGAGCAGGACATGCTGCCCTTCGAGGCGTTGGAGTCGGACGCGGTCTTCGACCGGGTGCTCTACAACAGCGCCGAGTTCGGCATGCAGGCCCACCCCGGCAGCGAGGAGGAGCAGGACTACCTCGGCATCCCCGGGCTGCTGGAGCCGGAGCAGGTGCAGCTGCTGCTCCAGAAGCGGCAGGCTCGGCAGATCGCGCACAGCCGGCGGAAGCCCGACGAGGAGGCCGACCTGCTGGAGATGCCGGCCGAGCGCCGGCCCGTGGTCACCCACAAGGAGCTGCTGGAGCTGCGCAAGCGGCTGAACTCCCTGGTCGGCGCCTACTCGCACCAGAGCGGCAAGCCGCACGGCGTGATCCACACCGAGCTGCGCCGCACCTGCGGCGGGCCGCCGAGCGCCGAGGCCACGGCCGGGCAGCTGAACGAGCGCATCAAGAAGGTGCGCGAGTGGGCCACGCGCATGAAGTGACCCCTGTGCCCTGATATCCGGGTGCCCGCGGCGATGCGGTTCGCTGATCGTCCATTTCTCAAATGGTCTGCGGGGCGCCCGGATTGTGGGCAGACTCTTCCGGAGAGCGGACCGGCTCGCTACCGTGCCGGTCAACGTACACGCCCCGTGGCAGCGCCGCCGCGGAGCGCGGCCGGTGGTATGCGTCAAGGAACGTATGCGTCAAGCGACCCGGCGGCCTCTCCTCGCGCGCTGCCGGACGGGACCGGAAGCGCAACCCCACCGCGATGGGAGCCCGCCTTTCATCGGAGGAGGGGGCGTCGTGACCGCGGAGACTTCGCAGACGCTCGACAGAGGACTGCGTGTCCTGAAACTGCTCGCCGAGACCGATCACGGGTTGACCGTCACCGAGCTGGCCACCCGGCTCGGGGTCAACCGCACGGTCGTCTACCGGCTGCTCGCCACGCTGGAGCAGCACGAACTCGTCCGCCGGGACATCGGCGGCCGGGCCCGCGTCGGGCTCGGCGTCCTACGGCTCGGACGCCAGGTCCACCCGCTGGTCAGGGAGGCCGCGCTGCCCGCGCTGCGGGCGCTCGCCGAGGACGTCGGGGCGACGGCCCACCTCACGCTCGTCGACGGCGCGGAGGCGCTGGCCGTCGCCGTCGTCGAGCCGACCTGGACCGACTACCACGTCGCCTACCGCGCCGGGTTTCGACACCCCCTGGACCGCGGCGCGGCCGGCCGGGCGATACTCGCCGCCCGGGCCGGCGAGGTCGACAACCCCGGGTACGCCCTGACCCACGGCGAACTGGAGACGGGCGCCAGCGGCGCCGCCGCGCCGCTGCTCGGGGTGAGCGGCATCGAGGGCAGCGTCGGGGTCGTCATGCTCACCGACGCCGTACCGCACCGGGTCGGGCCCCGGGTGATGGAGGCGGCGAAGGAGGTGGCCGACGCCTTGCGGTGAGGCCGCTCCGGTGAGGCCGCTCCGGTGAGGCCGCTCCGGTGAGGCCGCGGGTCTCCGTGGTGCGGCGGTGAACTAGATTCGCGGTATGCCACTTTCGTCTCCGTCCGCGTGGTCCCGCCGCACCCGGACCCTCGTCGTCAGCGCCGTGCCCGTCCTGGCGCTGCTCCTGACCGCCGCGTTCGCGCCGCTGCCGTTCACGGTCGCGCGGCCGGGCTGGACGGTGAACGTCCTGGGCGACCACCAGGGCAAGCCCGTGATCACGGTCAGCGGGGCGGAGGCCCGCCCGACCAAGGGCCAGCTGCGCATGGTCTCGATCATCGCGACCGGGCCGGACGCGGAGATCACGCTGCCCGAGGTGGCGTCGGACTGGTTCCGCACGGACCGGACGGTCCTGCCGCACGACTCCGTCTTCCCGCCCGGCAAGTCCGACGAGGAGACGGAGGAGCACAACGTCGAGGAGATGAAGAAGTCCCAGGACTCGGCCGTGCGGGCCGCTCTACGCCACCTCCACCGGTCGCCTTCCGACGTCAAGGTCAGCCTGAGCCTGGGAGACATCGGGGGGCCGAGCGCCGGGTTGATGTTCACTCTCGGGATCATCGACAAGCTCGACGGGGACGGGCGCGGTGGTGATCTCACCGGGGGGAAGACGATCGCGGGGACCGGGACGATCGATCCCGACGGGACGGTGGGACCGGTGGGCGGCGTGGGGCTGAAGGTGCAGGCTGCCGGGCGGGACGGGGCGGGGGTGTTCCTTGTGCCCAAGGCGCAGTGTGCGGAGGCTTCGGCGGGTGCGCCATCTGGCTTGCGCCTGGTACCGGTCACTGACGTGAAGGGCGCCGTCGAGGCGTTGCGTGGGCTGGCGTCCGGGGGTTCGGTGCCGCGTTGTTGACGCGGTGGGGGTTGCCCCGGCCCCGCCCTTTCACCGTTTCTTGCAGGGGCTGCGCCCCCGCACCCCCGAAGCGCCCTGCGGGCTCCCCCAGAGGGGGCACCCCCAGTCCTCAAACGCCGGTCGGGCTGAATCCAGCCCGTCCGGCGTTTGAGGACAACCGCGCGGAGCGCGGTTTCGGGGGTCCGGGGGGCTTGCCCCCGGGAAACGGCGAAGGGGCGGGTCTGGGGCACCCCTCACCCCCCAGCCGCCTGCCGCACCAACGGAATGATCCGCAAAGGCACCGCATCCTCCATAACGATCGCCGTGGAAGCCCGCACGATCCCCTCGATCCCCACCACCTTGTCGATCACCCGCTGAAGATCCGCGTTCGACCGCGCCACGAGCCGGCACAGCATGTCCCCATGCCCGGTGATGGTGTGCAACTCCAGCACCTCGGGCACCCCGGCCAGATGGGACCGGACATCCGGCCCCTCCCCCTGCTTGATCTCCAGGGTGGCGAAGGCCGTCACGGGATAACCGAGCGCCGCCGGGTCCACGTCCGGCCCGAAGCCGCGGATGACGCCCTGGGAGAGCAGCCGGTCCAGCCGGGCCTGGACCGTGCCGCGGGCGACGCCCAGTCGGCGGGACGCCTCAAGGACGCCGATGCGCGGTTCCTCCGCCAGCAGCTCGATCAGCCTGCCGTCCAAACGATCGATCGCCACAGCCGACCCCTCGTGGTCACCATGTACAGAACGTCCGGCGGTTCCGGGCGTCCACTGTGCAGGTTGCCCAGCAAAAACAGAAACTATTGCGCACCTTGTGGATCGGCGAGACGCTGCGCGTATGACGCAGACCACAGAACACACCTTTGACACCGCTCGGCAGGCCGACCCCTTCCCGGTCAAGGGGATGGACGCGGTGGTCTTCGCCGTCGGGAACGCCAAGCAGGCCGCGCACTACTACTCCTCGGCCTTCGGCATGAGGCTGGTCGCCTACTCCGGACCGGAGAACGGCAGCCGGGAGACGGCGAGTTACGTCCTGGAGTCGGGCGGCGCCCGGTTCGTGTTCACCACCGTCATCAAGGCCGCCACCGACCGCGGCCGCTTCCTGGCGGAGCACGTGGCCGAGCACGGCGACGGCGTCGTGGACCTGGCCATCGAGGTGCCGGACGCCCGTGCCGCCTACGCCTACGCGGTGGAGCACGGCGCGCGGGGCCTGGAGGAGCCGTTCGAGGTGAAGGACGAGCACGGGACCGTCGTCCTGGCCTCCATCGCCACCTACGGCCAGACCCGCCACACCCTGGTGGACCGCTCCGGCTACACCGGCCCGTACCTGCCCGGCTTCGTCGCCGCCGAGCCGATCGTGGCGCCGCCCGCCAAGCGCAACTTCCAGGCCATCGACCACTGCGTCGGCAACGTCGAGCTCGGCCGGATGGACGAGTGGGTGGAGTTCTACCACCGGGTCATGGGCTTCACGAACATGAAGGAGTTCGTCGGCGACGACATCGCCACCGAGTACTCCGCGCTGATGTCCAAGGTCGTCGCGGACGGCACCCGGAAGGTGAAGTTCCCGCTCAACGAGCCCGCGATCGCCAAGAAGAAGTCCCAGATCGACGAGTACCTGGAGTTCTACGGCGGCCCGGGCGTCC
Organism: Streptomyces huiliensis; assembly: GCF_020037025.1. GTDB lineage: Bacteria > Actinomycetota > Actinomycetes > Streptomycetales > Streptomycetaceae > Streptomyces > Streptomyces huiliensis. Next base: position 3,825 of record NZ_JAIQLH010000129.1, on the reverse strand, counting down.
AGCACATCGCCCTCGCCACCAACGACATCGTCACCACCGTGCGGCAGATGAAGGCGGCCGGTGTGCAGTTCCTGGACACGCCGGACAGCTACTACGACACCCTCGGCGAGTGGGCCGGCGAGACCCGCGTGCCGGTGGAGACGCTGCGCGAGCTGAAGATCCTGGTGGACCGCGACGAGGACGGCTACCTCCTCCAGATCTTCACCAAGCCGGTCGAGGACCGCCCGACCGTCTTCTTCGAGATGATCGAGCGCCACGGCTCCATGGGCTTCGGCAAGGGCAACTTCAAGGCCCTCTTCGAGGCCCTGGAGCGGGAGCAGGACAAGCGCGGCAACCTCTGAGCCCGGCCCGCTGAGCCCCGCCCGGCACCCTGAACCCACCCCCACCCGGCGCGGTCCCGCCCTCCCCGGCGGGGCCGCGCCGCGCCCGGTGCGCGATCTACCACCGGCCGCCCCCGGGTGGGAAGGTGAACACATGGGCGATCTGATCAGTCTCCTGCGCGAAGGACTCCCCGAAGGGGCGGTCCTCACCGACCCCGACGTCACCGCCTCCTACGCCAACGACATGGCGAGCTTCTGCCCCGCCGGCGCCCCTGCCGCCGTCGTCCTGCCCCGGACGGTGGAGCAGGTGCGGCACGTGATGCGGACCGCGACCGCGCTCCGCGTCCCGGTCGTCCCGCAGGGCGCCCGCACCGGCCTGTCGGGCGCGGCGAACGCCGTCGACGGCTGCGTCGTGCTGTCGCTCGTCAAGATGGACCGGATCCTGGAGATCGACCCGGTCGAGCGCATCGCCGTCGTCGAGCCGGGCGTCGTCAACGCCGTGCTCTCCCGCGCCGTCGCCGAGCACGGGCTCTGCTACCCGCCGGACCCGTCCAGCTGGGAGCAGTGCACCATCGGCGGCAACATCGGTACCGCGTCCGGCGGCCTGTGCTGCGTCAAGTACGGCGTCACCGCCGAGTACGTGCTCGGGCTGGACGTCGTCCTCGCCGACGGCCGGCTGCTCACCACCGGCCGCCGTACCGCCAAGGGCGTCGCCGGCCTCGACCTGACGCGGCTGTTCGTCGGCTCCGAGGGCGGCCTCGGCGTCGTCGTCCGGGCCGTCCTCGCCCTCCGCCCCGCGCCGGCTCCGCAGCTCGCGCTCGCCGCCGAGTTCCCGTCCACCGCCGCGGCCTGCGAGGCCGTCCGCCGGATCATGACGCGCGGGCACGCGCCGTCGCTGCTGGAGCTGATGGACCGCACCACGGTCCGGGCCGTCAACTCCCTGACCGGCATGGGCCTCCCCGAGTCCACCGCGGCCCTGCTCCTCGCCGCCTTCGACACCCCCGACCCCGGCCCCGACCTCGCGGCCGTCGCCGAGGTGTGCACCGCCTCGGGGGCCACCGAGGTCGTCCCCGCCGACGACCCGGCCGAGTCCGAACTCCTGCTCCACGCCCGGCGCGCCGCGCTGCCCGCCCTGGAGGCCCTGCGCCCGGCCACCATGGTCGACGACGTGTGCGTCCCGCGCGGGCGCCTCGCCGCGTTCTTCGACGGCACCGCCGCCATCGCCGACCGGTACGGGCTCGTCATCGGCGTCTGCGCGCACGCCGGCGACGGCAACACCCACCCCGTCGTCTGCTTCGACCCCGCCGACGAGGACGAGGCGCGCCGCGCCCGGGAGTCGTTCGACGCGATCATGGCGCTCGGTCTCGAACTCGGCGGCACGATCACCGGGGAGCACGGTGTGGGGCTGCTGAAGAAGGAGTGGCTGGCGAGGGAGGCCGGGCCGGTGGCGATGGAGATGCAGCGGGGGATCAAGGCGGTGTTCGACCCGCTGGGGATCCTCAATCCGGGGAAGGTGTTCTGAGGGCGGGGGCGGGCCCGGGCTCGCCCCCGCCGCTCCCTCAGGTCCCCTGCGCCAGCAACTCCCGCAGCCCCTCGTCCAGTCCGAGCCGTTCCCGCTCCGCTCCGAGCGGCACCAGCCGCAGGGTGCCGTCCAGCCAGCCCGCCACCTCCTCCGCCGGCGCCTGGAGCAGGGCCTCCCCGTCCGGCGAGGTCAGCCCCACGCACACCACCGACCGGCCCCCGGTCCGCGCGGGCCACACGCGGACGTCACCCGTACCGCTGGCGCGCCGCAGCCCCTCCGTCAACAGCTCTCGCCCGAACGTCCAGTTGACCGGCTCGTCCGACGTCACATGGAAGGAGATCCGTACCGCGTACGGATCCTCCGCCCGGTAGTGCAGCCGGGCCGGCACCGGGACACAGTGCCCCGGCGACAGCACCAGGTCGATCTCCAGGTCTCGCTCCACCACGGAATACATGAAGTGCGCCCTCTCGCTCCGTTCCAGTGCCCGGTGCGCGGTCTCTCGCGAACCGGGTCCGCACAGAACAGAGCGGACCGGCCCCGGGTCATGACGCGACTTCGCACCGCCTCCTCGCCTGCTCGCGCGTCTCACCCTCCACACCACCCGCGTGCGGCATCGCGTGGTCTCTCCGGTCGCACGTGTGAGTGGTTCCGTCGGCAACGCATCCCATGGAGGAATGCCGTCTGGTAGACCTGTTGGCCGCGCCCCGGGTTGTCTTTTGCGCATAGAGGTCACAGGGAAACGCGTCCGCAGTCGCGAGCACGGGCACCGGAGCGGTACACAGGACATCACGCCAGTGCGGCAGACTGCCTGACATCCCAGCACGGCCGAACAGATACGGGACACCGGAGACCATGAGCGCACCCATCCCGGGATCCGCCGGCAGCAGCCCCGGCGCCGGCTTCTACCCGGACCCGTCCATCCCCGGCTACATCCGCTACTGGAGCGGCACCGCCTGGGTCCCCGGGACGAGCCGGCCCGCGCCCGCGGACGGCGAGCCGCTGCCCGCGCCGCCGCCGGGGGTGCAGGCGCCGCCGCCGGTCCCGCAGCCCGTGCGGCAGGGCCCGGGCGGCCCTGCCGGGCCGCGGCGGGGCGGCGCTCCGTCGGCGGACGAGACGGGACCGGTGTTCCTGGACGAGGAACCGGCGGCGGGTGCCATCGGTGGTGGCCGTGACGCGCGTGACGCCTGGGGTGCCGGGGGCGCGGACGCCGGCCGGGCGGACGGCCGCGCCGGAGGGAGCGGTTACGGATACGACCAGGGGTACGGCGGTGGCCGGGCCGTGCCGGAGCAGTCCGTTCCGGGTTCCCGCGATCCGCGGCTGCCGGACGCCGCCGGGCCGCGGGGCCGCGAGGGGACCGTGGACCTCGGCGGGCGCTCGTCGTCGGCGGCGCAGCCCGGGGGCGAGCAGCGGCGGCCGGGCGAGGAGGCGTGGCACCGGGAGCCGGACCCGACGCCCCGGCCGGTGACGGCACGGCCGCTGCCGCAGCAAGTTCAGGCTCAGGAGCAGGCGCAGGGCCGGGGACAAGCGCAGGGCCAGGTTCCGTTTCCGTCCCCGGCCGGGGGACAGGGGCAGGTCGGCGCCCCGGGCGCGTCGCCTTACGGCGGCTGGACGCCGTCGGAGCAGCCGCAGCGGACGGACCGGCACCCGAACCCGAGCCCGGACCGGAACCTGAGCCCGGGTCAGAGCCCGCAACAGCAGCTTCAAAACCAGCACCAGCACCAGCCCCAGCCTCACCGGCAGCCCACCCACCAACCCGTCCCACCGCGACAGCCGCACCCTCAGCCCCAGTCGCACCCCCAGTCGCACCCCCAGCCGCAGGCCCAGTCCCTGCCCGTGCAGCAGACGGCCGCCGCGGCCCCGCAGCAGATGCCCGGGCAGCAGCAGGCGACCCCCGCCGGCCCACCGCCCGCCCCCGCGCCGCAGCAGCCCGCCCCGCAACCGGCCTCCGCCGCCCAGCCTCTGCCCGCCCAGCAGGCCGCGCCC
>NZ_JAIQLH010000128.1 GCF_020037025.1 Streptomyces huiliensis | reverse complement strand
GGCCGCCCGCGCTGCCGAGGACGCGGCGACGGCCCTCAAGGAGGCCGACGCCCGGCTCGCCGACGCCGCGTACCGCGCCGGCTTCGCCACCCCCGCCCAGGCGGCCGCCGCCCTCCTCGGCGCCGCCGAACTCCGTACCGCACAGGCCCGGTTGGACGCCTGGCGGCAGGAGGAGGCCGCCGTCGCGGCGGCCCTGGCCGACGAGGAGACGGTCGCCGCCGCCGGCCTGCCGCCCGCCGATCCGGAGGTCGCGGACGCCGAACTGGCCGCCGCCGTCGCCCGGTTGCGGGCCGCGTCCGACCGCGACGCCGAGGCCCGGCGCCGCTGCGACGCCCTCGACCGGCTCTCCGCCGAGGCCGCGCACGACGTCCGCCGGCTCGCCCCGCTGCGCGAGGAGTACCACCGCATCGCCGGCCTGGCCACGCTCGCCGCCGGCACCTCCGCCGACAACGAGCTCAAGATGAGCCTGGAGTCGTACGTCCTCGCCGCCCGCCTGGAACAGGTCGCCGCCGCCGCGACCGTCCGCCTGCACCGGATGTCCGCCGGCCGCTACACCCTCGTCCACTCCGACGCCCGCGGCACCGGACGCGGCCGTAGCGGCCTGGGCCTGCACGTCGTCGACGCCTGGACGGGCAGCGAGCGCGACACCGCGACCCTCTCCGGCGGCGAGACGTTCTTCGCCTCCCTCGCCCTCGCCCTCGGCCTCGCGGACGTCGTCACCGAGGAGGCGGGCGGCACCCGCCTCGACACCCTCTTCATCGACGAGGGCTTCGGCAGCCTGGACGAGCAGACCCTCGACGAGGTCCTCGACGTCCTCGACTCGCTGCGCGAACGCGACCGCGCGGTCGGCATCGTCAGCCACGTCGCCGACCTGCGGCAGCGCGTCCCGGCACAGCTCCAGGTCGTCAAGGAGCGGTCGGGCTCGGCGGTACGGCACCGGACGGCCGGGGACCGTCAGGCCGGCTGAACGCCCGCCGCTCCAGCGGCGACGAGTACACGACGCTCGTCGTCACCGACCCCAGCGCCCCGATCCGCCCCGCCACCTCCTCCAGGTGCCGCATCGACCGGGCGGCGACCTTGATGACGAAGCAGTCGTCCCCGGTGACGTGGTGCGCCTCCAGGGCCTCCGGGGTGGTGGCGAGGAGGTCGTGGAACGGCTTGTAGTTGCCGTTGGGGTACCGCAGCCGCACGAACGCGAGCACCGGCATTCCGAGCCGCTCCGGCCGGACGACTGCCGTGTACCCCTCGATCACCCCCGCCTCCTCCAGCCGCCGGACGCGCTCGGTCACCGCGCTGGAGGACATGTTCACGATCCGCGCCAACTCGGCGTATCCGACGCGCCCGTTCCGCTGGAGGGCGTCGAGTATGCGCCAGTCGGTGGCGTCCGGGGAATGTTCGGTCATGGGCGGTGTCTAGCAGGGAAACCCCGGGCGAATCAAGGGTTCGGCCGGGGGCGGGTGGTGTCCGCGGGCGATCCGGCCGGGAAGTCCGTGCAAGCACGGTGTCGCACGGAGTGTCGTCGGTCACTTCCGGTCAGCGCGGACCGATCAGCGCGGACCGGTCACCGGATGAGCGGACGGCCGGTCGCGCCCTGACGGAGTGACGGCGCGCCGCCGGGTGTTGTCGGGGTGACGCGGTGACTGTGCGACGCATTCACCCCGCGAAGGTGGAGTACTTCCGACGAATGGCGGCATGGACGTATTTCCGGCCCGGTCGCGGGCCACGGCGACGTCGGTGAGCGCGCCGCGGACGGTGGACAGCACCGGCGGGTGCGTCCGCAGGACCTCCTCGACCACTGACCGCCGACCGCCGGTCGCCACCCCCGGGCGTATGCGACAGCTCCAGCACCGCGCGAAGCGGTACCGGGTGATGCAAGCGGGAGGGTCTCGGCCCAGGGCGTTTCGGCGCACTCCGTGACCCCGCCGCTACCGTCGCGGCATCCACGGCGGTACGCCGGGAGGGCCGGGGAATCGACGGAAAGCGACGCGGGCCGCCGGGGATCGGCCGTTCCCCGCCGGCCGGAGCCCGCATAGATTCTTCGGCATGACGATCAACGCCTTCGCCGCACCCGCCGACTCCGCCGCCTACTTCGCCGCCCGCCTCGCCTTCCACACCGACGTCACCGACGTGCACGCCGCGCTCGCCGCCGGTGCCGCGGAGTTCACGGTCGTCGACTCGCGCTCCACGGTGGCGTGGGACCAGGGACACGTGCCCGGGGCCGTGCACCTGCCCACGGCGCAGATCCCTGAGCTGGCGGCCGAGTTCCTCGATCCGGCGCGGCCCGTCGTCGTCTACTGCTGGGGGCCCGGGTGCGACGGGGGCACCCGGGCGGCGCACGCGCTCGCCTCGCGGGGGTACCGGGTGAAGGAGATGCTCGGGGGGATCGAGTACTGGATCCGCGAGGGGTACGAGGTCGAGACGTGGGAGGGGAAGCGCCGGCTGCCGGTGGACCCGCTGACCGCGCCCGTGGATGGTGGGGACTGCGGCTGCTGAGGTCAGTCCCGCGCGAGGGCGGTGAGGAGGGGGCCGGGGTCGCGGTCCCTCGGGAGGTCGCTCACCTGGCCGTCGCCCACCTCCACCACCCGCCACACCCCGTCCTCCCGGAGTGCCATGTCCGTGGTCACGAAGCGGCAGGCCAGCGCTTTCACACAGGGCGCCACGGCGGTCAGGTCCGGCTCCGGGAGGTGCTCCGGGAAGTGGTCCGGGGTGTCCGGGTGGGCGGTGACGAGGACCGGGCGGCCGTTCAGCCACCACACCCTCGCCTCGCCCGTCGGCGTGAAGCGCTCGAAGGAGCGCAGGACGACGCCGCCCGCGAGGAACTCCGCCTGGAGTTCGACGAAACGGCCGACGACCGCCGCCAGCCGGTCCGTATCGGTGAGGTCGGGGACGTAACACGCCTCGTCGCACTCGTGTTTGCGGGATTTGACGAAGTCCTTGACCATCACCGGACCGCCGCCGCCCAGCAGGGCCGCGCCCGCCGCCAGCCGCTCCCTGCCCGGGGTGCGGCCGGCCGTCGTCGGGAACCACACGCTGCGCGGCGTCACCGGGGCGAACACCCGGTACCAGCCCGGCAGTTCGTGCGCCCGGCGGTAGTCCTCGGGCGGCGTCAGGAGCGTCACCCCGCGCCTGGCCAGGGCCGCCGCCAGCTCCGCGTACCGCGCGGCCGGGATCATCCAGCCCCGGTACCACGCCGGGCCCGCGTCGCGCGGCACGCCCGCCACCGCCCCCGCTGCGTCCCCGGCGAGCAGCGCGTCGTGGTCGATCCGCCCGACCCGCAGCCCCCGTTCACCCGCCGCCCGCGCCTCGGCGGCGAAGTGCGGGTCCGTGCGGCGGGGGGCGAGCGGGTCGCGGCAGAGGAGGAGCAGGGGGGGCATGTCCGGGACTCTACGCGGACGTCGGGAGGATCTCTTCTCTGTGATCCGAGTCACTTGGGGTGGCTCGCGTGGGGTGCGGGTTCGGCGTGCGGTGGGGGAGCGGGGTCGGTTTCCGCTGGTCGCCGCGGTGAAGCTCGGCTGTCGGTCCGGATTGGTCTACGCCTCTGTGTGTTCAATTGATCACGCGTCGTAAAAAAGTCGCCATGGGCATACGTGTTCGGGCGTACCCATTCGCAATCCTGCGAGGGAGGACAAACGTTCTCCGGCGCCCGGGACACCGGGGGTTGGGCGTCGCGCCGACTATCTCAAGGACTGCTCATGACTGTTCATGACGCGTTGGACTTGGCGGCCTTGGCCGCCGCCGTGCGGGTGCTCGTCCCGGACGTTCGTGTCCTCGCGCGGCGCATGCTCGGTCTCGGCGTACGGATCGGCATCGCCGGTCTGTCGGACGGCATGGTTCGCACCCACACCCGCACCCGCGGCTCCGGTGACGGACCGGCCCTGTCGCCGGTCCCGCGCGACGAGGAGGGCTGACCGTGACCATCCTGCCGTCACCCGACGAGGCCGACGGAGCCGGCGAGGCGCAGCCCCTCCTCCCGCACGACCCCTCCTGGGAACTCGACGCGCTGCAGGGCGTGGAGTACCGGATGCCGTCGGATCTCGAGGCATTCTGCGACCTCTACGCCCGCACGCACCTGCGCTACGCCCACGCGATGCTCAGGGATGAGGAGGCCGCCAAAACCGTCGTCCGCCGGGTCTATGTCCACCTGGCGCTCAACTGGGTCATGGTGCTGAAAGAGGAGAGCCCCGCGACCTACGCCTTCTCCTACCTCAAACAGTGTGTGGAGACCCAGCTGCGGCAGGCGGCCCGAGCCACGCTGGAGGCCATGCGCAGGCAGTTGCAGGTGATGGACTCCGCCCTGGGCCTCTTCAGCGCCATAGCGTCGCTGCCTCCCCGGCAGTACGACGTCATCGTGCTGCGCTACGTCCTGGGCTACCCCTGTTCTCACATCGCTTACGTCATGGGCATCAAGGTGGACACCGTCCGCACCCACCGCCGCCTGGCGAAAGAGCGCATCGCCACCAAACTCGGCCTCTCCACACCACCGGCCGCCGACGTAGACCTAGAAGAGGAGTGACGCCGTGCCGCGCAGCATCGACGATTTCCTGGCCGGAGCCGCCCTGCCCGACCCGTTCTCCGACAGGGACATCGCCGCCCTGAAACACGAGGTCGTCCGGGACGTCACCGAAACCCTGATGTTCGGGGCCGTTCCCGCGCCCGTCGGAGAGTTTCCGACGTCGCACGGGGTGGCGCAGAAGCGGCTGCGCGCGCTGGCCGCCTCGCTGCTGCACCGCGACGCGGTCGGCGACCGGCTGCACCGGCTGTGCGACGAGGGGATCGACCCCGAGGGAGCGCTCGACTTCGGGTGTCTGCTGAGCCTCGCGGGGGAGCCGGCCGGCGCCCAGTTCTGGTGGCAGTTCTCCGCCGGGGTCGGCAACGCGCTCGCCGCCTACTGCCTCCACCTGTTCCACCTGGGACGCGGTGACCTCCGCGACGCCGACCACTGGTTCCACCAGGCCATCACGCTCCCCGGCCATCGCTCCAGCCTCATCGCCGAAGGAGTCGCCGCGCCTCAGCCGAACGTCCCCAACGACGCGCTGCGCGCGGCCGTCGGCCGGCTGAAGGCCGACGACGTCGAGGAGTTCGGGCTCGGTAGGGTGCTCCACCCCGATCCCCGGCTCGCCGACCAGATCGAGGAACTCGCCGGCGTCCTGTGACCCGGCGGAGGGCGGCCCGCCGGTGCGGCCGCCCTCCCCGGTCCGCCCGTCAGAGCGCCGACAGCTCCGCCACCAGGTCGTCCAGGCCCAGCGAGCCCTGCGACAGCGCCGCCATGTGCCACGCCTTCGCGTCGAACGCGTCCCCGTGCCGCTTCCGCGCCGCCTCGCGGCCCGTCAGCCAGGCCCGCTCGCCGAGCTTGTAGCCGATGGCCTGGCCCGGCATGCCCAGGTAGCGGACGAGCTCGCTCTCCACGTAGTCCGCCGGGCGGCTGCTGTGCAGCCCGAAGAACTCCTGCGCCAGCGCCGGGGTCCAGCGCTCGCCGGGGTGGTACGGGGAGTCGGCCGGGATCTCCAGCTCCAGGTGCATGCCGATGTCGACGATGACGCGGGCGGCGCGCATCATCTGGGCGTCCAGGTAACCCAGCCGGCGCTCCGCGTCGGTCAGGTAGCCCAGCTCGTCCATCAGCCGCTCCGCGTACAGCGCCCAGCCCTCGCAGTTGGCGCTGACGTGGCCGAGGGTGACCTGGTAGCGGGAGAGCCGGTCCGCGACGTGCGTCCACTGGGCGAGCTGGAGGTGATGGCCGGGGACGCCCTCGTGGTACCAGGTGGACACCAGGTCGTACACCGGGAAGCGGGTCAGGCCCATGGTCGGCAGCCACGTCCGGCCCGGGCGGGAGAAGTCCTCCGACGGCGCCGTGTAGTACGGGGCCGCCGCGCCACCGGGCGGGGCGATCCGGGACTCGACACGCTTGACCCGCTCGGCCAGGTCGAAGTGGGTGCCGTCCAGCGCCTCGACGGCCTCGTCCATCAGGCCCTGGAGCCACTCCCTGACCTCGTCCACGCCCTCGATGTGCGTGCCGTGCTCGTCGAGGTGGGCCAGCGCCTCCCAGGGCGTCCGCGCCCCCGGCAGGATCTTCTCCGCCTCGGTCCGCATCTCCGCCAGCAGGCGGTGGAACTCCGACCAGCCGTACGCGTACGCCTCGTCCAGGTCCAGGTCGGTGCCGTTCCAGTAACGCGACCAGCGGGCGTAGCGCTCGCGGCCCACCACGTCCGGGGCGCCCTCGACGCCGGGGGCGTAGACGTCCCGCAGCCAGTCGCGGACCTCGGCGAGGGCGCCCGTCGCGGCCTCCGCCGCGCCGTCCAGCTCCGCCCGCAGCGCCTCGGGACCGTCGGCCGTGAAGTCGGCGAACCAGCCCTTCCCGTCCGTGCCGATCCACTCGGCGAGCTGCTCCAGCACCGTGGCCACCTGCCGCGGCCCGCCCGGCAGTCCGCGCTTCAGCCCCTCGGCGAGCGACGCCCGGTAGCCCTCCAGCGCGGCAGGCACCGCCCGCAGCCGCGCGGCGACCGCGTCCCAGTCCTCGTCCGTGTCCACCGGCATCAGTGTGAAGACCTCGCGCACCGAGTGCAGCGGCGAGTGGATGTTGCTGACGGCGCGCAGCGGCTCGCCCGCGTCGTGCACCGCGAGTTCGGCGGTCAGCCGCTCGCGCAGCAGCCGGCCGCAGCGCCGCTCGGCCTCGTCGTCCGCGCCGGGCAGCCGCTCGGCCTCCGCCAGCCGGTCCAGCGTCTCCCGGGCCAGCGCGGCCACCGCCTCCTGCCCCTCGGGCGAGAAGTCGGGCAGCAGGCGGGCGCTGGACGCCACACCGAGGTAGGTACCGGTGATCGGATCGAGCTCGACGTACGCGTCGACGTAGGCGTCGGCGACCTGTCGGGGCAGCTGAGTGCTGGTGGTGTTCGGCATGCGCCCATCCTCGTACGGCGGGGGCCGCCGCGTCACGCGGGATTCGCCGCGCCCGGGTTGCGGGCGCGCCCGGCGGTGAGGCGCGGGACGGCCGCCGGGGTGACCCGCGCGGTGATCACCAGCGTGCCCTCCTCGACCTGGTAGTCCAGCGGCAGCCCCAGCCCGCGCATCGCCGCCACCATGCCCGTGTTGGACGCCCGCGTCACCGCGTAGACGCTCTCGCAGCCCGCCTCCGCCGCCATCACCACCAGCCGGCGCAGCAGCTCGGCGCCCACGCCGCGCCGCTGCCAGGCGTCCTCGACGAGGAGCGCCACCTCGGTCTCCTCGCCGTCCCACAGCAGGTGGCCGAGGGCGACCAGCCGGCCGGACGGCGCGTACGCGGCGAGCGTCCGGCCGAACCGCGGGCCCAGCAGGTGGCCGAGGTAGCGGTCGGCGGCGGCGACGTCCCGGACCGGGCCGTGGTAGCGGAGGGCGAGCGTCGCGGGGGAGCAGCGCTCGTGCATCGCCCTGGCCGCCGCCAGGTCGCCGGTGTCCGCCCGGCGGACGGTCACCTCGTCCCCGGCGGGCAGCGTCAGCACGTCGTCCCGGCGCGGGAACCGCGGGCCCAGCCGCGCGTCCAGCTCGACGAGCGCCCGGGCGCGCGCGAACTCGGTGGGCGTGAACGGGAGATGGGGGCGCTCGATGGTGATCGTGCCGCCGGACGGGTCGCGCAGCCGCAGCACGGTCTCCCGCCACTCGCCCTCCGCGGGCACCTCCGACGCGCCCGCCGGCGCCGAGCGGATCGCGCACCGGCCGAGCAGCCGGCGCAGCGCGAGCGGCAGTTCGGCCGAGTCGAGGGCGGTGCGGGTGGCGAGGTCAAGCACCCGGGTGGGGGCGTCCACGAGGTCGTGGGCGTCCGCCCGCTCCAGCCAGGTGGCGCGGCCGCCGCCCGCCTCGGCGGCCCGCGTGAGCGCGTCGGACGTGAGCCCGCCCGGTGCGCGCAGCAGCAGCTCGTCGACCGTGCCCTCGGTCAGCGGGTGCGTCTGGAGGGCGAGGATGTCGACGCCCCGGCCGGCCAGGGCCAGGCAGAGGGCCGCCAGGCTGCCCGGTGCGTCGCGGACGGTCGTGCGCATCCGCCACAGCACGCTGCCGACGGTCTCCTCCGGTGCGGCGGGGGCCGGCGCGGGCGCCGTGGACCGCGCCCGCCGCCGGTGCCACCAGGTGTGGAACCCGGCCGTGGCCAGCAGCGCGGCGGCCGACCCGGCCAGCAGGGCCGGACCGTCGGGACCGTGGACCACGGTGTCGGCCACGCAGTCGGCGGCGGCCACGGCGGTGAACAGGGCGGCGAGCTCCGCCAGGTCACGCCGCCAGTGGTGCGCGCGGCCGGGGGCGTCCGTGGGGGTCGCGTCGGTGTCGGTCATGGTGACCACCCTGACGAACTGGTGTTGCCTGATCACGAACACCTCGTGTCCGGCGGGTAAAAGACACCTCTGGCGCGTTACGGACGGGTTCGCTCCCTTGGTCCCCGGCGGCCGTGGCCACCTGTGACGATGCCGGGCGCCGCGGCGTGGATACTGGCGGGCATGCGCGTTGACATCGACATCGAAGCCGCCGGCCGTGCCGCCGCCTACCGGCTCCTCACCTCGGTGGTCGTGCCCCGGCCCATCGCCTGGGTGTCCACGGTCTCCGAGGACGGGACGACGGCCAACCTCGCCCCCCACTCGTTCTTCACCATCGCCTGTGTGGAGCCGCCGATCGTGCAGTTCACCTCGGTCGGCCGGAAGGACACCCTGCGCAACGTGGAGGCGACCGGCGAGTTCGTCGTCAACCTGGCCCCCGAGGGGCTGGAGGAGCGGATCAACGGCACCGCCACCGACTTCCCGCCCGGCGTCGACGAGTTCGACGCCGTCGGCCTCGCCAAGGAGCCCTCGCTCACGGTGAAGGCGCCGCGGGTCGCGGACTCGCCCGTCGCCCTCGAATGCCGGCTGCACAGCACGCTGTGCCTGGGCGACTCCACGGTCGTGTTCGGCCGCGTGGTGCACGCCGCGGTCAGCGAGTCCGTCCTGGACGGCGACCACCCGGAGATCGCCCGCATGCGCCCGCTCAGCCGGCTCGGCAAGGACGAGTGGGGGACGGTCGGCGGCGTCCACTCCACCCCCCGGATCCGGTACGCGGACTGGCCGGCGGGCGGCGCGGGCTGAAGCGCGGGGGAGGAGCCGGGCGCGGCGGGGCCCGGTTCCTCCCCCTACCCTCCCGCGACCAGGTCCCGCAACGCGTCCTCCACCCCCCGGTGGAACGTCGGGTACGCGTAGATCATGTGCCGCAGCGTCTCCACCGGCACCTCCGCCTGGACCGCCACCGCCACCCCGTACAGCATCTCGCCACCCGACGGGCCGGCCGTCGTGGCGCCGACGAGGATGCCGCGGTCCGCGTCCTCGACCAGCTTGACGAGGCCCTGGTTGCCGGCCTTGTGGATCCAGCCGCGGGCCGAGGACGGGACCCGCGCCAGGCCGGTCCGCACCCGCAGGCCGCGGTCGCGGGCCTGACGCTCCGTCAGGCCGACGGCGCCGATCTCCGGGTCGGTGAAGGTGACGCGCGGCAGGGCGCGGTAGTCGGCGCCGGGGCCCGGCTCGCCCAGGATCTCGCGGGCGACGATCTCCGCCTCGTACATGGCCACGTGCGTGAACGCGCCGTGGCCCGTCACGTCGCCCGCCGCCCACAGCCCGTCCCCGGCCCGCATCCGGCCGTCCGTGCGGACCGAGCGGGCCCCCGGGTCGAGGCCGACGGTCTCCAGCCCGAGGTCCCGCAGGTCCGCCCGGCGGCCGGTCGCCACCAGCAGCCGGTCGGCGGTCAGCTCCTCGCCGCCCTCCAGGACGAGGGTGAACGCGTCGCCTTCGCGGCGGGCGGCGGACGCCCGGGCGCCCGTGCGGACGGTCAGCCCCTCCGCCGTCAGCACCTCGGCGAGCAGCGCGGCGGCCTCCGGCTCCTCCGCCGGGACGAGGGTGTCCGTCGCCTCCACGACCGTGACGTGCGTCCCGAACCGGGCGTAGACCTGCGCCAGTTCGACGCCGATCGAGCCGCCGCCCAGGACCAGCAGCGACCCGGGGGGCTCGGTCGCGGCGATGGCGTCCCGGTTCGTCCAGTAGGGGACGGCGTCCAGCCCCGGCACCGGCGGGATCTGCGGCTTCGTCCCGGTGGCGACCACCACGCCGCGCGCGGCCTCGAAGACGCCGCCCTCCGGCCCGTCCACCGTCACCGTCCGCGGGCCGGTGAGCCGCCCCCGGCCGCGCGCCAACCGGCCGCCCTTGTCGCG
>NZ_JAIQLH010000127.1 GCF_020037025.1 Streptomyces huiliensis | reverse complement strand
CGGCCGCGCGCCAACCGGCCGCCCTTGTCGCGGAACCGGTCGGCGGCCACCTGGTCGTTCCAGTCGTCGGTGGCCTCCTCGCGGATCCGCGCCGCGACCGGCGACCAGTCCGGGACCACCTTCACCGCCCCGGCCATCCCGGGGATCCGCCGGGCCTCGGCCAGCAGCCCGCCGGCCCGGATCATCATCTTGCTGGGCACGCAGCCCCAGTACGGGCACTCGCCGCCGACGAGCTCCGCCTCCACCCCCACCACCCGCAGCCCGGCCTCCGCCAGCCGCCCCGCGACGTGCTCGCCGCCCGGGCCCATTCCGATGACGACGACGTCCACCTGCTCGGCCATCACACCGCACTCCGCTCCGTCTGGGCTTCCCAGCTTCCACGCTTCCACCGGAGCAGCCACCCTGCCAGCACCGGGGGCGCCCGTCACGGGCGACGCGCGCCGGGCGTACGGTCGGGTGGGGCCGAGTGGGGAAAGCACCGGTGGGGGAGGCGGGAGCGCATGGAGCGGAAGCGGTTCGTCGAGCGGAAGCGGTTCGTCGTGGTGACCGGGGGGCCCGGCGCCGGGAAGAGCACGCTGATCGACGCCCTGGCGGCGGCCGGCCACCACCGCTCGTGGGAGGCCGGCCGCGGCGTCATCCGCGACCAGGCGGCCATCGGCGGCCGGGCCCTGCCCTGGACGGACCCCGGCCTCTTCGCCGAGCTGATGCTCTGCTGGGAACTGCGCTCCTACCACGAGGCGGCCGAGCGCCCCGGGACCGTCTACTTCGACCGCGGCCTCCCCGACGTCATCGGCTACCTGCGGCTCGAAGGCCGCCCGGTGCCCGCGCACGTCCGCGCCGCCGCCGAGCGGTTCCGGTACCACCCCCGGGTGTTCACCGCCCCGCCCTGGCCGGAGATCTACGCGCGGGACACCGAGCGCCGGCAGTCCTACGAGGAGGCCGTGCGCACCCACGAGGCGGTGACCGCCGCCTACGCGGAACTCGGCTACGAGGCCGTGGAGCTGCCCCGGGCGGCGGTGGGGGAGCGGGTCCGGTTCGTCACCGGGCGGGTCGCGGCGGACGCCGGGGGCGTGTGACCGGTTCTGCCCTTGGGGGGTTTGTGAAGGACGTGGAGAATTCCCCACCGTAACGCCATGCGTCTCGCGTCACGCCTCGCGGTCACAGTTCACGTCACGCCTCGCGGTCACAGCTCACGCACGACTCGCGGTCACGGCTCGCGCCACGTCCCGCGCTCACAACTCGCGTCACGACGTTCACGCCAGTGAGGAGAAGTCATGCGCTCGGTGAAAACGGTGCTCGCCCTCGGCGCCGCGGCCCTCGCCGCGGCCGGTGCGCTCACGGCCCCCGCGGCGGCGGCCCCGCCCGCCCCCGACGCCAACGGCAAGGCCATGACCTGGACCCTGCTCGCCGACGGCCCCGCCGGCACGGTCCGCGTCGGCGGCGGCCCGCTGAGCAACGCCTACCAGGGCGACACCGCCACCACCACCGCACTGCCGCTGCTCTGCCTGAAGGTCGACGGCCGCCCGGCGCCCGCCGGAATCACCCCCGACTTCTACGCGGGCTGGGCCCGCGGCGCCGTCGCGGCCACCGCCCCGATCCGCGGCACCCGGCTCACCGGCCGCGCGGTCGCCGACGGCGTCTGCGCCAACAACTTCGGGACCGGCTGGCGGATGGCCGAGTTCCACGACGGCAGATACGGGCCCGATCTGGAGAGTTCGGGCGGCTGGAGCTTCTGGGCCTACGGCGACGTCCCCGCCGGCACCCGCTTCTGGACGGCCATCAACGACCAGCCGGCCAACCCCTGGAACTGACCGGCCACACCCAGCTCGCCCGCCCCCACCACCAGGGCCGCGAGGGCGATCAGCGGCAGCGGCGCCAGCAGGGCGTACGCCCGCGGCGGCCGTGCTGCGCAGCCCGGTGGGGACGCTGGGGCTGCTGGTTCCGGTGGTCTGCCTGCTGTCGCCGGTCCTGGGGCCCGACGCGCTGGGCGGCGCGGGGCAGTTCCTGCCCGACCGGGCGGGGCAGCAGATGATGTCGACCGATCCGGAGGGGGCGCTCGGTCCGTGGAGCGGGCTCGGCGTCGCGGCACTGTGGGCCGTCGCCGCCGCGGCGGCGGGCTGGTGGGCGCTGCGGCGCCGGGACGCGTGAGCGGGGGACGTGTGAGCAAGGGGGGCGGCGCACGGGGGCGCGGGTCAACGGACCCGCGCCCCCGGCGCGTTCGGGCAGTCGGTACGTTCGGCGAGCCGTGCGGTCAGGCCGCCGGGAAGACGAAGACGCCCTGGTCCACGGAGACCGCGCCGTGCCCGTCGGAGCTGAAGACCGGGATCCGGTCGTTGTCGAGCTTCTTCGCCAGCACCTTCTTGGTCTTCACGTCGACGGCGATCGGGTCCCAGTACCCCTGCGTCCCGGGGTTGGTGTAGCCGTAGACCACGCCGTCGCCGGCGTTCAGCAGCGCGAAGTCCTTCTCGTCCGGGCCCTGGGCCCACAACCGCTTGCCGCTCTTCAGGTCCCAGGCGGTGGCCAGCCACGGCTTGCCCATGTCCGGCTGCCCCGCCGTCACGACCGTCCCGGTCGACGCGTCGTACGTGGTGAGGAAGGTGGGGTTGGAGACCGGATCGCCGAAGTCGGTCATAGAACCGGGCGCGTCCGCCCGGACGACCGGGCCCGTGGCCAGCAGCCGGCCCGTCCTGACGTCGTTGACCGAGAGGATCCAGGGCTCGGCGGAGGCGTGCTTGTCCCCGTCCGTCTGCCAGGCGAGGACGACGCGGTCGCCGACGACCGTCACCGGCACGACGTTGATGTCATGGGACTTGTCCTCGGGGATCGCCTTGTCCGGGCGGCCGGCCTCGGCGGTCGTCCACGCCTTCTTCCCGGTCGCCAGATCGGTGACCACCAGGCGCTTCATGCCGTCGAACGGGCCGTGGGCGACCTGCTCGTAGGAGAAGGCGTGGTCGCCCGCGAACGTCCGCCGCTCAGGGGCGTAGCGGTGCTGGTCCTGGGAGTGGGCGGGGCCCTGCACGGCGCGCGGGTCGCCGGCCGTGTCCAGCTTGATGGCGGACCCGCCGTCGGCGCGCGTGGCGGACCCGCCCTTGGCGACCCAGCCGTCCGAGAACGTCGCCCCGTCGGCGAGCGGGGCGCTGCCGAGCTTCTTGCCGTGCCCGTCGTAGACCTCGTCGACCGTGGTGTCCTTGTCGGAGGTCATGCCGTCGGAGGCGGTCTTGGTGGTGACCTGGACGCGCAGGGCCGGGGCGCCGTGCCAGGTGTCCGCCATGACCCGGGCGTCGCCGAGCCTGAGGGTCCGGCGCACGGCGCCGTCGCGCGCGTCGCGGAACTCGACGGTCTTGGCGCCCTGCCGCAGCGCGGTCCCCTTGTCGTTCGCGGTCTTCTCCGCGCCCGGCGCGGTGACCACGGCGAAGGCGTCGCCGACCGCGAACACCGCGGTGCCGCCCGGCGCCGCGGGCACGGTCCAGGCCGGCTTCGCCGCCAGGCCCGGCAGCGCGGCGCCGGGCCAGGCGAGGTGCGCGGACCGCTCCGTCCTCTCCTTCGCAGGGTCGTCGTCCTTCCCGGAACCGGAGTCCGAGCCGCAGGCGGTGAGCCCGGCGAGGAGCGCCACGGCCACGGCGGCCGGGACGAGGACGGTGCGCGCGGTGGAAGCCACTGCGAATCCCCCAAGGTCGTGCTGTCGTGCTGTTCTGGTCCGCAGATCCTATGCGCAGTGGATCAAGCTTCCCTGGGGGCTCTTCCGTCACATGCGTAACTCCTGTTACGACTCCCGTTACGCGACTTGCTGTTCCGCCCGTTGCACGTCCTGGCGTGCGGCGGTGTCCAGGACGACGCGGGCGACGAGCGCCGGATCGTCGTTCATCGGCACGTGTCCGCAGCCCGGCAGCCGGATCAGCCGGGCGCCGGGGATCACCTGCACGGCGCGGATCCCCTGCCGGCGCAGCAGCACCCGGTCGCGGGTGCCCCAGGCGATGGTGACCGGCAGGTCCGGCAGGTCGTGGGCGAACAGCACCTCGCGCCCGGCGGCGAGGGTGGCCTCGAACCCCACGGCGTCCCGCAGCGCGCTCGCCTCCGCCAGCACGGCGTCGACCGATCGCCGGCCGGGGCGGGCGTACACCAGGCTGACCAGCGCGGCCCGGCCGGCGGCCGTGGCGGCCAGCCGGGCCAGCCGCTCGGGCGGCAGCCGGCGGGCGCCGTTGCGCAGCGCGCTGAGGACGGTGAACGCGTAGCGGCGCTCGGACTCCGTCCAGAACCCGGCGGGCGAGAGGGCGGTGACGGTGCGTACGAGCTTCTCGTGGCCCAGTTGCAGGGCGATCAGACCGCCCAGGGAGTTGCCGGCCACGTGCGGCCGGTCCAGGCCGAGCGCCTCGAAGAACGCGCGGAGGACCGCGGCCGTGCTCGGCAGGTCGTACGGCACCGCGGCGGGCAGCGCGGGGGAGCGGCCGAACCCGGGCAGGTCCACGGCGACGACGTCGTGTTCCGCGGCGAGTATGTCGAACACCGGGTCCCACGCCTGGAGATGGTGGCCGATGCCGTGCAGCAGGACGAGCGGGGCGCCCTCCCCGGCGCGCCGGTAGACGACCTGGGCCTCGCGCGGCCCGGCGGGGGTGTCGAGGGAGAACGTCGCGGTCTGCGAGGCGTCGGTCTGCGAGGTGTCACCCATGAGTCGGCTCCTGCTGATCCTCGGGGGGTCTTGTAGACAGGATGTCAGTAACGGTTACCGCTGGGTAGACCCGTGACGCGTCCGGCGCTCACGGCTCCCGGCGTGCGCCCCCGCGCGCCGCTCACCCCGCTTACTCCGTGGCGGCGGCGACGGTTGGTGACGGTGCTCCCGCGCGTAAGGGGATGGGCGGCCTCCGTCGGTCACCGAGGGTGTCGAAAGGTCCGTACCACCTCGACGGATGCCATGCATTGGTCTTGACCAAGTGCACACACCGTCCTATGGTCACAGGCATACTGCAACAACCTTTAATAAAGAAGCGCGCGAAAAGCCTTGCGGAGGATGAGGGTGGGGACAACGCAGTTGGAGACGGCGCCCGAGCCGAAGTACTGGCACCTGAAGACGGTGTTGAGCGACGCGCTCGACTCGGAGTTCGCGGTGGGGGAGATCCTGCCCAACGAACGTGAACTCGCCGCCCGGTTCGGGGTCGCGCGCGCCACGCTCCGCCAGGCGCTCGAACAACTGGAGCTGGAGGGCCGCCTCCAGCGCCGCCGCGGCGTAGGCACCACCGTCGCGCCGCCGCGGGTGGGCGTCGCCGTCGCCGACGCGGAACACGCCTGGCCCGGCGCGAGCGAGGACGACTGGCAGCCGGTCGACAGCGCCGAGGCCGCGCCGCCCGCCGCCGTCGCCCTGCTCCTCGGCACCGGCCGCGACGAGCCCGTGCACACCGTCCGCCGCACCCGCAGCAGCCACGGCCGTCCCGTCGCCACCGAGCTCCTCTACGTCCCGGCCGCCGGCGTCCCCGGGCTCGACGTCCCGGACACCGCCCCCGGGGCGGCCCGCGCCCGCGGTGTCCTCCGTGCGCTCCAACGGCTCGCGTTGGAGGGGCAGGACCGGGCGGTGGAGCTCGGATCCGCTCGGGCGGATGACGCGAAGCAGCTCGATCGGCTGCCGGGGGCGCCCGTCCTCCTCGTCACCACGCGCTACTTCGCGGAGGGACGGACGGCGGCGGTGTCCGTCGCCACGTACCGCGCCGACACGTGCCGGCTCACGTTCGGGGAGGGGGATCCGGTGAGGTTGCTGGCGAGCTGAGCGTGTGTGGGGTGCCCCGGTCCCTCCCCCAGAGGGGGCACCCCAACGGGCTGATAAGTCAGCCCGTTGGGGGTGCCCCCTCTGGGGGAGTTTGAGGACGAGCGGCGAAGCCGCGATCAGCGGGGTCTGGGGCGGCAGCCCCAGGAAACGGCGAAGGGGCGGGACCGGGGCACACCTCACCGCGCCGTGACCGGTCGCTCCACCGCGAACAGTTCGCCCTCCACATGGTCCAGCGCCAAGCGCAAAGCTCCGGTCGCCACCGCCGAGTCGCCGAGCAGCGACTGCGCCACCCGAGGCGGTCGCAGACAGTAGCGCGCCAGCTCGGTGCGGAGCGGATCGAGGATGCCGCCGATGCCCGCGGCCCAGCCGCCGACGACGACCAACTCGGGGTCGAGGGCCAGGACCAGGGCGGCCACGTCGTGGACCAGGCGGCGCAGGTAGCGGTCGACCGCGGCGCGTGCTCGTTCGTCGCCCTCCCTGGCCAGGGCGAACACCCGGACGACCTGGGCCTCGTCCAGCGGGTGCAGCGGCTCGTCCGTCGGTGACAGGACTTCCTCCGGCGTCGCCTCGCGGCCGAGCAGGTGCAGGGCGCCGATCTCGCCGGCCGCGCCGCCGAAGCCGCGGTGCAGCCGGCCGCCGATGAGGGAACCGGCGCCGGGGCTCAGGCCGGCCAGGACGAAGACGACGTCGTCGACGCCGCGCGCCGCGCCCTTCCAGTGCTCGGCGACGGCTGCGGCGTTGGCGTCGTTCTCGACGAGCACCGGGCAGCGGAACGAGCGCCGCAGCCGCTCCCCGAGCCGCAGTCCCGTCCACTCCGGCAGGGCCGTGCCCAGCCGGACCGTGCCGTCCGCCTCGACGATGCCGGGGCTGGCCACGCCCACCGCCCGCAGCGCGCCGCGCGGCACGTCGGAGCGCCGCAGCAGGTCGGCGACGGTCGCCCGGACGCGCTCCAGCCGTTCGTCCGCCGGCGCGGTCTCCGTCACGTCCGCCGCCGCTGAGCCGGTCACCCGGCCGCTCAGGTCGGACAGCAGCGCCGCCACCCGGTGCGGCCCGATCTCGACGCCGAGCAGGTACCCGGCCTCCGCCCGGAAGCGGAACCGCCGCGCCGGACGCCCCTGGCGCCGGGCCACGCCCTCCTCGGCGGACGCCTCCGCGACCAGGCCCGCGTCGATCAGCCCCTCGACCACGCCCTCCACCGTCGGCCGGGACAGGCCGGTGGCCTTGACCAGGTCGGTCAGGGTGGGCGAGGAGGACGGCGCGGCGGCCCGGAGCGCGTGCAGGACCACGGTCGAATTGATCCGCCGCAGCAGGGACGGGTCCCCACCGGTGAGCCGCCCCAACGTCGCCGCCTCCCTGCTCTCGCGTCTCGCGCGTCCGCGTCTTTTGCGTCCTCTTTGCCGCCACCGGATCGTAGCCGGTGCGCCCGGGGGCGGCGAGGGCCGGTGCCGCCCGGGCGTGCTCCACCCGGGCAGCTTTGACGGCGGTTCACGGGGGCGTACGCCCGCCCGCCCCGGGCCGCGCCCGCACAGTGGAGGCACCTTTCAGGCCCCGGCACAGGAGGACCCGCCCGTGAGCGATGTGCTGCGAGAGAAGTACGAACACCGTTTCCGGCAGCTCGACGTGGACGACGACGGGTTCGTCAGCCAGGACGACGTCCGCGGCCGGGCCCGGCAGCTGGCCGACGCGCTCGGCGTCCCGCCGCACGACCCGCTGACCCGGGCCGCCGAGGACGCGGCCGACGTCTACTGGAAGGGCGTCGTCTCGCACACCCCCGACGGCGGCGCCCGCCGCGTGGACCTCCCGGCGTTCGTCGCCGCGCTGGAGGCCGCCCGGGAGGACGGGACGTTGCGCTCGATGGTGAAGCCGACGGTCCGCGCACACCTGGCCGTCGCCGACCAGGACGGCGACGGCGTCGTCGACGCCGCGGAGTTCGCCGCCGCCCAGCAGGCCCTGGGCATCCCCGAGGACCGGGCGCGGGACGCGTTCACCGCGCTGGACGCCGACGGCGACGGCCGGCTGACGCTGGCCGAGTGGGAGAACGCCGTCTGGGACTTCTACACGGGCACCGATCCCGACGGGCCCGGCGCGCGCGTCCTCGGGCACACCTGAGGGCCCGCCGACCGGGACCCCAGTGCCATCACTCCTGGCGCTCCCGCTCAGGCGGACTCGGCGGCCTCTCGCAGCCGTCCGAACTCCTCCGCCATCGTCGCGAGCGACCAGTGGGCGTTGAGGCCGCTGGGGTTGGGCAGCGCCCAGATGCGCGTGGTGCCTATGGTGCGTTCCTGGGGACCTATCCGGGCCTTCTTGTCGCCGAAGGCCGTCCGGTAGGCCGTCACTCCGGCGACCGCCAGCCAGCGCGGCCGCAGGGCCTCCACCTTCTCGACGAGCAGCCGGCCGCCCTCGCGGAACTCCTCGTCGGTCAGCTCGTCCGCCCGGGCCGTGGCCCGCGCCACGACGTTGGTGATGCCCAGCCCGTACCGCGGCAGCAGGTGCTGCTCGGACGGGTGGAGGCGGCGCGGGGTGAAGCCGGAGGCGTGGAGCACCGGCCAGAACCGGTTGCCGGGACGGGCGAAGTGGTGGCCGGTGGCGGCGGACATCAGTCCGGGGTTGATGCCGCAGAACAGCACGTGGAGGCCGGCCGCGACCACGTCGGGGACCAGGAGGTCGCGGGCGGCTTCGAGTTCCTCAGGAGTCGGTCGGGCCATGCGTCACAGGATGGCACCCGGCGCGTACGCCGCGGCCTCCGGGCGGGCCTTGACGATCTCCTCGACGCGGGCGGCGACCGAGGCCACCTGGTCGGCGGCGGCACCCGAGAAGGAGAGCTTGTCCGCCATCAGCGCGTCCAGCGCGGCGCGGTCCAGCGGGATCCGCTCGTCGGCCGCCAGCTTGTCCAGCAGCTCGTTGCGCTCGGCGCCCTGCTCGCGCATGGCCAGCGCGGAGGCGACCGCGTGCTCCTTGATGGCCTCGTGCGCGACCTCGCGGCCGACGCCGGCCCGGACCGCGCCCATCAGCACCTTGGTGGTGGCCAGGAACGGCAGGTAGCGGTCCAGCTCGCGGGCGACGACGGCCGGGAACGCGCCGAACTCGTCGAGGACGGTGAGGAAGGTCTCCAGCAGGCCGTCGAGCGCGAAGAACGCGTCCGGCAGCGCGACGCGGCGCACCACCGAGCAGGAGACGTCGCCCTCGTTCCACTGGTCGCCCGCCAGCTCGCCGGTCATCGAGGCGTAGCCGCGCAGGATGACCATCAGGCCGTTGACGCGCTCGCAGGAGCGGGTGTTCATCTTGTGCGGCATGGCGGACGAGCCGACCTGGCCGGGCTTGAAGCCCTCGGTGACCAGCTCGTGCCCGGCCATCAGCCGGATGGTCTTGGCGAGCGAGGACGGCGCGGCGGCCAGCTGCACCAGCGCGGTGACCACGTCGTAGTCCAGCGACCGCGGGTAGACCTGGCCGACGGAGGTGAAGGCCTGCCCGAAGCCCAGGTGGGCGGCGGTCCTGCGCTCCAGCTCCGCCAGCTTGCCGGCGTCGCCGCCGAGCAGGTCCAGCATGTCCTGGGCGGTGCCGACCGGGCCCTTGATGCCGCGCAGCGGGTAGCGGGCCAGCAGCTCCTCGACGCGGCCGTACGCGACGAGCAGCTCGTCGGCGGCGGTCGCGAAGCGCTTGCCGAGGGTGGTGGCCTGGGCGGCGACGTTGTGCGAGCGGCCGGCCATGACCAGCTCGGCGTGGTCGGCGGCCAGCTTCGCCAGCCGGGCCAGGACGGCGACCGTGCGGTCGCGGACCAGCTCCAGCGAGAGCCGGATCTGCAGCTGCTCGACGTTCTCGGTGAGGTCGCGCGAGGTCATGCCCTTGTGGACGTGCTCGTGGCCGGCGAGGGCGTTGAACTCCTCGATGCGGGCCTTGACGTCGTGCCGGGTGACCTTCTCGCGCTCGGCGATCGAGGCGAGGTCGACCTGCTCCAGCACCCGCTCGTAGTCGGCGAGCGCGGCGTCCGGCACCTCGATCCCCAGGTCCTTCTGGGCGCGGAGGACGGCGAGCCACAGCCGGCGCTCCAGGGTCACCTTGTACTCGGGGGACCACAGGACGGCGAGCTCGGCGGAGGCGTAGCGGCCGGCCAGCACGTTGGGGATGCGGGGCTTGGAAGGGAGAGCAGCAGTCACGTGACGGAAGTCTACTGGCGGAACGCGCAGACCTGTACGGCGGCCCGGTTGGTGCGTTCCTACGAGGACCGGCCGGAAGCCTCGGTTCCGTCCGCCCAGCGCCGCCAGCCGGTGACGCAGCCCGGCGGCTCGGCCTCCGGCGTCACGAAGTACGCCTCCCCGAGAGCGGCGCTGAAGTGCGCGCCCGCCCGGCCGTCGCCCGAGGACCGCCCGGTGAGCCGACGGCCTATCCACGGGCCGAGGTGCTCGCGGGCGAACCGCAGGTCGGAGCTGCGTCGCGTGGCCCAGCCGGGGCGGACGGCCGGCGGCAGGGGCTGCCGCCAGTCGGACTCCGGCGGCAGGCCGAGCGCCTGCCAGACGGCCTCGGCGACCCGCCGGTGCCCCTCGGCGTTCAGGTGCAGCCGGTCCTCGGCCCACAGCCGGGAGTCGCCCAGCACCTCGGCGCCGAACAGGTCGACGACCAGTGCGCCGTGCCGCTCGGCCAGCTCGTCGACGAAGCCGAACAGCCGCTCCATCCGGGGGCGGAACCGCTCCAGGACCGGGCCGCGCCGGCCCGGGCTGCGCATCAGCACCAGCTGCCGGCAGCTCGGCGCCAGCCGCTCGACGGTCTCGGCCAGCCGCGCGCATACCAGGTCGACGTCGCACTTGGGCCGCAGCACGTCGTTGAGCCCGCCGACCAGCGTCACCAGGTCGGCGCCCAGCGCGGCGGCGGGCGCCGCCTGCTCGTCGGCGATCTGCCCGATGAGCTTGCCGCGCACCGCCAGGTTGGCGTACCGGAAGCCGGTGGTCCGGGCGGCGAGGCGGGTGGCGAGCAGGTCGGCCCAGCCGCGGTACGAGCCGTCCGGCAGCACGTCGGACATGCCCTCGGTGAAGGAGTCGCCGACCGCGACGAAGCTGGTGAACGCGGGGGCGTCAGCCTGCCGGGCCGGCGGGGCGTTCTCGGGGTTCCCGGTGGGGGAGGCATTCATCCGCATGGCGCGGCGATCCTACTCCCGTCCCTTCTCGTGCCCCTCCGGCCCCTCCTGTCTCACACCAGCCGTCTCACACCAGCCGGCTCACACCCGTCGTCCCACCAGCTGCCGGAGCACGTCCTCCAGCGTGACCAGCCCGGCCAGCCGGTCGTCGGTGCCGAGCACGGCCGCGAGGTGGGCGCCGGTGCCGCTCATCGCGGTGATGACGTCGTCCAGCGGGGTGTCGGCCCGCACCTGCGCGATGGTGCGTATCCGGCGCAGCGGGAACGGGACGTCGCGCGGCGTCGCGTCCAGGGCGTCCTTGACGTGCAGGTAGCCCAGGATCCGGCCGCGGTCGTCGATCACCGGGAAGCGGGAGTAGCCGGACCGCGCGGCGAGCGCCTCCAGCTGCTCCGGGGTGACGCCGAAGCGCGCCGCGACGACCCGGTCGACCGGCAGCACCACGTCGGCCACCGGGCGTTTGCCCAGCTCCAGGGCGTCCCGCAGGCGTTCCGTCGAGCGCTCGTCCAGCAGCCCGGCGGCGCTGGCGTCGGCCACCATGCGGGCCAGCTGGTCGTCCGAGAAGACCGCCGCCACCTCGTCCTTGGGCTCCACCCGCAGCAGCTTCAGGGCGGCGTTGGCCAGCTGGTTGATGGCGAACACCACCGGGCGCAGCGTGCGCGACAGGGCCACCAGGGGCGGGCCGAGGAACAGGGCGGTGCGCACCGGCTCGGCGAGCGCGATGTTCTTGGGCACCATCTCGCCGAACAGCATGTGGAGGTAGGTCGAGACGGCCAGGGCGATGGCGAACGACACCGCGTGGATGCCCCCGGGCGGCAGCCCCGCCGCGTGCAGCACCGGCTCCAGCAGGGTGGCGATGGCCGGTTCCGCGACCACGCCGAGCACCAGGGTGCAGAGCGTGATGCCGAGCTGTGCCGCCGCCATCAGGGCCGAGATGTGCTCCAGGCCCCACAGGACCCGGCGGGCCCGTCGGTCGCCCTGGTCGGCATGCGGCTCGACCTGGCTGCGGCGCACGGAGATGAGCGCGAACTCGGCGCCCACGAAGAAGGCGTTGGCGACCAGCGTCGCCAGGCCGATCAGCAACTGCACGGCGGTCATCGGCCGGCCTCCCCGGAGCCGGAGCCGGAGCCGAAGCCGGGGCCGTCCGCCGCGTCAGCGTGCGCGTCGGGGCCGCGGTCGGGGGCCGTGAGCCGGACCCGGGCGGCGCGCCGCCCCGAAGCGTCCGTCACCTCCAGCCGCCAGCCGGCCACTTCCAGGGTGTCCCCGGCGGCCGGGATCCGGCCGAGCTTGGCGGCGATCAGGCCGGCCAGCGTCTCGTACGGGCCCTCGGGCACCCGCAGGCCGATGGCGTCGAGCTGGTCGGTGCGGGTGGCGCCGTCGGCGTCGTACCGCTGCCGGCCCTCGGGGCCGGTGCCGGCGGGGGCCAGGTCGGGGCGTTCGACGGGGTCGTGCTCGTCGCGGACCTCGCCGACGACCTCCTCGACGATGTCCTCCAGCGTCACGACGCCGGCCGTGCCGCCGTACTCGTCGATCACCACGGCCATGCTGCGCTTGGCGGAGAGCCGGTCCAGCAGCCGGTCGACGGTGAGGGACGCCGGGACGAGCAGCGGTTCGCGGAGCAGGGTGGTGACCGGGCGCTGGTGGCGCTGGTCGGCGGGGACGGCGAGGACGTCCTTGATGTGCGCGACGCCGACGACGGAGTCGAGGCTGCCCCGGTAGACGGGGAAGCGGGACAGGCCGGTCGCGCGGGTGGCGTTGGCCACGTCCTCGACGGTGGCCCGCTCGTCCAGCGCGGTGACCTGCACGCGGGGCGTCATCACGTTCTCCGCCGTCAGGTCGGCGAGGTTCAGGGTGCGGACGAACAGCTCGGCGGTGTCCGCCTCCAGCGCGCCCTCGCGGGCGGAGTGCCGGGCGAGGGCGGCCAGTTCGCGGGGGCCGCGCGCGGTGGCCAGCTCCTCGGCGGGCTCGACGCCCATCCGGTGCAGGACGCGGTTGGCGGAGTTGTTCAGGTGCCGGATCAGCGGCCGGAAGAGGCCGGAGAAGGCGCGCTGCGGCCCGGCCACGGCGCGGGCCACCGGCAGCGGCCGGGAGATCGCCCAGTTCTTGGGGATCAGCTCGCCGACGACCATCAGCAGCACGGTCGACAGCACGGTCCCCAGGGCCAGCGCCACCGAGGACGCCACCCCCCGGGACAGCCCGAGGGCCTCGACCGGGCCGGTCAGCAGGGCGGCCATCGACGGCTTGGAGATCATGCCGATGACCAGGCCGGTGACGGTGATGCCGAGCTGGGCGCCGGAGAGCTGGAAGGTGAGGCCGCGCACGGCCCGCAGCGCGCCCTGGGCGCGGCGGTCGCCGGCCTCCGCGGCCCGCTCCAGCTCGCCGCGCTCCACCGTGGTGAGCGAGAACTCGGCGGCGACGAAGACGGCGCACGCGAGCGTCAGCACCAGGGTGAGCACCAGCAGGAGCACTTCGGTCATCGGGTCACCTCCGTCCCATGATCGGGCACGGGCCGGAGGGGCGCGCGACGTCGGACGCCGGTACTGCCGGGAGGTTCGCCCATGGGAGGACGCTCACACCTTTCGTTCGTATGGGAGGACGGTTCGCGGGGCTCACAGGGAGACGGCGGGGACTCACAGGGAGACGGATGCCCCGGGAACCGTGACCACCAATAGTAAAGGAAAGGCAAAGCGAGCGCGTCGGGGCTCAGCCGAGACGGGGCGGCGTCCAGGCGGCGTGCCGCAGGACCGCGCGCACGGCGGTGCCCGCCGGAGCCAGCCGGAACGCCGCGTTCCGGAGGGCGGTCGCGAGCGGCCGGTCCAGCTGCTGGCCCAGGCGCCCGGCCTGCCGGGCGGCGCGGGCGACGCCCTGGCTCCGGGGCCGCCGCTCGGCGTCGTACCGGGCCAGCCCGGACGCGACCGACGGCTCGGCGGCCAGGACGGCGGCCAGCGTGACCGCGTCCTCCAGCGCCTGGCACGCCCCCTGGCCGAGGTGGGGTGTCATCGCGTGGGCGGCGTCGCCGAGCAGGGCCACGCGGCCCGCGACGAAGGAGGGGAGCGGGGTCACGAGCTCGTGGATGTCGTGGTGCAGGACGTCCTCCGGGCGGGTGGCGGCCAGCAGCGCCGGGACCGGCTCGTGCCAGCCGCCGAAGCGGCGACGCAGCGCGGCGAGGGGGTCGGCGGTACGGAGTCCGGCGGGAGCGTTGAGAACGGCGTGCCACTCGGCCCGCCCGTCGGCCAGCAGGATGTGGCCGAACTCGGCGCCCCGCCCCCAGGTCAGTTCGAAGTCGCCGGACGCGTCCACCGGGTGCTCGGTGATCGCCCGAAGGACCGTCGAGCCGCTGTAGGCCGGGCCCGGGTGGGAGGGGAACAGGGCGTGGCGCAGCCGGCTGCGGACGCCGTCGGCGGCCACGACCACGTCCGCCGTACGGACCTCGTCGCCCTCTTCGCCACCCCAGCGGACGCGGGGGCCGGACGGGTCGGAGCGGTCGACCTCCGTCACCTCCGCCCCGGTGACCAGGGCCCCGGGCGGGAGCGCGGCGCGCATGATCCCGTGCAGGACGGACCGGGGGATGCCGACGATCGGTGTGCCCAGCTCCCGTTCCAGGGCCGCGCCGTCCATCCGGGCCAGCCACCGGCCGTCGGGGGTGCGCGTCCCGCCCGTGTACTGGAAGCGGGACGCGGCGCGGACGGCCTCCCCGACGCCGAGTTCGTCGAGGGCGCGGACGCCGTTGGCGGCCAGTGAGATGGCCGCGCCCGCGTCGTCGAGTACGGGGGCGCGCTCGACGACGGTCACCTCCCAGCCAATCCGTCGCAGTCCGAGGGCGGCCGCCAGGCCCCCGATGCCCCCGCCGACGATCACCGCGCTGCTGCCCATGTCAGGCCCCTTTCCCGCTGTGCTCACGCCGGACCTTCTACAGGTGTAGAAGATCTCCGTGACGGGAGCATAGGGCAGAGCCTCACCTGCGGTAGAAAGGGGGGCGTGGCCACCGAACGACGCATCCTCCTCGCCGACGCGGCCCTCGACGTCCTGGCCGACGAGGGCATGCGCGGGCTGACCCACCGCGCCGTCGACCGCGCGGCGGACCTGCCGCCCGGCACCACCTCCGCGTACTTCCGCACCCGCCGCTCGCTGCTCGACGCCCTGGTCCGGCGACTCGTCGACGTCGACCAGGCCGAGTTCCGGGAGCTCGGGGCGACCCTGCCGGTGCCACAGGACGCCGCCGAACTGACCGCCGCGCTCGTGGCGTTCACCGAACTCCGCCTCACCGGCCCCGGACGCCGGCGCACCCTGGCCCGCTACGCCTGCGCCGTCGAGAGCGTGCGCGACCCGGCGTTGCGGGAGGTCCTCGCGCCGCGCGGGAACGCGGCGCGGGACGCCGTGCGGGACTTCCTGGCGAACCGGGGCGTCCCCGACCCCGAGGAGCGCACCGTCACCCTGCTCGCCTGCGTCGACGGCCTGGTCTTCGACCGCCTGGTCACGGGCGGCGAGGTGCCGCGCGCGCACGTCAGGGGCCTGGTGGAGGCGGCGCTGCGCGGCCCCGACGGGGCCTGACCGACGCCCGGTTCAGTCGGGGCGGACGGCGACTCCCGTGACGCAGGAGGACGACGGCAGCCGCGGGCCCGTGGCCGGCACCCACAGCCGGTGCCAGGAGCGAACCGCGAACCCGGCGCCGGACAAGGCGCGCAGCGGGTCCCGGCTCGTCCGGCAGCCGCCGAACAACCGGGGCCAGAGCGTGCGGTCGGCCACGCGCTGGACGGCGGCCAGCGTCCGCTCCTCGGCGCGGCCGTGCTCGAAGAAGCGGACCTCGGCGCCGGGGCGCAGCACCCGGCGCAGCTCGCCGAGCGCCCTCGGCACGTCCCGCACCGAGCACAGCACCAGGCACACGACGGCCGCGTCGAACGCCTCGCTCTTCACCGGCAGCGCCTCCGCCGTCGCCGGGACGACGTCCACCGGCACCCCGGCCCGCACCGCCGCCTCCGCCGCCGGCCGGCGCAGCCGCCGCTCCGGCTCGACCGCCACCACCTCCGACACGGCGTCCGGATAGTACGGGAAGTTCAGCCCCGGCCCGGCCCCGATCTCGATCACCCGCCCGGCCAGCCCGGCCAGCAACTCCCGCCGGTGCGCGGCCATTCCGCTCCGCGCTTCCAGCGCCGGCGCCGTTCGCACGTAGAAGCGGGCGAAGAGGGGGTGGTGGACGGGGTCGGGGTCGCGTGGTGGCCTGGAACGGCGAAGCGGCGGCATGGCACACCCCTTTCCGGGGACGCGTCGGCTAACGCGATTGTTCCCCGTGCGGAGGGAGGTGAGCCCCGGTCCCGCCCTTTCACCGTTTCCTGGGGCTGCGCCCCAGACCCCACTTGTCGCGGCTCCGCCGCTTGTCCTCAAACGCCGGACGGGCTCGATTCAGCCCGTCCGGCGTTTGAGGACAAGGGGGTCTGGGGGCGGAGCCCCAGGAAACGGTGAAAGGGCGGGACCGGGGCCACTCAGCCCAGCTGAGCCGACGACCACGTCCCGGAAAGCTCCGGCCCCAGCCAACCCGCCGCGCGGGCGCGGAAATCGCCCGGCGGCAGAGCGCCCACCCCGGCGGGCAGGGCGCCGACGAGAGGGGCTCCGGCCGACTCCGGGAAGTCGTCGACGTTGCAGCGCATCGCCAGGTCCGGCTCGGCGGGCCAGCTGCCGATGACGACCCCCGCACAGGCCAGCCCGCGCGAGCGCAGAGCCTCCGCGGTGAGTGCGGTGACGTTGAGCGTGCCGAGCCCGGCCGCCGCCACCACCAGAACCGGAGCGCCGAGCAGCCGCGCCGCGTCCGCGAGCGTGGCCCCCTCGTCGTCCAGGCGGACGAGCAGGCCGCCCGCGCCCTCGACGAGCACGAGATCGTGCTCGGCGGCCAGCCGTTCCGCCGCCGCGGCGACGTCCTTCGGCCGCACCGGCGGGAGGCCCGAGCGGCGGGCCGCCGTCGCCGGGGCCAACGGCTCGGGGTAGCGCGCCAGTTCGAGGCCGGTGACCGGGCCGGCGAGGCGCCGGACCTCGGCCACGTCCCCCGGCTCGTCCGCCGCGACGCCGGTCTGGGCGGGCTTGAGGACGGCCACCGAGCGGCCCTCCGCCAGGGCGACCGCGGCGATCGCCGCCGTCGTCATGGTCTTGCCGAGCTCGGTGCCCGTGCCCGAGACGATCAGTACCGTCATGCCCGCTTCCCTCCCGCCGCCTCCGCCGCCGCGCGTACCGCCCGGCAGACGAGCGCCAGATCCTCGTCACCCGTGACGAACGGCGGCATGGTGTAGATGAGTTCGCCGAACGGCCGCAGCCAGACGCCCTCGCGCACCGCCGCCTCCGTCGCCGCCACCATCCCCGCCGCGTCGAGCGGCGCGTCGAGCTGGACGACGCCGATGGCGCCCAGGACGCGGACGTCCCGGACCCCCGGGAGTCCGGCCGCTTCCGCGAGGCCGTCCCGCAGGCCGGTCTCGATCCGTTTGACCTCCGCCTGCCAGTCCTGGCCCAGCAGCAGGTCCACGGACGCGCAGGCGACGGCCGCCGCCAGCGGGTTGCCCATGAACGTGGGCCCGTGCGCGAGCACCGGCACCTCGCCCCGGGAGATCCCGTCGGCCACCCGCGGGGTGCACAGCGCCGCCGCCATCGTCAGATAGCCGCCGGTCAGCGCCTTGCCCAGGCAGAGCACGTCGGGGGTGACCCCGGCGTGGTCCGCCGCGAACAGCGCGCCCGTGCGGCCGAAGCCGGTGGCGATCTCGTCGAAGACCAGCAGCACGTCGTGCTCGTCGCAGAGCCTGCGCAGCAGCCGCAGGTAGGCGGGGGAGTGGAAGCGCATCCCGCCGGCGTTCTGCACCACCGGCTCGACGATGACCGCCGCCACCTCGTGCGCGTGGCGCGCCACCAGCTCGCTCAGGTGCGCCTCGTACGCCGGGTCGGGCTCGGCGTCGAAGCCGGCCGGCGGCGCGTCCGCGAACACCTGCTCCGGCAGCACGCCGGACCAGAGGCTGTGCATCCCGCCGTCCGGGTCGCAGACGGACATGGGCGTCCAGGTGTCGCCGTGGTAGCCGCCGCGCCAGGTGAGCAGCCGCCGCTTCTCCGGCCGGCCGGACGAACGCCAGTACTGGAGGCACATCTTGACGGCCACCTCGACCGAGACCGAACCGGAGTCGGCGAGGAACACGTGCTCCAGGCCCTCCGGCGTGATCTCCACCAGCCGGGCGGCCAGCCGGACGGCGGGCTCGTGGGTGAGTCCGCCGAACATCACATGGCTCATCCGGTCCAGCTGGTCCCGCGCGGCCTCGTTGAGCACCGGGTGGTTGTAGCCGTGCAGCGCCGCCCACCAGGACGACATGCCGTCCACCAGCTCGGAGGAGCCGTGCACGGGCTCCGCCAGGCGCAGCCGGACGCCCGACGCCGACGCGACGACCAGCGGATCCCGCCGGCCGGGCATCGGGGCGTACGGGTGCCAGACGTGCTGCCGGTCCAGCTCCAGCAGGCGGCTCGGGGTGAGGGGTTCCGCCCCGGGGCGGAGGAGGGGATCAGGCATTGGGCGGCAGGTCCGTTCCCGCGCCCCGGCGGCGTACCGCGACCAGGTCCGTCCGGGCCGCACCGGTCTCGTCCGCCGCGGGCTCGGGAGCGTCGTCGGCCCTCGCGTCCCCGCACGGCTCGCACGTACCGCCGCCGCAGCCCG
The DNA here is from genome assembly GCF_020037025.1 of Streptomyces huiliensis. Lineage (GTDB taxonomy): Bacteria > Actinomycetota > Actinomycetes > Streptomycetales > Streptomycetaceae > Streptomyces > Streptomyces huiliensis. The sequence continues at coordinate 12,881 of NZ_JAIQLH010000127.1, read as the reverse complement.
CCGCCGACCGCACGCGGTGCGCGGGCAGCGTCGTCGTGTCCGCGCCCTCCACCTCGAAGCCCGCGTCCGCGATCATGTCGAGGTCGGCCTTGCCCTCCTGGCCCTCACTGGTCAGGTAGTCGCCCAGGAAGATGGAGTTGACCAGGTGCAGGGCCAGCGGCTGGAGGGTGCGCAGGTGGATCTCGCGGCCACCGGCCAGCCGCACCTCCGCGTCCGGGTGGACGAAGCGGACCATCGCCAGGATGCGCAGCGCCCGCTGCGGCGTGAGGTTCCACTCCTCGGCCAGCGGGGTGCCCTCGAACGGGATGAGGAAGTTGACGGGCACCGAGTCGACGTCCATCGCGCGCAGCGCGAACACGACGTCCACCAGGTCCGCGTCGCTCTCGCCCATGCCCGCGATCAGCCCCGAGCAGGCCGACAGGCCGGCGCCCTGCGCCAGCCGCACGGTCTCCTGGCGGTCCGCGTAGGTGTGCGTGGTGGTGATGTCGCCGTAGGTGGCCTCGGACGTGTTGAGGTTGTGGTTGTAGGCGTCGACGCCCGCCGCGCGCAGCCGCTCCGCCTGGCCGTCGGAGAGCAGCCCGAGGCACGCGCACACCTCGACCCGCTCGTTCTCCTCCTTGATGGCCTCGATGGTCCGCGTGACCCGGTCGATGTCCCGGTCCGTCGGACCGCGCCCGCTGGCCACCAGGCAGACGCGCTTGGCGCCGCCCGCCACGCCCGCCGCCGCGGCCTTCGACGCGTCCTCAGGCTTCAGCCAGGTGTACTTGAGGATTTCGGCCTTCGAGCCGAGCCGCTGGGAGCAGTACGAGCAGTCCTCGGGGCACAGCCCGGACTTCAGGTTGACGAGGTAGTTGAGCTTCACCCGCCGCCCGAACCACTTCCGGCGCACCCGGCCCGCCCCGGCCACCACGTCCAGCAACTCGTCGTCGGAGGTCGCCAGCACGGCCAGCGCCTCGTCCCGGGTCGGCGACTCGCGCCGCAGCCCCTTCTCCACCAAGGTGTCGATCAGGTCCATGGCCAGAGATCCTGTCCCACCGGACCGCTCCGGGCCAAGGTAGGGATCTCACAACACCGCGTCGCCAAGCTGGGTGGATCACGACATGCTGATCATGGGCGGGAAAGGCTAGTTTGAGGGTCGGCCGTCCTCGGCCCGGGTCAGGGAGTCCGCGACGATTTATGCGATTCCCACAGTCGGACCCGGACCGGCGCGGTGCTGAAGTCCGTAGCAGACATCCGTAGCAGACACCGCAGAAATCACCTGCGGCAGACATCCGCGGCAGAATCCGCGGCAGACATCCGCGGAAGACACCCCATCCAGGGACCGCACAGGAGCCGGGACGGCCGATGCCCCACGACAGCGTCCACAGCAGTGCCTTCGACGTCTTCGACTGGCTCGACGAGCAGCACCGGGCCCGCCGGGACGCCGGCCTCGCCCGTACCCTGCGCCCCCGCCCCGCCCGTCCCACGGGCGACACCTCCACCACCGACCTCGCGGGCAACGACTACCTGGGCCTGTGCCGCCACCCGCGGGTCACCCGGGCCGCCGCCGCGGCCGCCCACCGGTGGGGCGCCGGGGCCACCGGCTCCCGCCTGGTCAGCGGCAGCACCGAGCTGCACGCCGAACTGGAACGGAGCCTCGCCGAGTTCTGCGGCTTCGAGGCCGCGCTCGTTCTCTCCTCCGGCTACGCAGCCAACCTGGCTGCCGTCACCGCCCTCGCGGCGCCCCCCGACCCGTCCGGCACCCCTTCGTTGCTCGTCTCCGACGAGGGCAACCACGCCTCGCTGATCGACGGCTGCCGGCTCGCCCGCGCCCGGAAGGCCGTCGTCCCGCACGCCGACCCCGCGGCCGTCCGCAAGGCCCTGATGACCCATCCGGGCCGGGCCCTGGTCGTCACCGACTCGGTGTTCTCGGTGGACGGCGACGCCGCGCCGCTCCGCGACCTGGCACGGGTGTGCCGGGAGGGCGGCGCGGGGCTGCTGGTGGACGACGCGCACGGGCTCGGGGTGCTGGGGGAGGGCGGCCGCGGCGCGCCGTACGCCGCCGGGCTGGCCGGTGCCCCGGACGTGGTGGCCACCGTCACCCTCTCCAAGTCGCTGGGCGCCCAAGGCGGCGCGGTGCTCGGCCCCGCCCGGGTCATCACCCACCTCGTCAACACCGCCCGTACCTTCGTCTTCGACACCGGCCTCGCGCCCGCCGCCGCCGCCGCGGCCCTCGCGGCCCTGGACGTGCTGCGCCGGGAGCCGGACCGGGTGACCCGAGTCCGCGCGGTGGCCGGCGGGCTGCACCGGCGGCTGACGGCCGCCGGGTTCACCGCCGTCCGCCCCGACGCGGCCGTCGTCTCGGTCCGCGCCCCCGCGCCGGAGGCGGCCGTGCGCTGGCAGGCCGCCTGCCGGGCGGAGGGGCTCGCGGTGGGCTGCTTCCGCCCGCCGTCCGTGCCGGACGGCGTCTCCCGGCTGCGGCTGACCGCCCGCGCCGACCTCTCCGACCGCGAGGTCGAGCGGGCGGTCGCGACGATCGTCCGGACCGCCCCGCCGGCGGCGCGGAGGTGCCGGTAACGGGAGCGTCAGCGCGTACTGCACCGGAGGCGCGGGCCGCGCCGGACGTCATCCGCCGTCGCGCGGAGCCGGGTGACGAACGCGGTCCAGGCGGCGGGTCCCACCAGGAGGCAGGGGCCCGCCGGCCGTTTGGAGTCGCGTACGGCCAGGGGGCCGGCGGGCAGGGCGGCGGCCTCGACGCAGTTGTTCATCCCGGTGCTGTGGCTGCTGCGCCGCCACTCGGCCGCGCGCGGAACCGAACGAGAAGGTACGTACCGCGGTGGTGCGGACATGGCGCCTCCCTGCGCGTCCTCGTGTCCAGGCGTGTTCGCGTGTTCGGGGCGGTTCACGGCGTGCGGGTGCGGGCGTGGCCTGCCGCGATCTCCGCGATGAAGTCCAGGGACTCTTCGTGCGAGAGGGCGTGCGCCCGGAGCGTGGTGAACGCGGCGCCGTACGCCCTGAGGTCTTCTTTCCGCTCCAGATAGAGGCTACTCGTCAAGTGGTCGAGAACAACCACGTCCAGATCGGCAATGCGCGGAAAGGAGAAGATAACGAAAGGCCCGGTGATGCCGATGTGATTGCCCCGGGCGAACGGGAGGACGTGCAGCCGGACATGGGACAGCCGTCCGGTGTCCAGCAGGTGCCCCAACTGCCCCGCCATCACCTCGGGACCGCCCACCTCGTGCCGCAGCACCGCCTCGTCCAGGATCGCGCACAGCTCCAGCGGCCGCGGCCGGCGCAGCACCGACTGCCGTGCCATGCGCACCCGGACGAGCTCGTCGACCTGCCGCTCGGGCGGATCGCCGAGCGCGGCCCGGGTCACCGCGCGGGCGTACGCCGGGGTCTGGAGCAGGCCGGGCACCACCGTGGTCTCCAGGGTGCGCGAGCGCGAGGCCTCCGACTCCAGGCTGATGAAGTCCAGGTAGGCGGAGGGCAGCAGATCGCGGTACGCGTACCACCAGCCGCGCCGAGAACCGGAACCGCCGTCCCCCGGACCCGTGGAGTCCGCTCCACACAACGCGCCGAGCAGCGCCCGGAGTTCGGGGTCCGAGACCCGGTAGGCGTCCAGCAGCCGGGCCACGTCGGCGGGCTTGGCCCCGCTGCTGCCGGTCTCGATGCGGCTGACCTTCGACTGGTGCCAGCCGACCGCGTCCGCGGCCTGCCGGCTGGTCATCCCGGTCAGTTCGCGCTGCCGGCGCAGTTCGGCGCCGAGTTTGCGGCGGCGCACCGCCGGTCCGTACCGCAACGGCGGTCCCTCCCCTCGTGCGTCGTACGTCCCGCCGCCCTGCCGCGGGCCGGGCGGACGCGCCGTACGTCCTCGCGACGTCCTCGCATGCGTACCCCTGAGTCAATAGAGCATCGATCCGCTCACATACGGTCTGCCGTCGCAGAGTTCACCGCTTCGAGCGACAGATATATGCACATCCCGGTGGATCGCACCCATCACGGGCGTTATCAGTGGCACTCTGACGTGAAGAGCCGCCCGTGGGCCTCTCCCGGTGGGATCCGGTGAGCCCGGTGGAACTCGGTGGAAAGGGACAGCGACATGGCAGATCTCCAGGAAGCGTCCGTCACCCTGCCGAGCGCCCCGGCCTCGGTCTCCACGGCCCGCCGCTACGTCGCGTCCGTCCTGGGGGAGTGGGGCCTGCCGGCCGGCACGGAGGCCGCCGAGGCGGTGCGGCTGATCGTCTCCGAGCTGGCCACCAACGCCGTGCAGCACACCCGCGGCCAGTCCCCCACCTTCACCGTGGATGTGCTGCTCGAACGCGACGAGGAGCTGCGTATCGGGATCACCGACAGCCACCCCCGTCACCCCCGCCGGCTGCCCGCCGCGGTCCAGCAGGACAACGGGCGGGGGTTGGTGATCGTCCGCTGGCTCGCCGCGGAGCGCGGCGGCCGGTTCTCGGTCACACCGACGGCCGAGGGTGGCAAGACGGTGTGGATCTGCCTTCCGTGGACCGTGCCGGTGCCGTGAGGGCGGGGCCCGCCAGGGGATCCTGCCTGGGGGCCTGCCGGGACTCCGGTCGGGACTCCGGTCGGGAGGCCCCGCGGCTGCCCGTCGCCTCAGGTCACCCGGCCGTACCAGACGCTGTTCGTCCAGATCCGCTCCAGGCGGACGACGGAGCCGGTCTTGGGGGCGTGCCACATCTTGCCGCCCCCGGCGTATATGCCGACGTGGTAGACGCCCCGCCCGGAGTGGAAGAACACCAGGTCGCCCTCTTCACGGGCGGAGCGGGGGATGTGGTGGGTGCGGTTGTACTGGGCCGCGGCGGTGCGGGGCAGCTGCTTGCCGGCCCGCTTGAAGGAGTAGAGAGTCAGCCCCGAGCAGTCGAAGCGGTACGGGCCCGTGGCGCCCCACTGATAGGGCGAGCCCTGCTTGGATGCGGCGATCTGCAGTGCCCTGACCGAGACGGATGCCGCCTCCGCCTTGGAGGTGCCGCCCGGCGTCAGGAACGAGACGCCGACGGCGGCGAGGGTCAGGGCCGATGCGGCCTTGGCTTTGGACAGCCTTGCGGGACGTTTGTGCGCGCCCATGCGCATACCCTTCGTCAGCCGCCTGTGAAGGATTGCCTGTCGGGTTCGGGCAGGCGAAGAATGCCCGGCCGCCTGGGCGGCTTCACCCCAAGGGGCGGCTCCGGGGAGCCGTCCCGCCGTGCTCGGGTCCTCCATCCCTGCCGATGCACTCCTCGTCGACCCGCCCCGGCGGCGGCAGGGTTCGGCGTCCGCCGGGACCGCCCCGCCGTGTGGCGGGGGCTTGTCGTCCCGAGGATCTTGGCGCAGGCGCGGCCGGCTTTCCGAGCGGAACCCCGGTTATGTGAGCCTCGTCACCTGTGGGCAATTCAGGTGGACGCAGGGCGGTTTGACCCTCATGGGAACGCCGTGCTGAGGCCGCCACCTGCGCCGGTTACGGATCACCCGAGCGCGGAGTGCGCGCGCCGCTGAGAGTGATCACCGCACCACGTCTACGATCGCGTCCGTTGTCTGGAGGAATCCTGTTGAAAAGCGTTTCCGCTTCTCAACTCGCGGATGGCGGCGGCAACATCACCCGGCGCGCACGGCGCTCTCCGTCGAGTGCGCGCAACGCCCGTGTCATTGTCCCCGTGTACACCTCCCGTTCACCCCGTTCGAACATGACCGCCAGGGCATCCCGAAGTCCCGTGCTCGCGACCACCAGCGCCTGCGCGGCTCGTAGCCCCCCGTACGTGCCCTGTACCCGCGCGGGATTGATCCTGCCGAGGAGATCCAGTACTTCCAGGTACCGGTCCACCACCTCGCCCTCGGCGCGGGTCAGGGCGGGCAGCGGTGGCCAGTCCGGCCACATGCCCTGCGTTCCCTGCGTCCCGTCTGCTCCGTCCGCCACCTCCGTCACCGCCCGGACGCCGGCGCCGGCCAGGCGGCGCGGTTCTCGACGACCCGGTCGGCCAGGCCGTAGGCCACCGCGGCCGCGGCGTCGAAGACGGTGTCCCGGTCGGTGTCGGCCAGGATCCGCTCGACGTCCCGCCCGGTGTACCGGGCCAGCATCTCCGCCTGCGCCGCGCGCCGGCGCAGCAGTTCCTCGGCGTGGATCACCAGGTCGGAAGGGGTGCCGCGGACCGGTTCCGGCAGCGACGGCGGCCCGATGAGCACCCGGGCGTGCGGCAGCACCGCCCGCTTCCCCGGGGTGCCGGCGGCCAGCAGCAGGGCGGCGGCCGGGGCGGCCTGGCCCAGGCAGACGGTCTCGATGTCGCAGGCGATGTAGCGCATGGTGTCGTGAACGGCGCACAGGGCGGCGAAGGAGCCGCCGGGGGAGTTGATGTAGAGCGAGACGTCCCGGTCGGGCGCCGCGTGCTCCAAGTGCATCAGCTGGGCGATCACGTCCGTGGCGGCGGTGTCGTCGACCGCCGTGCCCACCATGACGATCCGTTCCGACAGGAGCTTCGAGTAGGGGTCGAACGTGCGACGGCCGTCGGACGTGCGTTCGGTGAACTCCGGCAGGACGTGGCGGGACGTGTACGGGATCACGGCGGGCCTCCAGGGTGCGGGCGTGCTGCGGCGGACGGCCCGCCGATCCTGACCGCGGCGCCGTCTGTAAAAAATGTACAGGATGTACGTGCCGATAGAATGGGGCCATGGCCTACGAGATTCCTGTGACGCAAGCCCGAGCCGAACTGGCGGAGCTGATCAACCGCGTCGTCTACGGCGGCGAGCGGGTGACCGTGACGCGCCACGGGAAGCCCCTGGTCGCCCTGGTGTCTGCGGCCGATCTCGAGCGGCTGGAAAGGCTGGAGCGGATGGAACGGCGTGAGGCGGAAGTGGACGAGCGAGCCGTGGACGAGCCGGTGATCAGCACTGTCTCGACCGTCCGGCACCTGCCGTCCACCCCCGGCGACCCCGGCCGCTTCGGCATCGCGGCGCAGCACCGCGACCCGGGGGGCGACTCCCGGCGCTGAGGGGGGGCGACTCGGGGGCCCCTCTCGGATCAGCCGAAGACCGCGCTGGCGAGCAGCACGTGGACGACGGTGCCTCCGGCGATGGACAGCAGGACGTTCCGCCGCCACAGGTGCAGCACCACGGTGAAGGCCAACGCGAGCGCCGTCGGCCAGGCGCGGTCGGGCAGGTGCGGATCGAAGTCGCGCAGGGTGTAGACGGTGAGGACGACCATCACGCCGACCGGCATCACCTTCCTGAGGTAGACGACCAGCGGGCTCGACCGCAGCGGGGCCAGGAGGGCGAAGGGCAGGGCGCGCAGGGCCCAGGTGACGGCGACGGCGGTGGCGACCGCGGCGATCAGGTATCCGGTGTCAGGCACGCGTCCGCTCCTCGCGCGTCAGGAGGTAGCGGGCCGGCAGCCCGGCGGTGAACAGGGCGAAGCCGGCCAGGAGCAGCTGGCCGGGGAACACGAACCGCGCCACCAGCGCACAGGCGAGGGCGAGCAGCGGGGTGGGTATGTCGCGGCGGGTGCGGAAGACGTCGATCGCCAGGACGGCGAACAGGGCCGTCACCGCGAAGTCCAGGCCCTTGACCCCGTCGGGTATCACCGAGCCCAGCAGGGCACCGGTCGTCGCCCCGCCGGCCCAGTAGCAGTGGATGAACACCTGGAGCCAGAGGATCCGCCGGCCGGGGTACGACCGGGCCGCCTCGCCGGCGGTGACCGCGTACGCCTCGTCGGACAGGGCGAACGTGCTGTACGCCTTGCCGACTCGCCCCCGGACCCGGTGCAGCGGGAAGGACAGGGCGTAGAAGACGTGGCGGAAGTTGACGAGGAACGCCGTCGTCGCGATCGACGCGAGCGGCGTGGTCGACAGCACCAGGCCCAGGAAGAGGAATTCCAGGGAGCCGGCGTAGATGAAGCCGGAGAAGACGCTCGCCCACCACCACGGGAGCCCGGAGTGGGCGACCAGGACACCGAAGGCGACGCCCATCGGATAGGCGCCGAGACCCACCGAGCCGGAGTCCTCGAACGCGCGGCGCAGATCCGTCCGCAGTGTGCGGGGAGCCGGAGGGGAGGGGGCGGTGCCGGCGTGGTCGTCCGTAGGCGTCACCATGCCGCAACCTTAGGATGAATATCGCCTCATGTGGTTTCGAAATGTGAGTGGGGAGTGGGCATATGAGCAACGATCACAAAATCGATGCCATCGATCGCGACATCTTGTTTCACCTGCAGCAAGACGGCCGGCTGACCAACGTCGAACTGGCCCGCCGGGTCGGCCTCACGCCTCCACCCTGCCTGCGCCGGGTGAAGCGGCTGGAGGAGGCGGGGATCATCACCGGCTACCGGGCCAGGGTGAACCACGAGGCGGCCGGCCGGGGGCTGGAGGTGATGGTGTCCATCGAGGTGTCGGTGAGCGATCTGAAGACGCTGGAGGGACTGGAGTCGACCATCGCCGCGTACGAGGAGGTCGTCGAGTTCCGCCGCGCGTTCGGCACGCCCGACTACTACCTGCGGGTGCTGGTCGCCGACTACGCCGCCTACGAGGCGTTCCAGACGAAGAAGATCATCGGCATCCCCGGCGTCGCCCGGGTCATCTCCCAGCCGACCATGAAGAAGATCAAAGTGATCGACTGAGTCCGGGGGTTGACCGGCTCCTTTCGTCATGGTGCCGCAAAGCGGCGGTTAACACGGCGGAAAAGCTTGCGCAGTAAGTTGCAATCACCGGCCCCAGGGCGGGTTCGCACCCGTCGGCACCGTGCTGAACTGGGGTAACGTCCCGCTGCGTTCGGACGACAGTGAGGTGGGACCTGTGCGACTGACACCGCACGAGCAGGAGCGGCTGCTGATCCATGTGGCCGCCGACGTCGCCGAGAAGCGCCGGGCCCGCGGTCTGCCGCTCAACCACCCCGAGGCCGTCGCGCTGATCACCGCGCACGTCCTGGAGGGCGCCCGCGACGGCCGCACGGTGGCCGAACTCATGGCGTCCGGACGGAAGGTGCTCACCCGCGACGAGGTCATGCCCGGCATCCCCGAGACGATCCCCGACGTCCAGGTCGAGGCCACCTTCCCGGACGGGACCAAGCTCGTCACCGTCCACGAGCCCATCGCCTGACGAGGGGGAACCCATGACCGTCGACGCCCTGGTACCAGGAGAGGTCCTCCACGCGGACGAGCCCGTCCGCCTCAACGAGGGCCTGCACCGCACCAGGATCACCGTGCTCAACGCCGCCGACCGGCCGGTGCAGGTGGGCTCGCACTACCACTTCGCCGAGGCCAACCCCGGCCTGGAGTTCGACCGGACCGCCGCCCACGGCAAGCGGCTCGACGTGCCGGCCGGCACCGCCGTCCGCTTCGAGCCCGGCATCCCGGTGGAGGTGGACCTCGTCCCGCTGGCCGGCAAGCGGATCGTCCCGGGCCTGCGCGGGGCCTGCGGGGGTCAGCTCGATGGCTGAGTCGATGGCTGGGCCTTCGGGTGAACCGGCCCGGCTCGACCGTGCCACGTACGCCGCCCTCTACGGCCCCACCACCGGCGACAGGATCCGCCTCGCCGACACGAACCTCCTGATCCAGGTGGAGGAGGACCGCTGCGGCGGGCCCGGACGGGCCGGTGACGAAGTGGTGTTCGGCGGCGGCAAGGTCATCCGCGAGTCCATGGGCCAGTCCCGGGCCACCCGGGCCGAGGGCGCCCCCGACACCGTCATCACGGGTGCGGTGGTCCTCGACCACTGGGGCGTCGTCAAGGCCGACGTGGGGATCCGCGACGGCCGGATCACCGGCGTCGGCAAGGCGGGCAACCCCGACACCATGGACGGGGTCCACCCCGACCTGGTGATCGGACCCGAGACCGAGATCATCTCCGGCAACGGCCGCATCCTCACCGCCGGAGCCGTCGACGCCCACGTCCACTTCATCTGCCCCCAGCTCGCCGAGACCGCGCTCGCCACCGGGATCACCACCCTCGTCGGCGGCGGCACCGGCCCGGCGGAGGGCAGCAAGGCCACCACCGTCACCCCCGGCGCCTGGCACCTTGCCCGGATGTTCGAGGCGATGGAGGCATACCCCGTCAACGTCGGCCTGCTGGGCAAGGGCAACACCGTCTCGTACGACGCGATGCGCGCCCAACTGCGCGGCGGCGCCGTCGGATTCAAGATTCACGAGGACTGGGGGGCGACCCCCGCCGTCATCGACGCCTGCCTCTCCGTCTGCGAGGAGAGCGGCGCCCAACTCGCCATCCACACCGACACCCTCAACGAGGCCGGGTTCGTCGGCGACACCCTCGCCGCCATCGCCGGGCGCTCGATTCACGCGTACCACACCGAGGGCGCGGGCGGTGGGCACGCGCCCGACATCATCACCGTCGTCTCCGAACCCAACGTCCTCCCCAGCTCCACCAACCCCACCCGGCCGCACACCGTCAACACCGTCGAGGAACACCTCGACATGCTGATGGTCTGCCACCACCTCAACCCCGCCGTCCCCGAGGACCTCGCCTTCGCCGAGTCCCGCATCCGCCCCGGCACCATCGCCGCCGAGGACGTCCTCCACGACCTCGGCGCCATCTCCATCGTCTCCTCCGACTCCCAGGCCATGGGCCGTATCGGGGAGACCGTGCTGCGTACCTGGCAGACGGCGCACGTGATGAAGGCCCGGCGCGGCTCCCTGCCGGGCGACGGCCCGGCCGACAACCGGCGGGCCCGCCGCTACGTCGCCAAGTACACGATCAACCCGGCCGTGGCCCAGGGGCTCGACCACGAGATCGGCTCGGTGGAGGAGGGGAAACTCGCCGACCTGGTGCTGTGGGAACCGGCGTTCTTCGGCGTCCGGCCGCTGCTCGTCGTCAAGGGCGGCCAGATCGCCTGGGCGCAGATGGGCGACGCCAACGCCTCCATCCCCACGCCGCAACCCGTGCTGCCACGGCCGATGTTCGGCGCGGTGGGCCGCGCCCCGGCCGCCACCTCCCTCAACTTCGTCACCCAATGGGCCCTCGACGACGGCCTCCCCGAACGCCTCGGCCTCGGCAAGCGCTTCCTCCCCATCCGCGACACCCGGGGTGTCACCAAGGCCGACATGCGCGAGAACGACGCCCGGCCGCGCGTCGAGGTCGACCCGGACACGTTCACCGTCACCGTCGACGGCGATCCGGTCGAACCGAGCCCTGTGGCGGAACTCCCGATGGCCCAGCGCTACTTCCTCTTCTGATGACGACTGTCGACGCCACTGCCCTGGCCTCCTTGCTCGTCCTCGCCGACGGGCGGTTCCCCGCCGGGGGCCACGCCCACTCCGGCGGCGCGGAGGCGGCCGTCGCGGCGGGGCGGATCCGGGACGCGGCCGACCTGGAGGAGTTCTGCCGCGGACGGCTGCACACGGCCGGACTGACCGCCGCCGCACTCGCCGCGGCGGCCGCCGCCGGCGCGGACCCGCTCCTCCTCGACGAGGCCGCCGACGCGCGGACACCGTCCCCGGCCCTGCGCGCCACCGCCCGCCGGCTCGGCCGCCAACTGATGCGCGCCGCACGGGCGGCTTGGCCCTCGCCCGCCCTCGACGCACTCGCCGCGGCCCGGCCGCGCGGCGCTCACCAGCCTGTCGTTCTCGGTGTCACCGCTCGCGCGGCGGGGCTGGGGGCGGGGGCCGCGGCGTACGCGGCGGGTTATGAGGCGATCGGCGGGCCGGCTACGGCTGTCGTGCGGCTTCTCGGTCTCGATCCGTTCGAGGCTACGGGTGTTCTGGCGCGGCTGGCGCCGGAGTTGGACGCGGTGGCTTCGCGGGCCGCGGTGGCGGGGGAGCGGGTTGTGGAGGAGGGGGCGGATGTGCTGCCGGCTGCGTCGGCGCCGCTGCTGGATGTGATGGCGGAGGTGCATGGGGGGTGGGCGGTGCGGCTGTTCGCTTCGTAGGTGGGGTGCCCCGGTCCCGCCCCTTCGCCGTTTCCTGGGGGCAAGCCCCCAGACCCCCTGAAACCGCGCTGCGCGCGGTTGTCCTCAATCGCCGGACGGGCTGAAGTGCGCGCCCAGGGGCACTATCCAGCCTGTCCGGCGTTTGAGGACGAGCGGCGGAGCCGCGATCGGCGGGGTCTGGGGCGCAGCCCCAGGAAGCGGTGAAGGGGTGGGACCGGGGCACCCCAAAAGAGACCTCAACCACCCACCCAAGGGAGACCCGACATGCACCTCGACCACTCCACCACCCCCTACCCCCACCGCCACACCCACTCAGCCACCCCCGCCCTCCGACCGAACGGCAAGCGCCGAGCGCTCCGCATCGGCCTGGGCGGTCCAGTAGGCACCGGCAAGACGGCGACGGTTGCCGCCCTCTGCCGAGCCCTCCGCGACGACCTCTCGATCGCGGTCGTGACGAACGACATCTACACCCGCGAGGACGCGGAGTTCCTCCTCCGCAACGCCGTCCTGCCGCCCGAGCGCATCACCGCCGTGGAGACGGGCGCCTGCCCCCACACCGCGATCCGGGACGACATCTCGGCCAACCTCGAAGCCATCGAGGATCTTGAGGAGACCATCGAAGACCCGCTCGACCTGATCCTCGTCGAGTCGGGCGGCGACAACCTCACCGCCACCTTCTCCAAGGGCCTCGTCGACGCCCAGATCTTCGTCATCGACGTGGCGGGCGGCGACGACATCCCCCGTAAGGGCGGCCCGGGCATCACCGGCGCCGATCTGCTGGTCGTCAACAAGACGGACCTCGCGCCGTACGTCGGCGTGGACCTCGACGGCATGGCGCGGGACGCGAAGGCGCAACGCGGCGACCTGCCGGTGGCGTTCACGTCGCTCGCCGCCGAGGGCGGCGTCGCGCCGGTGCGGGACTGGGTGCGCGAGCGGCTCGCCGCGTGGCGGCGGACGTGACCACCGCCCATCTCGCCGTCCGGGCCGCCGCCCGCCTCGTGGCGGCGCCGGACGGCCGCGGCGGCACGGCGCTCCCCGTCCTC
>NZ_JAIQLH010000126.1 GCF_020037025.1 Streptomyces huiliensis | reverse complement strand
CCGCCACCCCCACCGCGCCCGCACCAAGCACCCGCCGCACGGCCCGCGCGCGCGACACCACGGGCAGCGGCACCGCCGCCCCGGCCGTCTTCGTCGCCTGGTCCCCCGCCTGGACCGAACCGGCCCCCGACGCCGACCGGGCCTGGTGGGACCTCACCGACATGAGCCTGGCCGTGCTGCGCGCCCCCGACGCCCCCCGCGACCTCGACCGGTTCATCCGCGACCGGTGCGCCGGCCGCACCGGCGCCCGCGTCTTCGCCTGCCTGCTGCACCTCGCCGACCACGGCGACGGCGCCCGCTTCTGGTGGCAGTTCGCGGCCGGCGCCGGCGACGGCACGGCCGAGTACTGCCTGTTCCTCGACCACTCCTGCCGCGGCGAGTACCACGACGCCGCCTTCTGGTGCCGCGAACTGGTCCGGCACGGCTTCGTCCCGGACCGGGTGTGGGGCGACCGGGCCGCCGCCTCGACGGCCGCGCGCGGCCTCCCCGGCCCGCCCGTCGTCCACTTCAGCGAGCACCACGACCCGGACCTCGGCGCGATCCCGCTCCCCGAGCCACCCCTCGTCCAGGACCTGCGCACCCTCACGGCGGCGGTCCTCTAAAAGAACACCCCTCACACCGGCCGGAACCACACCGTCGCCAGCGGCGGCAGCGTCGGCGCGATGCTCGCCGGCCGCCCGTGCCCGCCCACCGGGAGCGCCTTGACGGGGTCCGGGTTGCCGACGCCCCCGCCGCCGTACCGCGCCGCGTCCGTGTTGAGGCACTCCTCCCAGACCGCCGTCCCGGCCGGCACCCCCAGCCGGTACCCGGTCCGGACGACGGGCGAGAAGTTGCTCACGGCCAGCAGCGGCGAGCCGTCGGCGGCGAAGCGGAGGAAGGCGAACACGTTGTCCTCCGCCGCGTCGCCGACGATCCACGAGAAGCCGTCCGGCACGGTGTCGTACTCCCAGAGCGCGGGCGTCTCCCGGTAGCGCGCGTTGAGGTCGCGGACGAGTTCCCGCACGCCCCGGTGGTCGGCCCCCGCCGCGTACGTGGAGTCGAGCAGCCACCAGTCCGGCCCGTGCGTCTCCGACCACTCGGCCCCCTGTGCGAACTCCTGGCCCATGAAGAGCAGTTGTTTGCCCGGGTGGGACCACATGAAGCCCAGGAACGCCCGGTGGTTGGCCCGCCGCTGCCACCAGTCGCCGGGCATCTTGGACACCAGGGACCGCTTGCCGTGCACCACCTCGTCGTGCGAGATCGGCAGCACGTAGTTCTCGCTGTACGCGTAGACCATGGAGAACGTCATCTCGCCGTGGTGGTACTTGCGGTGCACCGGCTCCTTCGCCATGTACTCCAGCGAGTCGTGCATCCACCCCATGTTCCACTTCAGGCCGAAGCCCAGCCCGCCGAAGCCGCCCGGCCCCACGTGGTGGGTGGCCCGGGTGACCCCGTCCCAGGCGGTGGACTCCTCGGCCACCGTGACGACCCCGGGG
>NZ_JAIQLH010000125.1 GCF_020037025.1 Streptomyces huiliensis | reverse complement strand
CCAGGCGGTGGACTCCTCGGCCACCGTGACGACCCCGGGGCAGCGCCGGTAGACGGTGGCGTTCATCTCCTGGAGGAACGCCACCGCGTCCAGGTTCTCCCGCCCGCCGTGTTCGTTGGGCGTCCACTGGCCGGGCCCGCGCGAGTAGTCCAGGTAGAGCATCGAGGCGACGGCGTCCACCCGCAGCCCGTCGACGTGGTACTCCTCGCACCAGAACACCGCGTTCGCCACCAGGAAGTTGCGCACCTCCGTGCGCCCGTAGTCGAACTCCAGCGTCCCCCAGTCCGGATGGGCCGCCCGCAGCGGGTCCGCCGGCTCGTACAGCGGACGCCCGTCGAACTCCGCCAGCGCCCACTCGTCCCGCGGGAAGTGCGCCGGCACCCAGTCCACCAGCACCCCGACGCCCGCCCGGTGCAGGGTGTCCACCAGGTACTTGAACTCGTCCGGCGTGCCCAGCCGGGCGGTCGGCGCGTAGAAACCGGTCACCTGGTAGCCCCACGAGCCGCCGTACGGATGCTCGGCGACCGGCAGGAACTCGACGTGCGTGAAGCCGAGGTCCGTCACGTACGCGGACAGCTGCTCGGCCAGCTCCCGGTAGCCCAGCCCCGGCCGCCAGGACGGCAGGTGCACCTCGTAGACGGAGAACGGCGCCGCGTGCGCCGGCCGGTCGCCGCGCCGCGCCATCCACGCGTCGTCGCCCCACTCGTGGTGCGAGACGTGCACGACCGACGCGGTGGCGGGCGGCGCCTCCGTACGACGCGCCATCGGGTCCGCCCGCAAGGTGTGCGTCCCGTCCGGCCGGGTGATGTCGAACTTGTACAACTCACCCTCGCCGACGCCCGGGACGAACAGCTCCCACACACCCGTCGCGCCGAGCGACCGCATCGGATGGGCCGTCGCGTCCCACAGGTTGAAGCCGCCCGCCACCCGCACCCCGAGGGCGTTCGGCGCCCACACCGTGAACCGCGTGCCCGCCACCCCCTGGTGCGTCATCGGCCGTGCGCCGAGCGCCTCCCACAGCCGCTCGTGCCGCCCTTCGCCGATCAGGTGCAGGTCCAGCTCGCCGAGGGTGGGCAGGAAGCGGTACGGGTCGTCGATCTCGATCTCGTCGACCCCGTTCTCTTCGTACGCCACGTGCAGCCGGTACACGGGGATGTCGGTCAGCGGCAGCAGCCCGCCGAAGAAGCCGTCCCCCTCCGGGATCAGCTCCGCCCGCAGCCCCTTCGCCACCACCGTCACCGCGCGGGCGTACGGGCGGAGCGTGCGGAACGCCACCCCGCCCGGGGCGTGGTGGGCGCCCAGCAGGGCGTGCGGATCGTGGTGGGCGCCGCTCAGCAGCCGTGCGCGCTCGGCCTCGTCCGGGCGTGGTGCGGGCCGCACCCCCCGTCCGCTGGCCGGCGCGGGCGGGGAGCCGGGGCGTCGGCGGCCGGGGAGGAAGGTGGCGGGGACGAACCCGTTCGGGGGCTCGTGGGACGACGGTCGAGCGGTCACGGGGTGTTCCTCCCGGAAGTCATCAAGGGGGGCGGGTGCGGTCAGGGCCGCCGCCGGCCGCCGTCCGCCCGCTCGGCGAGCCGGCGGATCGCGGACAGCGGCACGGGGAGCCAGTCCGGCCGGTGCCGGGCCTCGTACAGCACTTCGTAGACGGCCTTGTCGGTCTCCTGCGCGTGCAGCAGCGGGCCGTCCTCGCGCGGGTCGCGGTGGGCGGCGGCGTAGCCGTCGCAGTACGCCTCGCGGGCCCGCGGCGCCCAGTCGGTGCCGGCCGCCCGGCCGACCGCCGCCGCGTAGTCGAAGGACCGGAGCATGCCCGCGACGTCCTGCTCGACCGGCTGCGGACGGCGCCGCTCGGCCAGCGGCCGGGCGGGCTCGCCCTCGAAGTCGATGATCGACCAGCGCCCGTCCGCCGCCGTCCGCAGCGCCTGCCCGAGGTGCAGGTCTCCGTGGATCCGCTGGGCGTGGCGCGGCCGGCCGGGGCCCGGCGGGCGGGTCAGCTCGTCGTAGGCGGCGCGCAGCGCGTCGCGGTACGGGCGGAGCGCCGGGACGGCCTCGGCGGTGACGTCGAGCCGGCGGCGCATGGCGGCGGCGATCCGCTCCAGCCGCGCCGCGTCCAGGTCCACTGTCGGGAGGGCGGCGGCGAGCGCGCGGTGCACCTCGGCGGTGGCCTGCCCGAGGGCGCGGGCGGAGTCGGTGAAGCCCGTCCCGGCGGCCAGCGCGTCGAGCGCGAGCCGCCAGCCGTCGGCCGAGCCGGGCAGGAATGGCTGGAGGACGCCGAGGGTCATCGGTTCGGCCGCGTCCGGCGGTTCCGCCTCGAACCAGGCGGCGGGCGCGGGGACCCGGACGCAGCCGGTACGGGCGAGGGCCCGGGGGAGTTCGAGGTCGGGGTTGACGCCGGGGCCCACGCGGCGGAAGAGCTTGAGGATGTACGTGTCGCCGTACACCACCGAGGAGTTGGACTGCTCGGCCCCGAGGAGCCGGGGGGCGAGACCGGCCGACAGGTCGGCGTGCGGCTCGCGGGCGAACCGCAGCGGCCCGAGCCGGCCGGGCACCCGCAGCCGCTCCAGCAGCAGTCCGGTCAGCCGGGGGTCGGCCAGCGCCTCGTACACGGCGAGCCCGCGCAGCGGCCCGTCGACCGGCCGGCCGACGAGCGCGGGCGCGAGGTGCGGCGGCAGCACGGGCCGGACGCCGAGCAGCAGCTGGTAGCAGTCGTCCGAGCCGGTCCCGGACTGCCGGGCGCGGACGAGGAGGTGGATCAGACCGGGCGCGGTGCCGGTGGGGCGCACGGGCAGCAGGTCGACGGCCGTGACCGGAGTGAGCCCGGTGACCGGGCTGCCCTTGCCGGCGAACCAGCGCTGCTGCGGCAGCCACCGGACGAGCGGCAGGGCCAGCGAGGACAGCAGCGTCTCGGCGCGGTCGGGCGTATCAAGGGGAAGGGGCGGCGGCGCGGCGGCGACGCCGGACGGTGCGGGCCCGGGGCTCGCCGCCCCCGGGGCGGTCTCCCGGCGGAGCGGTACAGCGTCCGACATGGCGTCGCGTCCTTTCCCCGGGGCACACGACGATGGGGCACGGTGTCCCGGATTGCGGCTGTGGCCAGTGTGCGGTGCGTCGGGGCCCTCCCGCCGAAGGCGGCGGGAGTGTCCGGCCAGGATCGTCCGTACGGCCAGCGCGCGCCGTGCCGGAGCCAGTGATCCGGGCCGGTCCGTGCGTAGTGGTGCGGGTGCCCGGGGCGGGGCCGGGAAAACCGGGTGCGGCCGGTCCTGGAACCCGCCGCGCCCCGCCCGCCCGTCACCCCGGCTGGTGTCCCGTCGGCGCGTTCCTGCGCAGTCGGAACCAGTAGAAGCCGTGCCCCGCCAGGGTCAGCAGGTACGGCAGCTCCCCGATCGCCGGGAAGCGGACCCCGCCGATCAGCTCCACCGGGTGCCGTCCGTTGAAGGTCCGCAGATCCAGCTCGGTCGGCTGTGCGAAGCGGGAGAAGTTGTTCACGCACAGCACCAGGTCGTCCGTCCCGTCCTCCTGGGGGGCCTCCCGCAGGAACGCCAGCACCGCCGGGTTGCTCGACTGGAGCTCGGTGTACGAGCCGATCCCGAACGCCGCGTTCTGCTTCCGGATCTCGATCATCCGGCGGGTCCAGTGCAGCAGCGACGACGGGCTGCTCATCGCCGCCTCGACGTTGGTGACCTGGTAGCCGTAGACCGGATCCATGATCGTCGGGAGGAACAGCCGGCCCGGGTCGCAGGAGGAGAAGCCGGCGTTGCGGTCCGGCGTCCACTGCATCGGGGTCCGCACCCCGTCGCGGTCGCCGAGCCAGATGTTGTCGCCCATGCCGATCTCGTCCCCGTAGTAGAGGATCGGCGAGCCGGGCAGCGACAGCAGCAGCGCGGTGAACAGCTCGATCTGGTTGCGGTCGTTGTCCAGCAGCGGGGCCAGCCGGCGCCGGATGCCGATGTTGGCGCGCATCCGGGGGTCCTTGGCGTACTCCGCGTACATGTAGTCGCGCTCTTCGTCCGTGACCATCTCGAGGGTCAGCTCGTCGTGGTTGCGGAGGAAGATGCCCCACTGGCAGCGCGAGGGGATGGCCGGGGTCTTGGCCAGCACTTCGGAGACCGGGTAGCGGGACTCGCGGCGGACGGCCATGAAGATCCGCGGCATCACCGGGAAGTGGAACGCCATGTGGCACTCGTCGCCGCCCTTGGCGTAGTCGCCGAAGTAGTCGACGACGTCCTCCGGCCACTGGTTGGCCTCGGCCAGCAGCACGGTGTCCGGGTAGTGGGCGTCGATCTCGGCGCGCACCCGCTTGAGGAAGGCGTGCGACTGCGGCAGGTTCTCGCAGTTGGTGCCCTCCTGCGCGAACAGGTACGGCACCGCGTCCAGCCGGAACCCGTCGATGCCCAGGTCCAGCCAGAACCGCAGGGCGGCGAGGATCTCCTCCTGGACCGCCGGGTTCTCGTAGTTGAGGTCCGGCTGGTGGGAGAAGAACCGGTGCCAGTAGTACTGCTTGCGGACCGGGTCGAAGGTCCAGTTGGACGTCTCGGTGTCGATGAAGATGATCCGGGCGTCCTGGTACTGCTTGTCGTCGTCGGCCCACATGTAGTAGTCGCCGTACGGCCCGTCCGGATCGGTCCTGGACTGCTGGAACCAGTCGTGCTGATCGCTCGTATGGTTCATGACAAAGTCGATGATGACGCGCATGCCGCGCTGGTGCGCGGCGTCCACGAACTCGACGAAGTCCGCCAGGTCACCGAACTCCGGCAGGACGGAGGTGTAGTCCGAGACGTCGTACCCGCCGTCCCGCAGCGGCGACTGGAAGAACGGCGGCAGCCAGAGGCAGTCGACGCCCAGCCACTGCAGGTAGTCCAGCTTGGCCGTCAGTCCTTTGAGGTCCCCGATGCCGTCGCCGTCGCTGTCCTGGAAGGAACGCACGAGGACCTCGTAGAACACCGCGCGCTTGAACCAGTCGGGATCCCGGTCCTTCGCGGGGGTGTCCTCGAACGTGTCCGGTACGGGCTCGTTGACGATCATGGTGTGGGTGACCCTCCGATCGGTGAGGACGGTCGCAGCGAGAACACGTGCGCGGGCGCGATCGAACGGCCCGGCTCAAGGCGCACATAGTTGTCCCTGCCCCAGTGGTAGGTCTCGCCGGTGAGCTCGTCGCGCACCGGGAAGGTCTCGTGCCAGTCGAGGCCGAGCTCCGGCATGTCCAACGAGACCGTGGCCTCCTGGGTGTGGTGGGGGTCGAGGTTGACGACCGTCACCACGCAGTCTCCGCCCGGGCCGCCGCGGCGCTTGGAGTAGGCGATGACGGCGTCGTTGTCGACGTGGTGGAAGCGGAGGTTGCGCAGGCGTCGCAGAGCCGGGTGCCGCCGCCGCAGCCGGTTGAGCACGGTGATCAGGGGAGCCAGGCTGCGCCCTGCGCGCTCGGCCGACTCCCAGTCGCGCGGCCGCAGTTGGTATTTCTCCGAGTCCAGGTACTCCTCGCTGCCGGGCTTGGCCGGAACGCGCTCGCACAGCTCGTAGCCGGCGTAGACGCCCCAGGACGGGGAGAGGGTGGCGGCGAGCACGGCCCGGATCTCGAAGGCCGCCCGGCCGCCCTCCTGGAGGTAGGCGTGCAGGATGTCAGGGGTGTTGACGAAGAGGTTGGGGCGCATCACGGCGGCCGAGTCGCGCGAGAGCTCGGTGAGGTAATCGGTGAGCTCCTGCTTGGAGTTGCGCCAGGTGAAGTAGGTGTACGACTGCTGGAAGCCGACCGCCGCGAGGGTGCGCATCATCGCGGGCCGGGTGAACGCCTCGGCCAGGAAGATCACATCGGGATCGGTACGGCCGACGTCCGCGATGACCTTCTCCCAGAACGCCACCGGCTTGGTGTGCGGGTTGTCCACCCGGAAGATCCGCACCCCGCGGTCCATCCAGAACCGCAGCAGCCGCAGCGTCTCCCGCACCAGCCCGTCGAAGTCCGCGTCGAACGCCAGCGGGTAGATGTCCTGGTACTTCTTCGGCGGGTTCTCGGCGTACGCGATCGAGCCGTCCGCGCGGTGGTGGAACCACTCCGGGTGCTTCTCCACCCAGGGGTGGTCGGGGGAGCACTGGAGGGCGAAGTCCAGCGCCACCTCCATCCGCAGCTCGCGCGCCCGGGCCACGAAGTGGTCGAAGTCCTCGAAGATGCCGAGGTCCGGGTGGATCGCGTCGTGGCCGCCGTCGGCCGAGCCGATCGCCCAGGGGCTGCCCACGTCGTGCGGGCCCGCGCTCAGCGCGTTGTTGGGGCCCTTGCGGAACGAGGTGCCGATGGGGTGGATCGGGGGCAGGTAGACGACGTCGAAGCCCATCGCCGCCACGGCCGGCAGCCGCCTGGCCGCCGTCCGGAACGTACCGCTCACCGCCGGGCCCGAGGCCGTCACCACCGCGCCCTCCGAGCGCGGGAACAGCTCGTACCACGAGCCGTACAGCGCCCGTTCCCGCTCCACCAGCAGCGGCAGCGGGCGGGTGGCGGTGACCAGTTCGCGCAGCGGGTGCGCGGCCAGGGCGGCCGAGACGGCCGGGGCCAGCGCGGCGGCGAGCCGGTCGGCCACCGGACGGGTGGTGTCGCGCAGCGCGTCGACCGCGCCGAGCACCGCCTCCCGGCCCTCGCTCTTGGGCACCCCGCCGGCCGCCCGCTCGTACAGCCGGGCGCCCTCCTCCAGCACCAGCTCGGTGTCGATGCCCGCCGGGACCTTGATCCGGGCCGCGTGCCGCCAGGTGGCCACCGGGTCGCTCCACGCCTCGACCGCGTACGTCCAGCGGCCCTCCGCGTCCGGGGTGACCTCGGCGCCCCACCGGTCGGTGCCCGGGGCCAGCTCCCGCATCGGCGTCCACGGCCCCGACCGCCCGGCCGCGTCCCGCAGTACCACGTTGGCGCCCACCGCGTCATGGCCTTCGCGGAATACCGTGGCGGTGACCTCGAAGGACTCGCCGACCACTGCCTTCGCGGGTCTGCGGCCGCAGTCCACGAGCGGGGCGAGGTCCAGGACGGGAATGCGACCGATCATGGAATCACCTGGGGTCCGAGGGGAAACCGGTGGATATACCCGGTCTTTGACGGAAACTGACGGGTGCTGGGTCGGTGCTGGGTCGGTGCCGGGGGGTGCTGACGGGCGCCGGCGGGGGATCCGGCGCGTTCTGTTCTTTTCTTTCTATCCGCTGCCCCGACGGCCGGGAGAACGCGGGCAGGGCTGCACCTGTCCGCATTCACCCGGCCGGGCGCCGGAAAACCTGCGGAAAAACCGACGAGCGCGAAGTGCGGAAACAATACGGGGGTCTGTGCCGGGGACGAGCGGACGGGGCGCGGAATCCTCGCACCGATGGAGCTTTCCCACCAGGCCCTGGCGAACATGCCCGCACCGCACGGACTACCGGTGCGTAGTTCCCCCGGTGCCGCCCGGGGAGGGCGGCGGGGCCTCCGTCACTCGTAGGGAGTCTCCCCGCTGGGCCGATCGTGTGCAATGCGACGACCGGGTGCCGTCGACGGCCGGATGGGGGAACGCCCCGCCCGCCCCGCCTTCGAAGGCCGTAGCGACTTCCGGCCTTCGAACGCCGGGGTGTAGGCGCGGCGTATTTCCGCCTCGTACCGGAGCATCAGCGCACGGTCGGCCCCTGGCGGTCGCGTTCCGCGCGCCCGGAGACGGCGCCCTCGGGCCCCGGTACGCCGGCGGGCTCCAGCGTCGTCGCCAGCAGCCGCAGCGCCGCCTCCGACGGGGACCCGGGCTCCGCGCTGAACGTCAGCAGCGACTGCGCGGGCCCGTCCGTCACCGGCACCCGCAGCAGCTCGAACGTCAGCGACAGCGGGCCCACCAGCGGATGGTGGAAGTCCTTGTCACCCGAGACGCAGGCCCGCACCGGATGGCGCGCCCACAGTGCGGCGAACTCCGGGCTCTTCATCGTCAGTTCGCCGATCAGCGCGGCCAGCGCCGGGTCGTCCGGATGCTCGCCCGCGGCCAGCCGCAGCGCCGACACCGCCCGCCGGGACTCCAGGTCCCAGCGCGGGTAGAGGTCCCGCACGTGCGGGTCGAGGAAGAGCATCCGCTGCGTGTTGGGGCGCGCGGCGGCGTGCAGCGGGCCGTCGGCGGCCAGGTGGCCGGCGGTGAGCGCGTGACCCAGGGGGTTCCAGTCCAGCACGTCGTAGCGGTGGTTCAGGACGACGGCCGGAATCCCGTCCAGGGCCGCGACCATCCGTCGTATCCCGGGCCGCACCCTGGCCGGACGGCTCGCGGCGGCACGCGGCGCGGGACGGCCGGGACGCGCCAGGTTCCGCAGGTGCGCGTGCTCGTCCGGGCTGAGCCGCAGGGCCCGCGCCAGCGCGTCCAGCACCGCGTCCGAGGCGTTCACGGACTGCCCCTGCTCCAGCCGGGTGTAGTACGCCGTGCTGACCCCGCCCAGCAGCGCCAGCTCCTCGCGGCGCAGGCCGGGCACCCGGCGCTGCCCCCCGTAGGTCGTCAGCCCGACGTCCTCGGGCCGCAGCGCGGCGCGGCGGGTGCGCAGGAATTCGCCCAGGGCGGCAGGAGTGTCCATGGAGCCAGTCAACCAGCGCGGCCGCCCCGGGTGCCTGCCCCTGCCAGGGTCAGGCAGCACCCCCTCAGGCGTCCCCCCGGCGTGCCCCTCGGGGGAAGGAGATCGGGCAGAAGGAGGCACTTGGCGTCTTGAGCCGCGACCGCGGGCCCCGCGCCGCTACCGTCGTCCCCGTGAAGGCCATTCGTCGATTCAGCGTGCGCCCCGTCCTTCCGGAGCCCCTACGACCGCTCAGCGAGCTGGCGCGCAATCTGCGCTGGTCCTGGCATCCCGAGACCCGCGAGCTGTTCCAGACCCTCGACCCCGAGGGCTGGCGGGCGGCCGGCGGCGATCCGCTGCGGCTGCTCGGCGCCGTGCCGGCCGCCCGGCTGACCGCCCTCGCCGACGACCGCCGCTTCCGCAGGCGGCTCGCCGCGGCCGCGGACGACCTGCACGACTACCTCACCGGCGCCCGGTGGTACCAGGAGCAGCCGCCCGGGCTGCCGGCCGCCGTCGCCTACTTCTCGCCCGAGTTCGGCATCACCGCCGCCCTCCCGCAGTACAGCGGCGGCCTCGGCATCCTCGCCGGCGACCACCTGAAGTCCGCCAGCGACCTCGGCGTCCCGCTGATCGGCGTCGGGCTGCTCTACCGGCACGGCTACTTCCGGCAGTCCCTCTCCCGCGAGGGCTGGCAGCAGGAGCACTATCCGCTGCTCGACCCCAACGAGCTCCCGCTGGCCCTGCTCCGCGAGGCCGACGGCACGCCCGCCGTCGTCGCCCTGGCGCTTCCCGGCGGCCGCTCCCTGCGCGCGCACGTCTGGAAGGCCGAGGTGGGCCGGGTGCCGCTGCTCCTCCTCGACTCCGACGTCGAGGAGAACGCGCCGGGTGAACGCGAGGTGACCGACCGCCTCTACGGCGGGGGCAGCGAGCATCGGCTGCTCCAGGAGATGCTGCTGGGCATCGGCGGCGTCCGCGCGGTCCGCGCCTACTGCCGGCTCACCGGCCACCCCGCCCCCGAGGTGTTCCACACCAACGAGGGTCACGCCGGCTTCCTCGGCCTCGAACGCATCCGCGAACTCGGCGCGGGCGGGCTGGACTTCGACGCCGCCCTGGAGAGCGTCCGGGCCGGCGCCGTCTTCACCACCCACACCCCCGTGCCCGCGGGCATCGACCGCTTCGACCGCGAGCTCGTCGCCCGGCACTTCGCCGACGGCGCCGAGCTGCCCGGCATCGACGTGGAGAGAGTGCTGCGGCTCGGCGCCGAGGACTACCCCGGCGGCGACCCGGCCCTGTTCAACATGGCCGTGATGGGGCTGCGGCTGGCGCAGCGCGCCAACGGTGTCTCCGTCCTGCACGGGCAGGTCAGCCGGCGGATGTTCGCGGGCCTGTGGCCGGGCTTCGACGACACCGAGGTGCCGATCACCTCGATCACCAACGGCGTCCACGCGCCCACCTGGGTCGCCCCCGAGGTCTTCCGCCTCGGCGCCCGCCGGATCGGCGTCGCCCGCGCCGAGGACGCCCTCACCCTCGGCGGCAGCGAGCGCTGGGACTCGGTGGCCGACATCTCCGACGGCGACGTCTGGGAGCTCCGCCGCACCCTGCGCGAGCAGCTGGTGGAGGAGGTCCGCGAGCGGCTGCGCGCCTCCTGGCGGGAGCGCGGCGCCGGCACCGCCGAGCTCGGCTGGATCGACGGGGTCCTCGACCCGGACGTGCTGACGATCGGCTTCGCCCGCCGCGTCCCGTCGTACAAGCGGCTCACCCTGATGCTCCGGGACCGCGAGCGGCTTACCCGGCTGCTGCTGGATCCCGAGCGGCCGATTCAGATCGTCGTCGCGGGCAAGGCCCACCCGGCCGACGACGGCGGCAAGCGGCTGGTGCAGGAGCTGGTCCGGTTCGCCGACGACCCGCGCGTGCGGCACCGCGTCGTCTTCCTGCCGGACTACGGCATGGCCATGGCCCAGAAGCTCTACCCCGGCTGCGACGTCTGGCTCAACAACCCGCTCCGCCCGCTGGAGGCGTGCGGCACCTCGGGCATGAAGGCGGCCCTCAACGGCTGCCTCAACCTCAGTGTCCTGGACGGCTGGTGGGACGAGTGGTACGAGCCGGACTTCGGCTGGGCCATCCCCACCGCCGACGGCTCGGGCACCGACGAGGAGCGCCGCGACGACCTGGAGGCCGCCGCCCTCTACGACCTGCTGGAGTCGCGGGTCGCCCCGCGCTTCTACGACCGCGGCCCCGACGGGCTGCCCGGCCGCTGGATCGAGATGGTCCGCTCGACGCTGGGCACGCTCGGGCCCAAGGTCCTCGCCGGCCGGATGGTCCGGGAGTACGTGGAGCGGCTCTACGGCCCGGCCGCCGAGGCGCAGCGCGCCCTCACCCCCGACGCCGCGCGCGAACTCGCCGCCTGGAAGGCCCGGGTGCGGGCCGCCTGGCCGGCGGTGGCCGTGGACCACGTGGAGGCCGCCGCCGACGGGCCCCTCGACGGCACCGCCGAGCTGGGCTCGACCGTTACCCTCCGGGTGACCGTCACCCTCGGCGACCTCGACCCGGCGGATGTCGAGGTGCAGGCCCTGGCCGGCCGGGTGGACGCGGCCGACCGGCTGACCGGCGCGGCGGCCGTCCCGCTCAAGCCGGCGGGCACCTCCGCCCTTGACGGCCGCCGGCTCTACGAGGGACCGCTCACCTTCGACCGCACGGGCCCCTTCGGTTACACGGTCCGCATCCTTCCCGGCCACCGGCTGCTCGCCGACGGCGCCGAGATGGGCCTCGTCGCCGTCCCGGCCGAGGCGTCGGGGGAGGCCGCCGGGGTGCTGATGCGCTGAGACGCGCCGGGGCCGGCCGGGGCGGAGGGTGTGCCCCCGCCCCGGCCGGCCCCGGTAAACGCCGTGTGCGACCGCTTACTTGACGTTCACGCCGTCCCAGGCCGCCTGGACGGACTTGTACTGCTTGCTGCCCGTGCCGTACAGGGCCTTCGCCGCCTTCAGGGTCGCGGAGCGCGCGCCCTTGTAGTCGGTGTTGGTGGTCATGTACGAGGTGAGCGCCTTGTACCAGATCTTCTCGGCGGCGCCGCGGCCGATGCCGCTGACCTTCTTGTTGCCCCAGGTCGGGCTGTTGTACTTGACGCCGTTGATGGTCTTGGCGCCGCTGCCCTCGGCCAGCAGGTAGAAGAAGTGGTTGGCCACGCCGGACGAGTAGTGGACGTCCAGGTTGCCGAGGCCCTTGCGCCAGTAGTCGGCCGAGCGGCCGTCCTTGCTGGGCTTGTCCATGTAGCGGAGCGGCTTGCCCAGCTTCTCGCCGATGAGGTAGTCGCCCTTGTCCTTGCCGTTGCGGGCGTAGAACTCGACGGCGGTGCCGAAGATGTCGGAGGTGGCCTCGTTCAGGCCACCGGACTCGCCCTCGTAGCGGAGGCGGGCGGTGGCGGAGGTGACGCCGTGCGTCATCTCGTGGCCCGCGACGTCGAGGGAGGTCAGCGGCGACTTGTTGCCCTTGCCGTCGCCGTAGACCATGCAGAAGCACTCGTCCGACCAGAAGGCGTTGTTGTAGCCGTTGCCGTAGTGGACGAAGGAGTCGGCGGCCTTGCCGTTGCCCCTGATGCCCTTGCGGCCCAGGACGTTCTTGTAGTAGTCCCAGGTCATCGCGGCGCCGTACTGGGCGTCCACGGCGGCGGTCTGGGCCATGCTCTGCTTGCCGTTGCCCCAGACGTCACGGGTGTTGCTGAAGGCCGGGAAGTTGTTGCCGGACTTCTTGTTCTGGGCGTGGAAGGTCGTGTGACCGCCGCGCTGCCCGTCCTTCATGTAGAACCGGCCGCCGGACTTCAGCGAGTTCACTGGCACCTTGCCGTTGTACATGCCGGTGCCCGTGCCGGTGGCGATGGCCTGGTACTCGTCCAGCTTCTTGCCGGTGGTGGCGTCGGTGACGACGTGCAGCTCGCTGGGGGTGCCGTCGTGCTGGAGGCCGCCGACGACGGTCTCGTAGGCGAGGACGGGGGTGCCCTTGGCCGCCCAGACGACCTTGCGCGGGGCCTGGTTGCGGACGAAGGTGCCGACGCCCTCGTCCGCCGTGGCGGTGAGCGCCTGGCGCTTCGCCATGGGGGCGGGGATCTTCGCCTTGGTGGTGGGGACCTTGATGGTGGCCTCGGTGGCCTTGTCGACGTCCTCGACCTTGCCGTTCTTGTCCTGGTGGACGACGAGGTCGCCGCCGAGGACCGGCAGGCCCTCGTAGGTGCGCTCGAAGCGGGTGTGGACGGTGCCGTCCTCGTCGGTGACCGTGCCGCGCGGGACGAGCCGCTCCTTGCCGCTGAGCTTCAGGGCCCTGGCGGGGTCCTCCTTGCCGGCCGCCTGGGCCGGGCCGCCGGCGAAGCCGGAGGCGAGGAGGGCCGCGGCGACGGTGGCCGCGCCGGCGGCGACGGCGGGGCGACGGGACCCGGCACGGGCTATTCGGGACGTGTGACGCACGCATGCTCCTGGCAGGTGAGAGGAAGCGGTCCGCGAGGATCGCGGCCGAGCGTCAGTTTGATCGAACTCGCGTGCGTCCTGCCGGGAATATCGGGGCTGCTGTGGCGGCGGTTTGGTAAAGATTCGCCCACTGTTCGAGGTATTACCGGATGAAACGGGCGAATTGGCCATTCCGGTTCTGTGGGGCGAGCGGGAACGCCGAAAGGCGCCGCCCGGGGGAGTCGGTGCTCACCCCGGACGGCGCCCGGTCCGTGCTGCCTATGGCTCTGTGTCGCGTGGCTCCGCGCCGCGTGATTCTGGGCCGAGGACGGCCGTGCCGTCCGTCAGAAGGTCAGCCGCCACTTGTCGATGGTGCCGGAGTCGCCCGAATACACGTCCTGGACCTTGAGCTTCCAGGTGCCGTTCGCGGTCACGCCGGAGGCGTCGACCGTGTAGGTCTCGGACACGTTCGCCTCCGCGTCCCAGGCGTCCGCGTCCTTCAGCCGCCAGGTCTTCCCGTTCGGGGCGACCAGGTCGATCGCGAGGTCACCGCGGTAGGTGTGGGTGATGTTCACGTCCACCTTGAGAGCGGAGGACCCGTTGCCGCTGCGGGTGACGACGATCGGCGAGGTCACGGCCGCGCCCGCGTCCGGGATGGCCACCTGGGTGGTGTTCTCGAAGACGCTGCCGCCGCCCGTGGTGTTGACCGTCCACTTGAAGGAGGTGGAGCCGGTCTTGCCCGCGGAGTCCTTGACCGTCACCGTCACGTTGCTGGTGCCCGTGGTGGTGGGGGTGCCGGAGATCAGGCCGGTGGAGGCGTTGATCGACAGGCCGGCCGGCAGGCCGGTGGCCGAGTAGGTCAGCGCGCCGCTCGTCGAACCGGTGGCCTTGATCTGCAGGGAGACGGCTTGGTTCACGATGCTGGTCTGGTCGCCGGGGCTGGTGACCGAGACGCCGGAGGAGGCACGGGGGCCGACGTTGATGGCCGCCCAGGCGTTCGCCACGTTGTTGTACGTGTCGCTGTTGACGCCGAAGAGCTCGCCGGCCGCCCAGAGGGTGGCGTCGCGGGCGCCCTTGTAGTCGGTGTTGGAGCGCATGCGCTCGCTCAGCGCCTTGAACCAGATCTTCGCGGCGTTGTCCCGGCCGATGCCGGTGACGGGCAGCCCGTCCGAGGTGGGGCTGTCGTACGACACACCGTCGATGACCTTGGCGCCGCTGCCCTCGGAGGCCAGGTAGAACCAGTGGTTGGCCGGGCCGGACGAGTAGTGCACGTCGATGCCGCCGAGGCCGGAGTACCAGGCGTCCTTGGAGGAACGGTCCTTGCTGGGCTTGTCCATGTAGCGCAGCGGGGTGCCGTTGCCGTTGATGTTGATCTTCTCACCGATGAGGTAGTCGCCCTTGTCGGTGGGGTTGTTGGCCCAGAACTCCACGGCGGTGGCCATGATGTCCGAGGTCGCCTCGTTGAGGCCGCCCGACTCACCGCTGTAGGTGAGGTTGGCGGTGGCGGAGGTGACGCCGTGGGTCATCTCGTGCGCCGCGACGTCGATCGAGGTCAGCGGGATGCCGTTGCCGTCGCCGTAGGTCATGCAGAAGCAGCTGTCGTCCCAGAAGGCGTTGACGTAGTTCCTGCCGTAGTGGACGCGGCTGTACGCGCCGACGCCGTCGCCGCGGATGCCGCTGCGGCCGTGCACGTTCTTGTAGTAGTCCCAGGTGAGCTGGGCGCCGTAGTGCGCGTCCACGCCCGCGGTCGCGGGGTCGGAGTTGGTCCCGTTGCCCCAGACGTCGTCGGCGTCGGTGAAGAGGGTGCCGGTCCCCGACGTGCCGCCGTTGAGGTTGTACGTCTTGTGGCCGCCGCGCGTCTGGTCGAGCATCTGGTACGTGCTGCCGGACTTGGTGGTGCCGATCTCGACCTTGCCGCTGTGCTGGCTGTTGCCGATGCCCTGCTTGACGCCCTGGAACTCGAAGAGCTTCTTCCCGGTCTTCGCGTCCGTGATGACGTGCAGCTGGCTGGGCGTGCCGTCGTCCTGGAGGCCGCCCACGACGGTCTCGTAGGCGAGCACCGGCGTGCCGCTCGCGGCCCAGACCACCTTGCGCGGCGCCCGGTCGGCCTTGCCGGCCTTGGAGCCCTTGGCCCGCGCGGACTTGACGGCGTCCTTCTCGGCCGCCGAGGCGGCGAGGGACGGGGTGGTGGTGGCGACCGCGATGCGCTTCTTGGTGGCCTTCGCGACGGTCTTGAGCGTGCCGGCCTTGGTGGCGTCGACCACGAGGTCGCCGCCGAGGACCGGCAGGCCGTCGTAGGTGCGCTCGTAGCGCGTGTGCAGCGTGCCGTTGCGGTCCTTGACCACGTCGCGGACGACGAGCTTCTCCTTGGCCCCGAGGCCCAGGTTCTTCGCCGTCTCGGCCTTGGTGGCGTTGGCGTCGCGTATCAGCTCGGCCCGCTGCGACGGTGACAGCTTGAGCGGTTCCGCGCCCGGATCGGGCTTGTGGATCGACTGCCGGGGGGCCGTCGGCGCGGCCTTGTCCGGCCCGGCGGAGGCCGAGGTCGTCTGGACGCCTACGGCGAGCATCGCGGTGACGGCGACGAGGGCGCCGGTCGCGACGGCGCGTCTCTGGGGGGTGGGTCTCACGCTGACTCCTTCTGCGGCGACCACGACCGGTGGGTGTGTGGCCGGATGGGCGACCGGGCGGCGTGGGGAGCCGGCCGGTCAGTTCACGGCAGAACCAGTGGAGAAAAGAGGAGGAACTCTTGGGAAAGGTGGGGAAAGCGGTGGGGAAGAAGCGTTCCCGTCCGGGCCCGAGGGGTGTTCCGGTGCGGTACGGGAGCTTCGGTGCGGGTGCTTCGACGGTGAAGCCCCGACAGGGAGGCTTCGGCGGTGAAGCCTCGTTGCGGAACGTCTCGCAGTGGGGGGTTCGCTGGGGGGAGTGCGGGGGGTGGAGGGTGTTCCGGCGCCGGTTGTGGTGAAGAGTGCCACCGCCCCCCGGTGAATGTCAGGGGCGCGTCAACAAGTTGGCCGGAATATGTCCGTTGGCCAAAGATCGCTGTCCGAATAGCGGGCGGTATGGCGGGGGTTGGGCGGGGAAGGGGCATCCGGCCCCGCCGACATGGCCCGAAGCCGCCCCGCCCGACGGCCGGAACCCACCGGTCCGCCACCCGCGGCCGGACGGGGATGGGGCTTCACCGGTGGCCGGATGTCGTCGTTCCGGAGCGGCCCGTCGGCGCCGGAGGGGCCGCCGCCGGAGCCCCCGCGCGCCGGGCTGCGGTTCGACGGCCCCGCCGAACCGCCGCGCGCCCTTACGCCAGGCTCTCCCGCCACGCCCGGTGCAGCGCCGCGAACCGCCCCTCGCCCGCCGTGAGTTCGGCCGGAGTGCCGTCCTCCACCACCCGGCCGTCGGCCATGACCAGCACCCGGTCCGCGATCTCGACCGTCGACAGGCGGTGGGCGATGACGACCGCCGTCCGGCCGCGCAGGACCGTGCGCATCGCCCGCTGGACCGCGCGCTCGCCGGGGATGTCGAGCGAGGACGTGGCCTCGTCGAGGACGACGACTGCCGGGTCGGCGAGGAGGGCCCGGGCGAAGCCGACCAGCTGCCGCTGGCCGGCGGAGATCCGTCCGCCGCGCTTGCGGACGTCGGTGTCGTAGCCGTCGGGCAGGGCGGTGATGAAGTCGTGGGCGCCGATGGCCTTGGCCGCCTGCTCGATGTCCGCGCGGGTCGCGTCCGGGCGGCCGACGGCGATGTTCTCGGCGACGGTGCCGGAGAACAGGAACGCCTCCTGGGTCACCATCACCACGTGCCGGCGCAGCTCGGTACCGGACAGGTCCGTGAGCGGGACGCCGTCCAGCAGCACCCGGCCCTCGGTCGGGTCGTAGAACCGGGCCAGCAGCTTGGCCAGGGTGGACTTGCCGGCCCCGGTGGAGCCGACGACCGCCACCGTGCGCCCGGCGGCCAGGGTGAGGTCGAAGCGGGGCAGGACCTCGCCGCCGGTGCGGTAGGCGAAGCGCACGCCTTCGAAGACGACCTCGAGGCCCGGGGCACCGGCGGGCCGGGACGGCAGCGGGACGGGCCGGTCCGGCTCCGGCACGGTGGGCCGCTGCGCCAGCAGCCCGGCGATCTTCTCCAGCGAAGCGGCCGCGGACTGGTACGAGTTGAGGAACATGCCGATCTGGTCGACCGGCTCGTACAGCCGCCGCAGGTACAGCACCGCCGCCGCGAGCGCGCCGAGCTCCAGGCCGCCGCCGGCCACCCGGTAGGCGCTCCAGACCACGATCGCGGCCAGCGAGACGTTGCAGATCAGCCGGGAGGTCATGACGTACCGGGCCATGCTGTGCATGGCGTCCACGTTGGTCTCCCGGTGCGCCCGGTTGAGCGCGGCGAAGTGCTCCTCGTTCGCGGCCTCCCGGCGGAACGCCTGCACGGGCCGGATGCCGTTCATCGTCTCCGCGAACTTCACGATGACGGCGGCGGTGGCCGTCGACTTGCGGCGGTGCACGGTCAGCGACCGGCGCCGGTAGCCGCGCATGACGACGGCGAGCGGGACGAAGGACAGCGCCGCCGCCGCGCCCGTCCGCCAGTCCAGCCAGGCCAGGGTGGCGGAGACGAGGAGGACCGACGCCACGATGCCCATGAGCTCCTGGAGCCCGTCGTTGAGCAGCTCGCGGAGCGACTCGACGTCGGTGGTGGCCCGGGAGATCAGCCGGCCCGAGGTGTAGCGCTCGTGGAAGTCGACGCTCAGCGTCTGCGCGTGCCGGAAGATCCGGCCGCGCAGGTCGAGCAGGGCGTCCTGGCCGACCCGGGCCGAGACCCGGACGAAGGCCAGCTGGAGCAGGCCCGAGGCGACCGCGCAGACCAGGTAGGCGGCACCGATCGCGGCGAGCGGGCCGTAGTCGTCCCGGCGGACGGCGGGCACGGCCCGGTCGATGGCGACGGCGACGAGCAGCGGCCCGGCCTGCACGGCCGCCTGCTGGGCCAGCAGCAGGAACACCGTGAGCCACACGCGCCCGCGCGCGGGTGCCAGCAGGGAGCGCAGCAGCGCCAGCGAGGCGCCCTTGGGCGCGGGCAGGACGTCCTGGGCGACGGGGTCGTCGGCGGCTGGGTGTCCGGTGCCCGGCCGGCCGCCGCCGGGCCCCTTCGCGTCGTCCGCGGCCGGCCGGGCGCCGGTGTCCGGCGGGCCGGAGACGGTGGAGGTCACGGTCGCTCGTCCCCTTCCTGGAGGTCCCCTCGCGGCGCCCGCCCGCCCTCCGGGGCGGACATCAGCCACGCGTACTCCCGGTTCTCCCGCAGCAGTCGGTGGTGGGTGCCGACGGCCGCGATACGGCCCTCGGACAGCAGCGCGACCCGGTCGGCGAGCAGCACGGTGGACGGCCGGTGGGCGACGACGAGCGCGGTCGTCGTCGCCAGCACCTCGCGCAGCGCCCGTTCCACCTGCGCCTCGGTGTGCACGTCGAGCGCCGAGAGCGGGTCGTCGAGGATCAGGAACCGGGGCTTGCCGATCACCGCGCGGGCCAGGGCGAGCCGCTGGCGCTGGCCGCCGGAGAGGCTGAGGCCCTGCTCGCCGACCCGGGTCTCCGCGCCCTGCGGCAGCGCGCGCACGAAGCCGTCGGCCCGGGCCACCGCCAGCGCCCGCGCCAGCTCGTCGGGTCCGGCGTCGGCGCCGCCCATCAGCACGTTCTCGCCCACGGAGGCACTGAACAGGG
Source organism: Streptomyces huiliensis (assembly GCF_020037025.1). GTDB lineage: Bacteria > Actinomycetota > Actinomycetes > Streptomycetales > Streptomycetaceae > Streptomyces > Streptomyces huiliensis. The sequence continues at coordinate 22,817 of NZ_JAIQLH010000125.1, read as the reverse complement.
TGGGTTCCTCGAAGGCCACGGCCACCAGCTCGCGCAGCCGCTCGCGGGGGAGCGCGGCGACGTCCTGCCCGTCGAGGGTGATCCGGCCGGCGGTGGCCTCGTGCAGCCGGGGTATCAGCGCGGTCAGCGTCGTCTTGCCGCTGCCGGTGGCCCCGACCAGGGCCATGGTCTCCCCGGGCCGGATGTGCAGATCGACCCCGCGCAGCACGGGAGGGGCGCCCGGCGGCGCGTCGGGATACCGGAACTCGACGCCCTCCAGGCGTAGTCCGTCGCCAGGGGACGCACGGCTGGCCGGTGCTTCCTTCGGCGCCGGGGCGCCCTCCGCCCCCGACGCGCCCCCCGGCGCGACAGCGTCATCCGGCACCGGAACGTCCAGCACCTCGAAGTACCGGTCCGTCGCCGTGGCGGCCTCGTTGGACAGCGCCAGCAGGAAGCCGAGGGACTCCACCGGCCAGCGCAGCGCCAGCGCCGTCGACAGGAACGCCACCAGCGCCCCCGCCGTCAGCCCCCCGTCGGCGACCTCCCGGACGCCCAGCACCAGCGCCGCGCCGATCGCCGCCTCGGGCAGCAGCATGATGACCGCCCACAGCGCCCCCAGCAGCCGCGCCTTGCGCAGCTCCGTCGCACGGACCCGGGCGGAGAGCGCCTCGAAGGCCCGCTGCTGCCCCCGGTGCCGGCCGAACCCCTTGATGATCCGGATGCCGAGGACGCTCTCCTCCACCACCGTCGTCAGATCGCCGACCTGGTCCTGGGCGGTACGCGCGGCCAGTGAGTAGCGCGCCTCGAAGGAACGGCAGAGCAGCACCAGGGGGATGACCGGGGCGAGCAGCACCAGCCCCAGCGTCCACCGCTGTAGCAGCAGGATGACGAAACCGATGACGATCGTGAGGCTGTTGACGACGAGGAACGTCAACGCGAACGCCAGGAAGATGCGCAGCAGCATCAGGTCGGTGGTCGCGCGGGAGAGCAACTGCCCGGACGCCCACCGGTCGTGGAAGGCGACGGGAAGTCGCTGGAGATGCCGGTAGAACGCGGCCCGCATGGTCGCCTCGACCTCGGCGAGCGGCCGGGCCACCAGCAGCCGGCGCAGCCCGAACAGGCCCGCCTCCAGCACGCCCAGGACGAGGATCGCCAGCCCGCCGAGCCACACGCCGGACGGCTCGCGGTCCGCGATCGGGCCGTCGACCGTCCACTTGAGGGCCAGCGGGATCACCAGGCTCATGGCCGAGGCGAGCACCGCCAGGACCGCGCCGGCCAGCAGCCGGCCGCGGGCCGGCCGCACGAATGGCCACAGGCGCAGCAGCGAGCGCACGGCGGAGCGGTGCGCCTCGGCTCCGGGTGCTTCACGGTTTCCGGTCATCAGTGGGGAGCCTACGACCGACCACTGACAACGCTCACGCCGATTTCCGCCCTAGGTCCGGGGCCGCGCACCGCCTTCCGTCCCGTCCCCGGTCACCCGTCCCGGCAGCACCTTCCACACCGCAACGGACCGCGCGGGCACGGTGATTGGGGCGCCCGCCGGACGCCGCGCGCCGGGTGTGGCGTCCTGTTCCTCCAGGGACGTGTCGACGAGCAGCTCGTACTCCTCCGCCCACGGCGGCCCGGGCAGCGTGCACCGGATCGGCTCGTCCCCCGCGTGCAGGACGACGAGGAAGCTGTCGTCCGTGACCGGCGTGCCGTCCGGGCCGCGCTGCGGGATGTCGCCGCCGGAGAGGTACATCCCGAGCGTCGCGGCGGGCGCGTACCAGTCCGACTCCGTCATCTCGGTGCCGCGCGCCGTGAACCAGGCGAGGTCCCGCAGCCCGTCCAGGGACCGCGGCCGGCCGGAGTAGAAGGCGCGGCTGCGCAGCACGGGATGGGCGCGGCGCAGCGCCAGCAGCCGGGCGGCGAGGTCGGCGAGGGCGCGCCAGCCCGGGTCCTCCAGCAGTGACCAGTCGACCCAGCCGGTCTCGTTGTCCTGGCAGTAGGCGTTGTTGTTGCCGTCCTGGGTGCGGCCCATCTCGTCGCCCGCGACGAGCATCGGCACCCCGGTGGAGAGCAGCAGCGTGGTCAGCAGGTTGCGCGCCTGCCGCCGGCGCAGGGCCAGCACCTCCGGATCGTCCGTCGGCCCCTCGGCGCCGCAGTTCCAGGAGCGGTTGTCGTCGCTGCCGTCCCGGTTGCCCTCCCCGTTGGCCTCGTTGTGCTTCCGCTCGTAACTCACCAGGTCGCGCAGGGTGAACCCGTCGTGCGCGGTGACGAAGTTGACGGAGGCGTACGGGCGGCGGCCGCCCCAGGCGTAGAGGTCGCTGGAGCCGGAGAGCCGGTAGCCCAGGTCCCGTACGTCCGGCAGGGCGCCGCGCCAGAAGTCCCGTACGGCGTCCCGGTAGCGGTCGTTCCACTCCGTCCACAGCGGCGGGAAGTGCCCCACCTGGTAGCCGCCGGTGCCGACGTCCCACGGCTCGGCGATCAGTTTGACCCGGCGCAGCACCGGGTCCTGGGCGATGACCGCCAGGAACGGCGAGAGCATGTCGACGTCGTGCATCGAACGCGCGAGCGCCGCCGCCAGGTCGAAGCGGAAGCCGTCCACGCCCATCTCCGTCACCCAGTACCGCAGCGAGTCGGTGATCAGCCGGAGCACGTTGGGCCGGACGACGTGCAGGGTGTTGCCGCAGCCGGTGTAGTCGGCGTAGCGGCGGGGGTCGTCCTGGAGCCGGTAGTAGCGGCGGTTGTCGATCCCGCGCAGCGAGAGCGTGGGCCCGAGCTCGCCGCCCTCGGCGGTGTGGTTGTAGACCACGTCGAGGATGACCTCGATGCCGGCCGCGTGCAGCGCCCGGACCATCCGCCGGAACTCGCCGACCTGCTGGCCGCGGGTGCCGGTGGCCGCGTAGGCGGCGTGCGGCGCGAAGTAGCCGATGGAGTTGTAGCCCCAGTAGTTGCGCAGGCCGCGGCGGACCAGATGGTCCTCGTGGGCGAACTGGTGCACGGGCAGCAGCTCGACGGCCGTCACCCCGAGGCGGACCAGGTGGTCGAGGGCGGCCGGGTGCGCCAGCCCGGCGTAGGTGCCGCGCAGCGCCGGGGGGACGCCGGGGTGGCGCATGGTGAAGCCGCGGACGTGCAGCTCGTAGATGACGGTGTCGGACCAGGCCGTCCCCGGCCGGCCGGCGTCGGCCGGGACGCCGTCGCCGTCGGCGGCGACGACCACGCCCTTGGGGACGTACGGGGCGGAGTCCCGCTCGTCGCGCACGGTGTCGGCGACGTGCTGCTGCGGCCAGTCCCGGACGTGCCCGTACAGCTCCGGCGGCAGCGGTCCGGAGCGGCCCGGCGGGTGGCCGAAGTCGCCGTCGACGGCCCGGGCGCACGGGTCGAGCAGCAGTTTGGCGGGGTTCCAGCGGGCGCCCGTCCACGGGTCCCAGCGGCCGTGGACGCGGAAGCCGTAGCGCTGCCCGGGCAGCACGCCGGGCAGGAAGCCGTGCCATATCTGGTGCGTCAACTCGCCCAGCGCGTGCCGGGTTTCGCGCTGCCCGCCGGAGCCGTCCTCGTCGAAGAGGCACACCTCCACCGCCTCCGCGCCCCCGGCCCAGAGGGCGAAGTTCGTCCCGGCGACCCCGTGCGCCCCGACGCCGAAGGAGGCCCCCAGCGGTTCGGGCGAGCCCGGCCACACCGCCCCCTCGGCGCCGCGGGCCACCGGCCGTCCGTTGACGGCGGGGGCGGTTGGGGCGGATGGGGCCGGCGGGGCGGCCGTCCGGTCCGCCGGTCCGGCCTGGGGGCGGCGCCCCGTCTCCTGCTCCGGTGTGCTCGTCACGTGTTCGCCTCCGGCGGCTCTCGGACGGGCGCACCCCGGGCACCAGGCGTCCCGTTCCGGGTGTCCGGTGGTGCGGCCTCCGCCCCGCGTCCCGGGGCTCCTGCGGGGTTTCCTTCCCACTCCTGCCCGGTTCCGCGCATGCGCTCACACGTGTGACCGGGAGCGGCAAGCGAGTGCCGGTACGTTTCCCGTGGGGGACCGGGTCGTTGGGACGGATGTGACAGGATTTGCCCTCCCGCGCGCCCTGCGCGGACTGTGCGCCCTCGCCGCCCTCGCCATGTTCTGCGGCGGCTGCGCCGCCGAGGCCCCGCGAGAGGCGCGGCACCACTCCGCGGCGCCGGTGGCGGCGACGCCCTCGGACGACCCGCGGCCGGTCGCCGGGCTGATCCGGGTCACCCCGCGCGACGGAGCCCGGGACGTCCGCGCCGCGGACCGGTTCGAGGTGCGGGTGCGGCAGGGGCGGCTGGAACGGGTGCGGGCGGTCCGGATCCGGGACGGCGTACGGCGCCCCGTCGCGGGCCGGATCTCCGCCGACGGTCGCCGCTGGCGGCCGGCCGCCAGCCGGGTCGCGCTCGCCACGCGCTACGCCGTGGACGTGGTGGCCAGGGACGCGGCGGGCCACCGGGCGACGGAGCACGCGGAGTTCAGGACGTACGTCCCGGCGCACCGCTTCGTCGCGACCGTCGCTCCCGCCCCCGGCGCCACGGTCGGCACGGGCATGATCGTCTCGCTCGCGTTCAGCCGGCCGGTGGTCGACCGGGCCGCAGTGGAGCGTGCCGTCCGCGTCACCGCCCGGCCGCGGACCGAGGTCGCCGGCCACTGGTTCGGCGCGTACCGGCTGGACTTCCGGCCGCGCCGGCGCTGGGCGCCCGGCTCCCTCGTCACCGTCGACCTGCGGCTCCGCGACGTCCGCGGGGCGCCCGGCGTCTACGGGCTCCAGCGCCGGAGCAGCACCTTCCGCGTCGGCCGCGACCAGGTGAGCACCGTCGACGCCGCGACGCACACCATGACGGTGGTCCGCGGCGGCCGGACGCTGCGCACGGTGCCGGTCACCACGGGCGGCCCCGGCACCGAGACGTACACGGGCCGGATGGTGATCACCGAGAAGGCGCCGGTGATCCGGATGAACGGGGACACGGTCGGCTTCGGCGGCGCGTACGACATCAAGGACGTCCCGCACGCCATGCGGCTCACCGCCACGGGAACGTTCCTGCACGGCAACTACTGGGTCCCGCCCGGGACGTTCGGCGTCCGGAACGTCAGCCACGGCTGCGTCGGGCTGCGGGACGCGGAACACGTCGGCGTCGGCACGACCACCCCGGCCGCCTGGTTCTACGACGCGTCCCTCGTCGGCGACACCGTCGAAGTGATCAACACCGGGCGGGCGCCGGTGCTCCCCGACAACGGGCTGGGTGGCTGGAACCTGACCTGGGAACAGTGGCGTGCGGGCTCCGCGCTGGGCCGCGCGGACTCCCCGTCAGGGGTGGATTGACCCGGTCGGCACCCTATGCACCCCCGCCCGCGTGCCACTTGGAACGCAACGGTGACCTTGACGGGACCGGGCTGTCCGATCCGTATGGTTATCTATCGCCATGCGCGGAGGTCGCGCTTCGGGGGCGCCGCGTGGCCGCGGGCCGTGCGATGAGGAGAGAACCGTAGTGAACGTGTTGCCGCTGTCCGCGAGATTCGGGAGAGCCGGGAGCAGGGGTCGCCGGGGAGCGCTGTCCGCCGTGGTGCTGGCCGCGGTGATGACCGTGGCGACCGCGTGCGGAGGCGACGGGGACGGCGCGGACCCGGGCAAGAAGGCGGGCAAGAAGGTCGCCGAGGGCCCGTCCCAGGCCGTCGTGTCGATCGCGGTCAAGGACCGCGCGACCGAGGTCAGGACGAGCGGGGCGCTCAAGGTCACGGCGGAGAACGGCAGTCTGACGTCGGTGAAGGTGACCGACGACAAGGGCGGCCGAATAGAGGGGAAGATATCCCGCGGCGGGTCCCTCTGGGAGCCCGTCGCCCACCTGGCCGCCTCCACCAAGTACGCGGTGGACGCGGTCGCGAAGGACAAGGAAGGCCGCGAGTCGGCCAAGCACGCGTCGTTCACCACCCTCACCCCGAAGAACACCTTCGCCGGGTACTTCACGCCCGAGGACGGCAGCACCGTCGGCGTGGGCATGCCGGTCTCGCTCACCTTCAGCCGGGGCATCACCGACCCCAAGGCGGTGGAGAAGGCGGTCAAGGTGACCGCCGAGCCCGGCGTCGAGATCAAGCCGCACTGGTTCGGCAACGACCGCGTCGACTTCCGGCCCGAGAAGTACTGGGCGGCCGGCACCAAGGTGACGCTCCAGCTGAACCTCAACGGTGTCGAGGGCCGGCCCGGCGTCTACGGCACGCAGACCAAGACCGTGAAGTTCACCGTCGGCCGCCGCCAGGTGAGCACGGTGGACGCCCGCGCCCACACCATGAAGGTCGAGCGCGACGGCAAGGTGATCAAAACCGTTCCGATCTCGGCCGGCGCCCCCGCAAACCCGACCTACAACGGCCAGATGGTCATCAGCGAGAAGTACGAAGTGACCCGGATGAACGGTGACACGGTCGGCTTCGGCGGCGAGTACGACATCAAGGACGTGCCGCACGCGATGCGCCTGTCCACCTCCGGCACCTTCATCCACGGCAACTACTGGTCCGGCTCCGACACCTTCGGCTCGGCCAACGCCAGCCACGGCTGCGTCGGCCTGGAGGACCAGCGGGGCGGTGGCGACCCCTCGATGCCGGGTGCCTGGTTCTTCAAGAACTCCATGATCGGCGACGTCGTCGTGGTGAAGAACTCCGACGACAAGACGATCGCCCCGGAGAACGGCCTCAACGGCTGGAACATGCCCTGGTCGGAGTGGACCAAGAGCAGCTGATCCCGTCCCGTTCGGTACGGCCCGGCGCACTGTGACCAAGTGCACCGGGCCGTCGCCGTTTCCCGGCGTCTAACCTGCTGCCATGACTGTGCATCTTGAGGTCGCGGAAGGCGTCGGCACCGTCCGGCTGGACCGTCCGCCGATGAACGCGCTGGACATCGCCACCCAGGACCGGCTGCGCGAGCTGGCCGAGGAGATCACGCACCGCGCGGACGTGCGGGCCGTGGTGCTCTGGGGCGGGGAGAAGGTGTTCGCGGCCGGCGCGGACATCAAGGAGATGCGGGACATGGACCACCCGGCGATGATCGCCCGGTCCCGCTCGCTGCAGGACGCCTTCACGGCCGTCGCCCGGATCCCCAAGCCCGTGGTCGCCGCGGTCACCGGCTACGCGCTGGGCGGCGGCTGCGAGCTGGCGCTCTGCGCCGACTTCCGGATCGCCGCCGACAACGCCAAGCTCGGGCAGCCCGAGATCCTGCTCGGCCTGATCCCGGGCGCGGGCGGCACCCAGCGGCTGCCCCGGCTGATCGGCCCGTCCAAGGCCAAGGACCTCATCTTCACCGGCCGCCAGGTGAAGGCCGACGAGGCGCTGGCCATCGGCCTGGTGGACCGGGTCGTCCCGGCCGCCGAGGTGTACGAGCAGGCGCACGCCTGGGCGGCCCGGCTCGCCGCCGGTCCGGCCATCGCCCTGCGCGCCGCGAAGGAGGCGGTGGACTCCGGCCTGGAGACGGACATCGACACCGGGCTCGCCATCGAACGCAACTGGTTCGCCGGGCTGTTCGCGACCGAGGACCGGGAGATCGGTATGCGCAGCTTTGTCGAGGACGGTCCGGGCAAGGCCAAGTTCGTCTGAACCCGGGTGTATTGACGGGAAGTGACCCCCTGGCCCTGCCCCGAGTACACGGAGGATCAGGTTCCGGGGGTTGCCTCTTGTGGGGGAATTTCGCGGGGTGAGCGGACCCTTGGTGTTGACCCGGCCGGACACCCGCGACGATCTTTCGTGCATCTGTGGTCCTCGCAGGTCAGTCATGGTGCGCGGGCGCGGATGAAGCCTCTGGCATATGTCGTCGCGGGGTCTCGGAGTGACCTCTTCCGGAAAACCGAATCCGAAGGTTCCACTCCCGGACGGCTTTTCGGCGGCCATCATGGGGGGCATGGCGGGTCTGGAGGGAACGGAGCAGCCGCGGCGCGGAGTCGGTACGGCCGAGGCGTGCTGGGCTCCGGCGGTTGACGACGAACTGGCGCTCAAGGCGCTCGAGCGGTACGGCGACCCCACGGTCCGTGAGATCCGGATGCCCTCCTGTCCGGAGTCCACGGTCGCCGTGCGGCGGCTCACCCAGGCGGTGGTCGTCCGGTACTGGGGGCACTCCGAGCGGCTCGCCGAGCACGCGGTGCTGCTGGTCTCGGAGCTCGTCGGGAACGCCGTCCGGCACACCGGCGCCCGGCACTTCGGGCTGCGGCTGGCGCGGCGCAGGGGCTGGATCCGCGCCGAGGTGCGCGACCCCTCGCGCGGGCTGCCCTGCCTGGTGCCGGTGGGGGAGCTGGACATCAGCGGGCGGGGGCTGTTCCTCGTCGACCGGCTCGCCGACCGGTGGGGCGTGGACCTGCTGGCGCGGGGCAAGACGACGTGGTTCGAGATGCGGGTCGCCGACCGCTGAGCGGCTCCCCGGCCCCGGCGGCCGCCCGCCGGCACTGAAGGTCTGCTTCCGGTTCCCCCGGTACGCCGAGAGGCCCCGGTCCGTCGTCCTGCGACGGGTGGGGCCTCTATCAGGCGCCGCGGAGAAGTGGGGTGTGTTCCGCGGCGTGGTGACGACCGAGCCCGGGTCAATGGGGGTCGTGTGGCTCCGACTATGGCAGACGGGGTGGTGCCCGGCCAAACCTCAATAGGGATGGTATGGGATTGCTGGTGGGGAAATGCCGGAAATGACTCTGCGTAATCAAAGGTGAGTTGCGCCACTCGCCTTCTTTTCCATGAATCAATCCGCCGAGTAACTTATGTATATGCGGCTGCGCGGTGAATAGGTGCAGACCATTCCGGTAAGGGGCCGGTAAGAGTCCGGGGGGAGTGCGTGGGGGCGGGCGAACCTCCGGCGCGCCGGTGCTTGCGCGCCCCCGCCGTCTGCGGGTGTCATGAGCCCACGGGTGTCATGTCCCCGTCCGACGTTCCCCTCGCGCCTCCTGGAGGCCCCATGGACGCTGAGCCGTTGAACGACGTGCCGCCGGACGCCACGCCTCCGCCCGGACCCGGCTTGGACGACGTGCCCCGCCGCCGCGCCCTCGGCGGCGCCGCCACGCTCCTCGGGGCGGTGGCCCTCGGGGCGGCCGGCGCCTTCAGCATCGGCCGTCCGCCCGCCTCGGCGGCCTCGCGGCCACCGGAGTCGTACCCGCCCACCCACTGGATCCCGGCCAGCAGCGCCAACTACACGGTCTCCGGCCGCCCCGGCGCGTACCCGGTCGAGTACCTCGTCATCCACGTGACCGAGGAGACCTTCCCGGACACCGTGAAGATCTTCAAGGACCCGAAGTCCAAGGTCTCGGCGCACTACGCCGTCGCCTCGGCCGACGGCTATGTCGCCCAGTTCGTCCGCGAGCGGGACATCGCCTGGCACGCCGGCAACTGGGACTACAACACCCGCAGCATCGGCATCGAGCACGAGGGCTGGGTGGACCGGCCCGAGTACTTCACGGACGCGCTCTACCGCTCCTCCGCCCGGCTCGCCGCCGCCGTCTGCGCGCGCTACGGCATCCCCGCCGACCGCGAGCACATCATCGGGCACGTCGAGGTGCCGGGCTCCACGCACACCGATCCCGGCCCGTACTGGGACTGGGACCGCTACCTGGAACTCGTGACCGGACACCTCACCCCAGGCGGCTAATCTGTGCCGGTCAACAAGCCCGCGACGCACCGCGCGCGGCAGATCAGGGGAGGCCCACATGGCTGACATCGAGGAAGCGCGCAAGGTGTTCGCGCAGTTCGACGTGAACGGCGACGGTTTCATCACCGCGGCCGAGTACAAGAGCGCCATGGCCCGGCTCGGCGACCCGTTCGTCACCGAGACCGTGGCCCAGGCGGTCATCAACTCCAAGGACGCCAACGGCGACGGGCTGATGTCCTTCGACGAGTTCTGGGCGGCCCAGAACAAGGGCTGACCGGCGCCGCGCGGCCGGCGGCCCGGGGCGGGCGGTCAGCGCCCGCCCCGCCGCTGGGCCCCGGCCCGGCGCCGCGCGTCGTTGCACAGCAGGCAGCGGCCCCAGCCCGGGGGCAGCGGGTCCTCCTTGTCCCCGTACAGCGGGTCCACGGCGCCCTTGGGGTGCAGCGAGCACCCCGTCGCACCGTGCGCGGCCCCCAGGGCGCGGGCGGCGTCCAGCGCCCGGCGCAGGGCGTCGACGATCTGCCCGGCCTCCTCGGCGGTGGGCGGGGACTCCAGGGCGTAGGCGATGTCCGAAGCGGTGTTGAGCGCGCTGTGGAGTTCGCGCAGGTCTGCGTAACTCATGCTCGCGAGCGTACGCGGCACCACTGACAACGGGTCCCGGCCGCGGTCCCGGCCGCCGTACCGCCCGCTCCGCGCCCGCGGTACGGTCGGCGCCATGGACGCGACGACCCTCACCACGGACGCGACGAGCCCTGCCACGGACGCCCCGACCTCTGCCGCGGACGCCACACCCCCCTGCCTCGCGGTGCTGACCACGGCCCCCGACGAGGCGACCGCCCGCCGCCTCGCCACCAGCGCCGTCGAGGGCCGGCTCGCGGCCTGCGCCCAGATCGACGGCCCGGTGACCAGCGTCTACCGCTGGCAGGGCGCGATCGAGACCGACACCGAGTGGCGCGTCCTCTACAAGACGACGAGCGCCCGGTACGCGGAGCTGGAGGCCCACATCCGCGCCGGGCACCCGTACGACGTCCCCGAGGTGATCGCCACCCCGGTCACCGCGGGCAGCGACGCCTACCTGGCGTGGCTGGGCTCGGAGACCGGCGCGTCCTGAGCCTTCGGCGCGCCCTGCGTGCGCGGGGCGGTCCGCCGCCGCAGCACGGTCACCGCGGCCACGAGCGCCCCCAGGACGAACAGCGCCCCGACGCGGAAGCCGAGCCGGTACCCGTCCGCGAGCGCCTCGGCCGCACCGCTCCCGTCGTCCAGGAGGCCGGCCGTCCGGGACGACGCGAGCGTGCTGATCACCGCCAGTCCGAACGCGGCCCCGACCTGCTGCGCGGTGTTGAACAGCCCGGACGCGATCCCCGAGTCGCGGGGCGCGGCGGCGGACATGGCCAGCGTCGCCAGCGCGGGCATGGCCAGCGCGAAGCCGGTGCCGAGCGGGAACAGGGCGGGCAGCACGTCGGCCGCGTACGCGCCGTGCGCCGGGACCTCGCCGAGCAGCGCCAGGCCGCCCGCGATCAGCACCAGGCCGGGCACCAGCACCCGGACCGGGCCGAAGCGGGCGATCAGCCGGGGCGCGGCCCCGAGGGACAGCGCGCCGATCACCACCGAGACCGGGAAGACGCCGAGGCCGGTGTCGACCTGGTCGAAGCGGAGCACCTTCTGCAGGTACAGCACGGTCAGGAACTGGAAGCCGAACGTCCCCGCCACCATGAGCGCCTGGGCGGTCAGCGCCCCCGCCGCCTGCCGGGACCGCAGGACGCGCAGCGGCAGCAGCGGGTCGGCCGCCCGCGCCTGCCGGAGGGTGAACGCGGCGAGCAGGGCGAGCGCGCCGCCGCCGGACCAGAGGGTGTGCGCCGACCCCCAGCCGTGGTCCGCGGTGCCGACGATCGCGTACACCCCCAGCATCAGCGCGGTGGTGACCAGCAGCGCCCCCAGGACGTCCGTGCTCCGGCCGAGCCCCGGCCCCCGCTCGTCCCGCAGCATCCGTACCGCGAGGACGGAGGCGACGACGCCGATCGGCAGGTTGACGAAGAAGATCCAGTGCCAGTCCAGGGCCTGCGTCAGCGCGCCGCCCGCGAGCAGTCCGATCGAACCGCCGGCGGACTGCACGAAGCTGTACACGCCGATCGCCTTCGCCCGCTCCTTCGGTTCGGGGAACAGGGCGACGACCATGCCCAGCGTCACCGCCGACATCACCGCGCCGCCCGCCCCCTGGAGGAAGCGCGCCGCCAGCAGCAGACCGGGCGTCGTGGCCGCGCCGCACAGCAGCGAGGCCGCGGTGAACAGCACCTGCCCGCCGACGAACACCCGCTTCCGCCCGACGAGGTCGCCCACCCGCCCGGCGAGCAGCAGCAGACCGCCGAACGGGACGAGGTAGGCGTTGACCACCCAGGCCAGCCCGGAGGGGGAGTAGCCGAGGTCCGCCTGGATCGACGGCAGGGCGACGCTGACGATCGTCCCGTCCAGGATGACCATCAACTGCCCGGCGCAGAGCACCGCGAGCGCGGCCCATCGGGACGGGGTTCCTGGCTGACGCATGGCTATGACCTCCAAAGGGGCACGTTTTGTTACAGCAGCCATGCTCTGTAACCATGGCGCCCTGCGGAAGGAGGCACTTTAATGTCACGCAGTCACACGGATGTGCCCGGTGGAGCCGATGCGCTGGTCGACGAGGCGTGCCCGATCACCGAGGTGCTCGACCACGTCGCGGGGAAGTGGAGCATCGGCATCCTGGTCGCGGCGGCCCAGGGACCGATCCGGTTCACGGAACTGGAGCGCACCGTCAAGGGCATCAGCCGCCGCATGCTCACCCTGAATCTCCGCAAGCTCGAACGCGACGGCCTCCTCACCCGTACCGTCCACCCGACCGTCCCGCCCAAGGTCGAGTACGCCCTCACGCCCATGGCGCACGAACTCCACGCCACGCTCGGCGAACTGGTCGGCTGGGCGGAGCGGCACCGGCCGGCGATCGCGGCGGCGCGGGCGGAGTACGACGCCAAGCCGGCGGCCTGACGGAGAAATCCACAAGCGCTCCCGTCCGCTCGTGCGCGAGGATCGCCACCCATGACGACCCTCGTCCTCCCGCCTCGCCTGACCGCCTCCGCCGAGTCCGTCCGCGCCACCGCCGTCCGGCGCGGGCTCGACGCCGTACGGCTGCCGGACTTCACCGTTCCGGCCGGTCTCCGCGCGGAGCACCTGCACGCCGGGCCGGGGTTCGCCGACGCGGTGGCGCCCGCGCTGGGGATCGCCCCGCTGGAGGCCCCGGCGGACTGGCTCGCCCGCCTGCCGCGCGCGTTCACCCGGCGCGAGGTGCGGGCGGTGCCGATCGCGGAGGCGTACGCCCTCCGCCGGCCCGCCTTCGTGAAGTCCCCGAACGACAAGGGGATACGCGCCATGGTCTACGCGGACGGCTCCCGCCTCCCCGGCCCGGACGCCGTCGATGCGACGACGACCGTCCTGGTGAGCGACGTGGTGGAGGTGACGGCCGAGTACCGGCTGTTCGTCCTGGACGGCGCGGTGCGCGGCGGGAGCCGGTACGGCGAACGCGGCCGGCTCGCCCTCGGCCCCCTGGCGCCCGACGCCGCCCGCTTCGGCGCCGACCTGCTGGCCGCCCACGCGGACACGCTGCCCTCCGCCGTGGTCGTCGACGTGGGAACGGTCGCCGGCGGCTGGGCGGTGATCGAGGCCAACGCCGCGTGGGCGAGCGGCCTCTACACCACCGATCCGGACGCGGCCCTCGACGTCGTCCTGCGGGCCGCCGGGCCGTACGCGGCGCTCGCCGCGCGCGATCGGCCGTTCGTCCGGGGCGCTGTGACGTGAGCCCGCGGCGTCAACCTGTGGCAGCAGCCCGCGGCGTCAGTCGTCCGACGACTCCCCTCCTCGTGGTCGTCGGTCGAATGACGGTGGGAACGCGAGCCGGACCCCCGTACCCGCTCGCGCTCCGATCCGCGCGGTCCTGCCCGGCCACCGGCGGACGGACAGCATCCGTTTCCGGCCGCCGAAGCCCCGCGGCCGCTCCAGAGTGCCCAGGCCGGCGCCCCCGTGCACAGGACCGAACGTGCCACCCCCGGCACGCGACGCGCCAACGTGTCGGAAAATGAACGCATGGCAGAAGCGCTGACGGCCGGGACGCCCGGTGAGCTGGACTCCATCGTCCTGTCGAAGTTCCTCCTCACCGCGGCGGCGGCGAACGGCGCCGACCCCGACCGGATCGCCCGCGAGGCCGGGGTGCCCGGCTGGGCGCTGGCCGAGGACGAGGTGACCATCCCGGCCCGGTGCACCATGCACGTCTGGGAACTGGTGGAACGGGCCCTGGACGTCCCGGACTCCCCGGTGTCCATCGCCGGCTGGTACAGCCTGGGCGCCCTCGGCCTCTTCGACTACCTCTTCACCAACGCGCCGACGCTCGGCGCCGCGATGGAGAGCAGCACCCGCTACCTGCACTTCATCACCACCAACGGCCGCTTCTCCCTGCACACCCAGGACGACCGGGAGACGACGTTCTCCTTCCATTACGTGGAGGGGGAGCCCCGGCAGGTGGAACTGGCCGAGCAGTTCGCCCTCGCGGTGCTCTGCGCGCGGTCGCGCGGCATCACGGGAGCGCCGGTGCACCCGCTGCACGTCGGCTTCTCCCAGTCGGCGCCGCGCCGGCACGCCACGCTGACCGAGGCGCTCGGCGCCGAGCGCGGCGTCGACTTCGGCCAGGACCGCGCCACGGTCACCTTCCGCACCGCCGACCTGGCGCGTCCGGTCCTCGGCGCCGACCCGCGCCTGGGCGCCATCCTCGGCCGCTACGCGGCCACCCTCCCCCCGCCGCCCCCCGCCGACTGGCGCGACCAGTTCCGCCAGGCCCTCGACGCCTGCCTGGTGGAGGGCGCCCCCGCCCTCGACCACGTCGCCCGCCAACTGGCCATGAGCCGCCGCACTCTCCAGCGCCGCCTCGCCGAATCCGGCACCACCTGGCGCGCCGAACTGGACGACGCCCGTCGCCGCCAGGCCGCCCTGGCCCGCCTCACCGGCCGCCCCACCAACGCGTCCCTCGCCGGCCGCCTCGGCTACTCCGACCCCCGGTCGCTCCGGCGGGCGGTGCGGCGGTGGTCGGCGACGGAGGGGTCGGGGGAGGAGACGTGAGGCGTCACCGCCTCCCGAAGTCCACTATGTAGGCGATGGCGAGCGCGAGGCCCGCCACCCCGATGCCGAGGGCCACCAGAACGTCGAGGACGCCCGCACCGGACCCGACGGCGCGGATCGCGCCCGCCAGGCCCCCGACGGCGGCGAACACCCCGAGCACGAGCGTGTGGCCCGTCAGCCGCCCCGCTCCCGTCTTCCTCCGCCCACCCGACACGCCGCCGCCCTCCCCCTTCGTCCCTCGGAGGCTATGCCAGGCGCAACGCCTCCACCAGAAGGTTTCGGCGTCAGCCGACGGCCTTCTCGATCGCCTCGAAGATGTCGGCGTCCGCCTCCCGCTGCCACGCGGGCAGTTCCGTCCAGTCGGCGACGTAACCCGGCTTCGGGTCCGTGAAGTGCCGGTACATCTGCGCCGCCCAGCAAGCGGCGACGAACTGCCCCTTCTGCTCTCGCGTCAGCCGCGCCGCGTGCCCCTCGCTGACCGCGAGGAACTGCCGCACCTGCCAGCACACGGCCCCGGCCGCGGCCCGCTCCCAGTCCGGCGTGTCCTCCCATGGCGCGACGTAGCCGGGTTTCGGCTCCCCGGGAAAGTGCGCGCGCACACCGGCGATCCACGCCTCGCGGAACAGCCGGGCGCCTTTGTTCTCGAACAAGTTGCTTCCTTCCGATTCACGCCGTGACGATCGCGGGAGCGAGCCGGCGCGCCCGCTCACGGAGTTGCCGAGCGGCCCGGTTCCGGAGGTGCGGGCGGAGGCGGGCGGTCATGGCGCGGACGCGGTCGTCGGCACGGCCGGAGTGGACATCGGGGTAGTCGTCCAGCGCCAAGTGCCAGGTGCGGCAGGCTTCCTCCAGGTGCCCGAGCTCCAACTGCCGTTCGGCGAGCGTGCAGCGGTGCCGGACGCGGGCCCGCCGGAACACCCCCTGCCGGGCCCGGTCCGACTCCTTCAGCGCGGCCACCGACCCGGCGACATCCCGCAGTTCGTAGCGGACCTGGCTCACGTGGTACAGCAGCGACGAGGGATCGTACGAACCGAACGCCCGGGCCCGGGACTCGGCCTTCTCCATCGCCACTTCCGCCTCCCGGAGGTACGCCAGCGCACCCGCTCGGTCCTCGGTGCGGGCCGCCGCGTGCGCCTGCTGCCCGGCCAGGAAGGCGCGCATCCGGGGACCCGCCTGCGGTGACGCGGCGGCCGCCGCGTCGGCGAGGCGCAGGGCTTCGCGCCCGTGCCCGAGGTCCACGGCCTGGACGCTCATCCCGCGCAGGGTGGTGCAGTACGTGAGGTGGTCGCCCGCCGCCCCGGCCAGCTCCAGGGCCTTGACGTAGTAGCGCTGGGCCAGGCCGTGGAGGCCCTCGTCGACGGCCATGTAGCCGGTCAGGTAACAGAGGTCGGCCGCGGCCGACATCATCGCCCGCCGTACGGACTCCGGAGCGTCCGCGCGGAGGTACGGTGCCACCGTGTTGACCAGGAACGCCGCCGCCATCGGCCGCGCGTGCCGCCCGCCGAACCGGTCGTCCAGCTCCGAGATCCGCTCGGTCATCGCCGCCACCATGGCGACGTCCGACTCCCCGTACCGCTGCCGCCCGCCACTCCTGATCGCCTCCATGCGCCCGACCACGTCCTGCCAGTGCGGAACGGTCAGCGCGACGGAGAAGAGGCCGACCCCGAGGACACCGCGCCGGGACGGGTCCATGTCCTGCCGGCCGAGGGCGAGCAGCCCTTCGGTGGTGCCCGCCGTCTCCTCCTCGGGTGGGGCGGGGAAGCCGGCCTCGGCGAACGCGACGGGTCGCCCCAGCCGCCGGGACAGTGCTTCCAAGACGAGTGGCCGCACGGCCTCCTTGGGCAGATGACCGGCGAGCCACTGATGGACCGACGGCTCTCGGTACCTGAGCGGCGTCCCTCGCTCGGTCCCGAGCCTGTTCACCTCCTGCGCGAAGCGGCGCAGCGTCCAGCCGCTCTCGCGATACAGCTTCAACAGGCCCGTGTTGCCTCGCGATTCACTCACAGCACTCACACCCTCGTGCCGGACTGTCACTTAAAGCTCTTAAGTCATGACGCCCTGCCCAACCGTACCGCCGCGACCGGCCCGTTGGTTCTCTGTACGAGTGACCGCCACGACCACCAATGGAGACAGATGGCCGATTTCCACGGCAGCGAGAGCCCGTACGCGTCCGGCCACCCACCGCCCGTGCCGCTGGGGCGACTGGTCAAGGACATGGACACGGGGAAGCTGGGGCTCGTCAGGGAGACCCAGGGCGGCAAGGTGCGGCTGCTGGGGATCGGCGGCACCGGGTCGTGGTGGTGTCCGCGGTACCGGCTGAGCCTCGCGTCCGCGAACGAGCGGCGCGCGCTGGGGCTCGAACCGGAAGGGGACGCACGATGACCGGATCGGGCGACGCGTCGAGCCCCCGCCGTCCCGACCTGGCGATCATGCACGAGTACGTGGTCACCGTCCCGCACGGATCCGCCGCCGTAGGCACGTACACCCTCCCCGCCGTCTCCCAGCGCCCCCGCCGTCCCTGCGTCCGCTGCGCGGCCCTGCGGGACGCGCTCGCCCGCGCGGTCCGGGCGGGCGACGCGGTCGCCGAGGCCGGGATCGCCCGGGAGCGGGCCGTGCACTGGCGGCGGGAGCACCGGCGAGTGGGTGCCTGAACACCACGACGCCCCGCCCGGGAAGCCGGGCGGGGCGTGCGCGAGATCAGAGAAGCGTCAGCACTCGATGACGTTGACCGCCAGGCCGCCGCGGGCCGTCTCCTTGTACTTGACCTTCATGTCGGCGCCGGTCTCCTTCATGGTCTTGATGACCTTGTCGAGGGAGACGTGGTGCCGGCCGTCGCCGCGGAGGGCCATGCGGGCGGCGGTGACGGCCTTGGCGGCCGCCATGCCGTTGCGCTCGATGCAGGGGATCTGGACGAGGCCGCCGACCGGGTCGCAGGTGAGGCCGAGGTTGTGCTCCATGCCGATCTCGGCCGCGTTCTCGACCTGCTCGGGGGAGCCGCCGAGGACCTCGGCGAGGCCGCCGGAGGCCATGGAGCAGGCCGAGCCGACCTCGCCCTGGCAGCCGACCTCGGCGCCGGAGATGGAGGCGTTCTCCTTGAAGAGCATGCCGATCGCGCCCGCGGCGAGGAGGAAGCGGACGACGCCCTCCTCGTCCGCGCCGGGGACGAAGTTCATGTAGTAGTGCAGGACGGCCGGGATGATGCCGGCGGCGCCGTTGGTGGGGGCGGTGACGACACGGCCGCCGGCGGCGTTCTCCTCGTTGACCGCCATCGCGTAGACGGTGATCCACTCCATCGCGCGGGCCTGCGCGTCGCCCTCGGCGCGCAGCTGGCGCGAGGTGCTGGCGGCGCGGCGGCGGACCTTGAGGCCGCCGGGGAGGATGCCCTCGCGGGACATGCCGCGGCTGACGCACGCCTCCATGACGCGCCAGATCTCCAGCAGGCCGGCCCGGATCTCGTCCTCGGTGCGCCAGGCCTTCTCGTTCTCCATCATCATCGCGGAGATCGACAGGCCGGACTCGCGGGACATCCGCAGCAGCTCGTCGCCGGTGCGGAAGGGGTACTTCAGGACGGTGTCGTCGGGGACGATCCGGTCCGCGCCGACCGCGTCCTCGTCCACCACGAAGCCACCGCCGACCGAGTAGTACGTCTTCTCCAGCAGGGGCGCGCCGCTCTCGTCGTAGGCGAAGAGGGTCATGCCGTTGGCGTGGTACGGCAGCGAGCGACGGCGGTGCAGGATCAGCTGCGTGGAGTCGTCGAAGTCGATCTCGTGGGCCGAGCCGATCTCGGTGCCGAGGAGCCGCAGACGCTTGGTGGTGCGGATGCGCTCCACCTCGTCGTCGGCGATCTCGACGTCGACGGTGCGCGGCGAGTGGCCCTCCAGTCCGAGGAGGACGGCCTTGGGCGTGCCGTGGCCGTGCCCGGTGGCGCCGAGGGAGCCGAAGAGCTCCGCGCGCACCGAGGTGGTCTGGGCGAGCAGGCCGTCCTTCTTCAGGCGGCCCACGAACATCCGGGCGGCGCGCATCGGGCCGACCGTGTGGGAGCTGGACGGGCCTATGCCGATCGAGAAGAGATCGAAGACGGAGATGGCCACGGTGGCAGCTCCTTGGGTCGGGGGTGGTACGTGGGGGGCAACAGCTATGCGTGACGTGGTGCGGGGCACCGCGCTCACCTCCAGTGTGCGCGATGCCCCGTACATCCCGGTAAAACCGGAGGTCCGGTCCTACTTCAGGCCGGGGTACAGCGGGTGCTTGTCCGCCAGCGCGGTGACGCGGGCGCGCAGCGCCTGGGCGTCGTACTCGGGCTTCAGGGCCTCGGCGATGACGTCCGCCACCTCGCGGAAGTCCTCGGTGGTGAAGCCGCGGGTGGCCAGCGCCGGGGTGCCGATCCGCAGGCCCGAGGTGACCATAGGGGGGCGCGGGTCGTTCGGGATGGCGTTGCGGTTGACCGTGATGCCGACCTCGTGGAGGCGGTCCTCGGCCTGCTGGCCGTCCAGCTGGGAGTTGCGCAGGTCGACGAGGACCAGGTGCACGTCCGTGCCGCCGGACAGGACGGAGACGCCGTGCTCCTTGACGTCGTCCTGGACCAGGCGCTCGGCCAGGATCTTCGCGCCCTCCAGCGTGCGCTGCTGGCGCTCCTTGAACTCCTCGCTCGCCGCGACCTTGAAGGAGACCGCCTTGGCCGCGATCACGTGCTCCAGCGGACCGCCCTGCTGACCGGGGAAGACCGCCGAGTTGATCTTCTTGGCGAGCTCGGCCGTGGAGAGGATCACACCGCCGCGCGGACCGCCGAGGGTCTTGTGCGTGGTGGTGGTGACGACGTGCGCGTGCGGCACCGGGGAGGGGTGCAGCCCGGCGGCGACCAGGCCCGCGAAGTGGGCCATGTCGACCATCAGGTACGCGCCGACCTCGTCCGCGATCCGGCGGAACGCCGCGAAGTCGAGCTGGCGCGGGTAGGCGGACCAGCCGGCGACGATCAGCTTGGGGCGGTGCTCCTTGGCGAGGCGCTCGACCTCCTCCATGTCGACCAGGTTGGTCTGCTCGTCGACGTGGTACGCGACCACGTTGTAGAGCTTGCCCGAGAAGTTGATCTTCATGCCGTGGGTCAGGTGCCCGCCGTGGGCGAGGTTCAGACCCAGGATGGTGTCACCCGGCTTGAGCAGCGCGAACATGGCCGCGGCGTTGGCCTGGGCGCCCGAGTGCGGCTGCACGTTGGCGGCCTCGGCGCCGAACAGCGCCTTGATCCGGTCGATGGCGATCTGCTCGACGACATCGACGTGCTCGCAGCCGCCGTAGTAGCGGCGGCCCGGGTAGCCCTCGGCGTACTTGTTGGTGAGGACCGAGCCCTGGGCCTCCATGACCGCGACCGGAGCGAAGTTCTCCGAGGCGATCATTTCGAGCGTGGACTGCTGACGGTGGAGTTCGGCGTCGACAGCGGCGGCGACGTCGGGGTCGAGCTCATGGAGGGAGCTGTTCAGAAGCGACATGAGTTCTTCCTGGGGCGGGAGGGGCCGGGTGGAGGCGGGACGCGGGGTCAGCCGGCGAAGTCCGTGTACGCGTCGGCGGTCAGCAGCTCCGCCGGCTCGTCCGTGATCTTCACCTTGAACAGCCAGCCGCCCTCGAAGGGGGCGGAGTTCACCAGCGACGGGTCGTCCACGACGTCCTGGTTGGCCTCGACGACCTCGCCCGTGACGGGGGCGTAGAGGTCGCTGACCGACTTGGTGGACTCCAGCTCACCACAGGTCTCGCCCGCGGTGACGGTGTCGCCGACGGCCGGGAGCTGCGCGTATACGACGTCGCCGAGCGCGGTGGCCGCGAACTCGGTGATACCCACCGTCGCCACACCGTTCTCATCCGTGGCCGACAGCCACTCGTGCTCCTTGGTGTAGCGGAGGTGCTGGGGGTTGCTCATGGGTTGATTCTCCTGTACGCGGGTGGATGCTCGTGCAAGGGGTCTTGACAGGTGAGACGGGGGCGGCGGGAATGGGTCGCCGGGCGGGCTCAGCGCTCCCGCTTGTAGAACGGCAGCGCCACGACCTCGTACGCCTCGTGGCTGCCGCGGATGTCCACCGCGACCCCGGCCGTGCCGGGCGCGGCGTGGGCCGCGTCCACGTAGGCGATGGCGATCGGCTTGCCGAGCGTGGGGGAGGGGGCGCCGGAGGTGACCTCGCCGATCACCGTGCCGGTCGCGGTCTCCACCACCGGGTAGCCGGCCCGCGGCACCCGGCGGCCCGCGGCCACCAGGCCCACCAGCTTCCGTGGCGGGGCGTCCGCGGCGCGCTCGGCGGCGGCCTCCAGCGCCGCGCGCCCCACGAAGTCGCCGGGCTTGTCGAACTTGACGACCCGGCCGAGCCCGGCGTCGAACGGCGTGGTCGCCGTCGTCAGCTCGTGCCCGTACAGCGGCATGCCCGCCTCCAGACGCAGCGTGTCGCGGCAGGACAGGCCGCAGGGCACCAGGCCGGCCTCCGCGCCCGCCTCGGTCAGCGCCTGCCACAGCTTCTCCGCGTCGGCGGGGGCGACGAACAGCTCGAAGCCGTCCTCGCCGGTGTAGCCGGTGCGGGCGATCAGCGCCTCGACGCCGGCCACCGTGCCGGGCAGGCCCGCGTAGTACTTCAGGCCGTCCAGGTCGGCGTCGGTGACCGACTTCAGGATGGCGGGGGAGGCCGGGCCCTGGACGGCGATCAGGGCGTAGTTCTCGCGGTCGTCCCGCACCTCGGCCTCGAAGCCCGCGGCCCGCTCGGTGAGCGCGTCCAGCACCACCTGGGCGTTGGAGGCGTTGGCGACGACCATGTACTCCTGCTCGGCCAGCCGGTAGACGATCAGGTCGTCCAGGATGCCGCCGCGCTCGTCGCAGATCATCGTGTAGCGGGCGCGGCCGGGCTTCAGCGCGGAGAGGTTGCCCACCAGGGCGTGGTCCAGGGCCTGCCCGGCCTGCGGACCCGTAAGGGTGATCTCGCCCATGTGCGAGAGGTCGAACAGGCCGGCGCGGGTGCGGACGGCCAGGTGCTCGTCGCGCTCGCTCCCGTAGCGGAGGGGCATGTCCCAGCCGGCGAAGTCGGTCATCGTCGCGCCGAAGGCGCGGTGCAGCGCGTCGAGCGCGGTACGGCGGGGGGCGGCGGTCTCTGAGGGCATGATCAAGGCTCCGGGGCAGCGGTCGCGCGGACGCGGGGACGTCGAGGACGGCCTCCCCATCTGTCATCGGAACCTGAGAGGTTCACCGGGAGCCCCGGAAGGGGCGCGCGGCTTGCACCTTGGGTGGGACCGCCGGGCGGTCCGCTTTTCAGATCTGCCTCACCCTGCGCGGTACGGGGCCTGAGAGATTCAAGGGAGGAACTTGCTCCTTCGGCGCCCGGCCTGCGGCCTGCCGCGGTGCGGCAGGCACGGGGACCGGGACTCTCCCGCGCGGATTCGAGCGGCCGGTATGCAGTTGTACGCAGCTGGTCGTGCTCTTGGCGCGCACATCATTGCACGTACGGGCGTGCGATGGACCGTTCGGAGCCCATCGCATTGGATTACTTTTCCTTTACCCCATTCGTATGCGGGTGGGGTAGACCGTGAGCACCGAACGACGGAGCGGCGGGGCCGCGCAGCGGCGGACGAGGACGGGGGAGCGGTGCGAACGGGCGTCCAGAGGGGCGCGGCGGGAGCCGCGTGGACGGAGAGGCCGGAGGGGGCGTCGGGGCCGGGGGTGCGCGACCTGCGCGGGGCGGTGCCGCCCGCGGCGGAGCTGCGCTACCGGGCCGGGGACCTGCTGGTCGTCTCCGGGCTGCCCGGCGCGGGCAAGTCCACTTTGATCCGACGCGTCGTGCCCGCCCTCGACGGCCGGGGCGACCCCGTCCGCAGCGTCGACTCGCAGGACTCCCGGGCCCGCCTGGAGCGCCGGCTGCGCAAGCTCCCCCTCCGGCTCCCGTACGGCGCCTACCGCCCCCTCGCGCGCCTCGTGCACTACGCGCACCTGTGGCGCGCCCTGCGCTCCGGCGCGAGCCTCGTCGTGCACGACTGCGGGCAGCGGGGCTGGGTCCGCCGCCGGCTGGCCCGAGAGGCGCGCCGCCGCGGCGCCGCGCTGCACGTCGTGCTGCTCGCCGTGGAGCCCGGGACGGCGCTCGCCGGGCAGCGGGCCCGGGGCCGTACGGTCTCCGG
>NZ_JAIQLH010000124.1 GCF_020037025.1 Streptomyces huiliensis | reverse complement strand
CCTCGCCGCCCGCGCGCCCGCCGGCCACCACGGCGCCCGCCACCGCCGCGCGGCCGAGGCCGCCCTCGACGGACTCCTGCTCGGCCCCCGCTGCTCGGCCCGCGAACTGACCGTCCTCGCCCCGCTCGGCCCCGGCCCGGCCTACGGCCGCCCGGTGGTGGCCGCCCTGCTCACCGCGCTGTACGCCGCGCGCGACGCCACCGACTACCAGCGCGCCACCGGTCGTACCGACGCGTTCGCCGCCGCCGTGCGGGCCGGCGTCTGCCGGGAGCTGACCGACGCCCTCGCCGGCCTCGTCACCGGCGCGGAGGGGATCCGCGTCCGCTTCCACTGGGCCCCCGCCGCCGGGCCGCCGCCGGGCCACGCGGCACACCCCGAACCCGTCGAGTTCTCGCCCGGGGACCTGCCGGCCCTGCGCGCCGCGAGCGTCCGCTACCGCGACGACGAACCCGCCGTCCCCGTCCGCCTCACCGGCACCGTGACGCACCTGTGGCGCGAGACCCCGGGCGGCGGCGGCACCGTACGGCTCCGGGTGCTGTCCGGGGCGGACGTGGCGGAGGTCCGCGCCGCGCTCGCCGAGCCGGACTACCGCGCCGCCGGCCGCGCCCACCTCGCGGGCCGGCCCGTCCGCCTCGACGGCCGGCTGGAGAGCGGCGGCGGTTTCCGCCGGCTCGCCGGTGCCGGGGGAGTGCTGCCGCTGCCGGTGGACGACGCGGAGCGGGAGCGGCTGCTGAAGGCCCTGCACACGGACCCGGACGGCTTCGGGGACCGGGACGGCGGCGGCGCCTGACCGTTTGGCGGCCCGGGCGCGGGGCTCGGTACGATTCAGACGCGCAGCGTCCGCTGCCGTGCCCAGAGTCAGGAGAGTCCGGTGTCAGACGTCCGTGTGATCATCCAACGCGATTCCGAGCGGGAAGAGCGCGTGGTGACGACGGGCACCACCGCGGCCGAGCTCTTCGCCGGCGAGCGCACCATCGTCGCGGCGCGGGTGGCGGGTCAGCTGAAGGACCTGGCGTACGAGGTCGCGGACGGCGACGAGGTGGAGCCGGTCGAGATCTCGTCCCCGGACGGCCTCGACATCCTCCGCCACTCCACCGCGCACGTCATGGCCCAGGCCGTGCAGGAGCTCTTCCCCGAGGCCAAGCTGGGCATCGGCCCGCCGGTCAAGGACGGTTTCTACTACGACTTCGACGTCGAGAAGCCCTTCACCCCCGACGATCTCAAGCTCATCGAGAAGAAGATGCAGGAGATCCAGAAGCGGGGCCAGCGCTTCTCCCGCCGCGTCGTCACCGACGAGGCCGCCCGCGAGGAGCTCGCCGGCGAGCCCTACAAGCTGGAGCTGATCGGCCTCAAGGGCTCGGCCTCCCAGGAGGACGGCGCCAACGTCGAGGTGGGCGCCGGCGAGCTCACCATCTACGACAATCTGGACGCGAAGACCGGCGAGCTGTGCTGGAAGGACCTCTGCCGGGGCCCGCACCTGCCGACCACCCGGTTCATCCCGGCGTTCAAGCTGATGCGCAACGCGGGCGCGTACTGGCGCGGCAGCGAGAAGAACCCCATGCTCCAGCGCATCTACGGCACCGCGTGGCCGACCAAGGACGAGCTCAAGGCGTACGTCGAGTTCCTCGCCGAGGCCGAGCGCCGCGACCACCGCAAGCTCGGTGCCGAGCTGGACCTCTTTTCCTTCCCGGACGAGCTGGGCCCGGGCCTCGCGGTGTTCCACCCCAAGGGCGGCATCATCCGCAAGGAGATGGAGACCTACTCGCGCAAGAAGCACGAGAACTCCGGCTACGAGTTCGTCAACACCCCGCACATCACGAAGGAACACCTCTTCGAGACCTCGGGGCACCTGCCGCACTACGCGGAGGGCATGTTCCCGCCGATCGAGTTCGACGGGCAGAACTACCGGCTCAAGGCCATGAACTGCCCGATGCACAACTTGATCTTCAAGTCCCGCGGGCGTTCCTACCGCGAACTGCCGCTGCGTCTCTTCGAGTTCGGCACGGTCTACCGCTACGAGAAGTCCGGCGTCGTGCACGGCCTGACCCGCTCCCGCGGCTTCACGCAGGACGACTCGCACATCTACTGCACCAAGGAGCAGATGCCGGAGGAGCTCGACACGCTCCTCACCTTCGTGCTCGACCTGCTGCGCGACTACGGTCTGACCGACTTCGAGCTGGAGCTCTCGACCCGCGACCCCGAGTCGGACAAGTTCATCGGCTCGGACGAGGAGTGGGCGGAGGCCACCGAGGCGCTGCGCCTGGCCGCCGAGAAGCAGGGACTTCCGCTGGTCCCGGACCCGGGCGGGGCCGCTTTCTACGGCCCGAAGATCTCGGTGCAGGCGAAGGACGCGATCGGCCGTTCCTGGCAGATGTCGACCCTCCAGGTCGACTTCAACCAGCCCCGCCGGTTCGGCCTGGAGTACACGGCGGCGGACGGCTCGCGCCAGCAGCCTGTCATGATCCACCGGGCGCTCTTCGGCAGCATCGAGCGCTTCTTCGGCGTCCTGCTGGAGCACTACGCGGGCGCGTTCCCGGCATGGCTGGCCCCGGTGCAGGCGGTCGGCATCCCGATCGGCGACGCGCACGTGGGGTACCTGGAGGAGTTCGCGGCCGAGGCCCGGGAGAAGGGCCTGCGGGTGGAGGTGGACGCCTCCTCGGACCGGATGCAGAAGAAGATCCGCAACGCCCAGAAGTCCAAGGTCCCGTTCATGATCATCGCCGGTGACGAGGACGTGGCCAACGGCGCCGTCTCCTTCCGCTACCGCGACGGGTCGCAGAAGAACGGCATCCCGAAGGACGAGGCCCTGGCCGAGCTCCTCGACGTCGTGGAGCGCCGCGTCCAGATGTGACGCGTGTGAGGTGAGGGGCGGTCCGTCAGGGCCGCCCCTCGTCACATCCCCGTCGGGGAATATGCTGCTCACCATGACGAGTGAGCCGGAGCAGCAGATCGGAGTCGGGTCCCCGGACGCCTTCCAGCGCCTGTGGACGCCCCACCGGATGGCCTACATCCAGGGGGAGAACAAGCCCACCGGCCCCGGTGCCGGCGACGGCTGCCCGTTCTGCTCCATTCCGGAGAAGTCGGACGAGGACGGGCTGATCATCGCCCGGGGCGAGCGCGTCTACGCGGTGCTCAACCTCTACCCGTACAACGGCGGCCACCTGATGGTCGTCCCGTTCCGGCACGTCGCCGACTACACGGAGCTCGACGCGGCGGAGACGCTCGAGCTGGCCGACTTCACCAAGCGGGCGATGCGGGCGCTCCGGGAGGCGTCCGGGGCGCACGGGTTCAACATCGGGATGAACCAGGGGGGTGTCGCGGGGGCGGGGATCGCCGCGCACCTGCACCAGCACGTCGTCCCCCGTTGGGGCGGGGACACCAACTTCCTGCCGGTCATCGGCCACACCAAGGTGCTGCCCCAACTCCTCGCGGACACCCGGAAGATGCTGTCCGACGCCTGGCCGGAGGCGTAGCACCCGGGGCGCGGGCCGGGGGCGCCGCGGGGACACGCGCCGAACCCATGAGCCGAAAATCACCCCAAAACCGGACAAAAAAGTTCTAATAGTGCGGTGACCTTCCCGCACCGCCGTACCGTGCTGCGCGCAGCCGCGAGCGGTGTCCTCGCCGGACTGGCGGGGGCACCGCTCGTCGGCTGTGACGAGGAGCGGCGGCCCGCCGAACGGACCGCGCCGTCCGGGCCCCCAGGGCCCGTCGCGCGTCCGCCCGCCCTGCCGCCGCTGCGGGCCGGACTGCCCGCGCAGATCGAGAACGGGCCGCGCGACCGCAAGGCCGTCGCCCTCACGTTCCACGGCCGGGGCGACGCCGCCACCGCGACCGGCTGCCTCGCGGAAGCCGAACGGGCGGGGGCGCGGGTCACCGTGCTGGCGGTGGGGGACTGGCTGGACGCCCAGCCGCGGCTGGCCCGCCGGGTCCTGGACGGCGGGCATGAACTCGGCAACCACACCATGCGCCACCTGGACATCTGCTCGCTGAGCCCCACGGCCGCGTACGCCGAGATCACCGAGTGCGCGGAGCGGCTGCGCCGGCTCACCGGCGGGATCGGACGCTGGTTCCGGCCGTCGAAGACGCGGCTCGCCACCGAGCAGGTGGTGGCGCTGGCGCGCAGGGCGGGCTATCCGCACCTTCTGTCGTACGACGTCGACTCCCTCGACTTCACCGATCCGGGCGCGGCGGCCGTCGGGCGCGCCGTGCTGGACGCGGTGCGTCCGGGGTCGGTGGTGAGTCTGCACTTCGGGCACGCCGGCACGGTGGCCGCGCTGCCCGCGATCCTCGACGGCCTGCACCGCCGCGGTCTGCGCGCGGTGACGACTTCGGAGCTGCTGACCTGATGATCCAGTTCTCGCACGTCCGCCCCCGTCTCCGTCCTCGTCCAGGTGATCGTCCCCGCCCGCGCCGGCTGCCGCGCGGGCTCCGCAGGATCGCGGTGCTGACCGCCGGCGGGGTGCTGCTGGCCGCGTCCGGCTGCGGCGGCGGCAGCAGCGACGAGGCCGCCGGGCGCCGTCCGCACCAGGAGCAGCGGCAGGGCGCGGCGGCCCCCAAGGTGCCGCAGGGGCTGCCGGGGATGCCGCCGCTGCTGGACCCGCACGACGTCTACGCGGCCGACCGCCCGAACGCGCTGTCCCCGGTGGTGAAGGACTTCCCGTCGCGGGTGTACGTGCCGAACACGGAGTCGGACACGGTCAGCGTCATCGACCCCAGGACGTACAAGGTGATCGAGACGATCCCGGTGGGGTCGCAGCCGCAGCACGTGGTGCCGTCGTGGGACCTGAAGACGCTGTGGGTCAACAACGACCGGGGGCACACGCTGACGCCGATCGACCCGGCGACGGGCCGCGCGGGCAAGACGGTGCCGGTGCACGACCCGTACAACCTCTACTTCACGCCGAACGGCAAGTACGCCGTGGTGATGGCGTCGATGGACCGGGAGCTGGTGTTCCGGGACGCGCACACCATGAAGCGGAAGAAGACGGTCCCGGTGAGCTGCCTGGGCGTGAACCACGCGGACTTCTCGCCGGACGGGCGGTACTTCATCGTCTCCTGCGAGTTCTCCGGGGAGCTGCTGAAGGTCGACACCGAGCAGATGAAGGTCATCGGGCAGCAGAAGCTGCCGTTCGACGGGGCGATGCCGCAGGACGTGAAGATCGCCTCGGACGGGCGGACCTGGTACGTCGCCGACATGATGGCCGACGGGCTGTGGGTGCTGGACGGGGACAAGTTCACCGAGCCGTGGCTGATGCCCACCGGCAAGGGGGCGCACGGGCTCTACGTCAGCCGGGACTCCAAGTCGATGTACATCTCCAACCGGGGCGAGGGCTCGATCTCGGTGCTCGACCTCAAGAGCCGCAAGCTGGTGCACAAGTGGGAGCTGCCGGACGGCGGCAGCCCGGACATGGGCGGGGTGTCGGCGGACGGCAGGGTGCTGTGGCTGTCCGGACGGTACAACAGCGAG
Source organism: Streptomyces huiliensis (assembly GCF_020037025.1). Classification (GTDB taxonomy): domain Bacteria; phylum Actinomycetota; class Actinomycetes; order Streptomycetales; family Streptomycetaceae; genus Streptomyces; species Streptomyces huiliensis. Next base: position 3,509 of record NZ_JAIQLH010000124.1, on the reverse strand, counting down.
GTGTACGCGATCGACACCACGGACGGGCACCAGATCGCGCGGATCCCGGTGGGCGCGGGGCCGCACGGGCTCGCCGTCTACCCGCAGCCCGGCCGGTACTCGCTGGGGCACACCGGGATCTTCCGGTGAGCCCTTCGGCGTAGGGCCTACGCGTTGTAGACGTCGGCCTGACGGGGCGACAGGTCCTGGACGGCGCCGCTGAGGTTGCCCGCGCGGCTCTTGAAGCGCTCGGTGTCCACCCCGTGTTCGGCGAGGAAGCGCACGGCGGTCTCGTGCACCACGCGGAGCACGGGGGTGGCGGCCCGCAGGGCGTCGTCGGCCATGAAGCGGTGGCGCCAGGGCTTGTCGGCCCAGGCGTGCCGCAGGCCGAAGGGCTCGGGGAGGACGAGCTTGCCGCCCCAGTACTCCAGCAGCGGCGGGTACCAGGTGAGGGGGGCGCGGGCGGCCAGCCGGACCACCTCGCGGGCCTCCACGACCGGGAGTTGGCGCTCCCAGGTCTCCCAGAACTTGAGGCCCTTGCGGAAGGTCTTGGTGCGGTTCTTCGGCTTCCCGTTGAAGACGGGGTGGATCGGGCCGAGGGCGTGGCCGGTGACCTCGATGCGCAGCGTCTTGTGCAGGACGGTCACGTTGATGAGCAGCGTGATGACCAACTGGCCGTCCCAGAGGACGAACTGGACGCCGAGGTAGTGGCGGTCGCCGCTGCCGAAGTGCTGCTCGTCGCAGATCTTCTGGAGGGCGGAGCCCCTTATCTGGAACGAGGCGTCCGCACTGGAGGGCCGCGAGACGGCGCCGGCGCCCTCGCCGACGGGGGAGACCACCCAGTGCTCGACGAACGGCGGGGTCAGGCCGCCGGTGTTGATGGGCGTGCGTTCGAGCAGGCGCAGCTGGTCGTGGACGGCACGCATGATGTCCCAGCTGCGGAACGGGTTGATCTCCTTGCCGGGGTCGGCGGGGGCCAGTTCCTCGGCGAGCTGCCAGCTGCCCCAGCGGGTGCCCATGCCGAGTATGCCCTTGGGGCCCGCGTAGAAGACGACGTTGCTCTTCTGCTCGGCGGAGAGGCGCTCCAGGTTCTGCCGGAGCTGTTCGGCGGCGCTCTCGCCGGGGTTCCTGGGGACGGCCTCGGGGATCTTGGCGCCGATGCCGCCGCCGTCCAGCAGGCCGACCCAGCGGCCGCGCAGGTCCTTGGCGGTGCGTTCGCAGATGGTCTTGGCCCAGGCCCAGCCGATGATCGGGGCGACCATCATCGCGCGGAGGTAGACGCCGAGGAAGCCGTCGAAGGGCATCTTGACCATGAGGACGGCGCCGAGGACGGCGAGGACCAGCAGCAGCGCGGTGCCGAGGGCTCCGGCGCGCTTGTTCTGCGCGCCGGCGAGGGTGCGGCGGAGCTGGAAGACGCCGAGCCAGATGAGGACGCCGGGCAGGAAGAGCACGCCGAAGACCAGCATCAGGACGGTCAGCCGGGCGTCGCGCAGTCTGCGGATGCGGCTGGCCGCGAGGCAGTGTTCGACGATGACCTGCGGTTCCATGCCGAAGGACTGGATGAGGGGCTTCCGGCCGCCGCCGAGCATGCGTTGCTGCACCGCGCGGGCGAAGGCCTCGCCGAGGTTGGGCTCGAAGAGGGAGATGCGGGGCGGTTTGACGGAGGACGTGGCCCAGTCGGAATTGGCTTTGAGGAGCTCCTCCATCGGCCCGTCGCGGTACGCGGCGGAGGCGAGCGCCTGCGTCGCCGCGGTCTGCCCCGCCCCGCCCGAGATGGGGACCTGGGCGCCCGGGCTGAAGTCGAACCCGTCTGTCACTGATGCCCCCCAAGGCGCACGCCGCTGCTGCGGCGGCCCGGACCGGCTGTCCGTCCGCGCCCGTTGCCGGGACGGCGGGTGCCGGTGGGCCGCGTGCCCAGCGTATCGGTGCGGACCGCCGCCTGTCGCAGCAGATGGGAAAGCCGCCCACTCCTGAAACGAGTTGGAGTGGGCGGCTTGTGAACTATGCGCCGTTCTGCTGCTGTTCGCGCACGCGCTCGGCGACCTGCGGCGGCATCGGCTCGTGCCGCGCGTACGAGCGGCTGAACCGCCCCGTGCCGTGCGACAGCGAGCGCAGGTCGACCGCGTACCGGCCGATCTCCAGCTCGGGCACCTCGGCCCGGATCAGCGTCCGGCCGCCGGGAGCCTGCTCGGTGCCCACCACCCGGCCGCGCCGGCCGGACAGGTCGCTCATGACCGGGCCCACGAACTCGTCGGCGACCAGCACCCGTACCTCGGCCACCGGCTCCAGCAGGTGCACCCGGGCCGCGGCGGCGGCCTCGCGGAGGGCGAGGGCGCCCGCCGTCTGGAACGCCGCGTCGGACGAGTCCACCGAGTGCGCCTTGCCGTCGACGAGGGTGACCCGGACGTCCACCAGCGGGGAGCCGGCGGCGACCCCCTTCGCGGCCTGCGCCCGGACGCCCTTCTCCACGGACGGGATGAACTGCCGCGGCACCGCGCCCCCGACCACCTTGTCCACGAACTCGATGCCCGAACCGCCCGGCAGCGGCTCCACCTCGATCTCGCAGATCGCGAACTGCCCGTGCCCACCGGACTGCTTGACGTGCCGGCCGCGCCCGGCCGCCTTCCCGCCGAAGGTCTCGCGCAGCTCCACCCGGTGCGGCACCACGTCGACCTGCACGCCGTAGCGGGTGCGCAGCCGCTCCAGCGCCACGTCCCGGTGCGCCTCGCCGAGGCACCAGAGGACGACCTGGTGGGTGTGCCGGTTGTGCTCCAGCCGCATCGTGGGGTCCTCGGCGACCAGCCGGGACAGGCCCTGGGACAGCTTGTCCTCGTCCGCCTTGCTGTGCGCCTGGATGGCCACCGGGAGCAGCGGGTCGGGCATCAGCCAGGGCTCCATGCGCAGCGGCCGGGCGGGGGAGGAGAGGGTGTCGCCGGTCTCGGCCCGGGCCAGCTTGGCGACGCAGGCGATGTCGCCGGCGACGGCCTGGGGGAGCGGGCGCTGCTGCTTGCCGAACGGGGACGACAGGGCGCCGACCCGCTCGTCCGCCTCGTGGTCCTCGTGCCCCCGGTCGGCGAGGCCGTGGCCGGACACGTGGACGGTCTCGTCCGGCCGCAGGGTCCCGGAGAAGACGCGGACGAGCGAGATCCGGCCGACGTACGGGTCGGAGGCGGTCCTGATCACCTCGGCCGCGAGCGGACCGGCCGGGTCGCAGGTCAGGGCGGGCAGTGGGGAGCCGTCGAGGCCGGTGACGGCGGGGATCTCCCGCTCGGTCGGGGTAGGGAAGCCGCCGGTGACCAGCTCCAGCAGCTCGACCGTGCCGAGCCCCTGGCGGGCGCCGTCGACGGCGGGGGCGGCGGGCAGCACGGGGTGGAAGGAGCCGCGTGCCACGGCCCGTTCCAGGTCCTCGATCAGGGTCTTGACGTCGATGTCCTCGCCGCCGAGGTAGCGGTCCATGAGGGTCTCGTCCTCGCTCTCGGCGATGATCCCCTCGATGAGCCGGTCCCGGGCCGCGTCGAGCACCGGCAGCA
>NZ_JAIQLH010000123.1 GCF_020037025.1 Streptomyces huiliensis | reverse complement strand
TCCCCTCGATGAGCCGGTCCCGGGCCGCGTCGAGCACCGGCAGCAGGTCCGGGCCCGGCTCGGCCTCGGTCCGCTCGCCGCCGGCGTAGTCGAAGACGCGGCGGGACAGCAGACCGGTCAGCCCGGTGACGGAGCGGTGCCCGTCGGGGCCCTCCGGGCCGTGCACCGGCAGGTACAGCGGCAGCACGCTCTCGGGGGAGTCGCCACCGAAGGCGGCGCGGCAGGTCTCCGTCATGGCGTCGAAGTCCGCCCGCGCCGCCTCCAGGTGCGTCACCACGATCGCGCGCGGCATGCCCACGGCCGCGCACTCCTCCCACAGGGCGCGGGTGGCGCCGGAGACGCCCTCGCCGCCCTCCGCCGCCGACACCACGAAGAGCGCGGCGTCGGCCGCCCGCAGGCCGGCCCGCAGCTCGCCGACGAAGTCGGCGTAACCGGGGGTGTCCAGCAGGTTGACCCTGATGCCGGCCCACTCCACCGGGACCACCGACAGCTGCACCGAGCGCTGCTGGCGGTGCTCGATCTCGTCGTAGTCGGAGAGGGCGGCGCCGTCCTCCACCCGGCCCGCGCGGGTGACCGCGCCGGTGGCCAGGGCCAGCGCCTCCACCAGGGTCGTCTTGCCGGAACCGCTGTGGCCGACCAGTACCACGTTGCGTATGTCGCCGGGCCGGTCGGCCGCCGCCGCTCTGCCGGCGGCCCCGGGGTGACCGGTGTGGTTCGTCTTCTCGCCCATGTGCCTCGCCTTCCGGTTGACACCTGCGATCCTTCGAGCTTTCCACCGTGGTCACGCTGCGTCCATACGTCGCACACGGTGGCGCGACCGCCCGCCCCGGCGCGCGCCGCCGTCGGCGCTCCCGGGGGAGCGCGGCCATTCGGGTGGCGCGCCCCGCCGTGCCCGGCCGTGTTCCGCCGCGCTCCGGCCCGCTCCGGCCGCGCGGATCTCGGGGTGGATCTCCGCGTGGAGATGTGCGGGAGATCCGTGGAGTGATCCGTGCCATGGCCGAGGTGTCCGACGCGGGCGCGGCGGGCCGGTGCGGCCTGGCTACGATGGGCCAGCCGGTGGCCCTTCGGCCACTCGGCCCGCACACGACCCTCCGGGAAGGCCATGCTGAACAAGTACGCGCGTGCGTTCTTCACGCGTGTTCTCACGCCGTTCGCCGCCCTGCTCATCCGCCTCGGCGTCAGTCCCGACGCGGTGACCCTCATCGGTACCGGTGGTGTGGTGGCGGGAGCGCTGGTCTTCTACCCCATGGGCGAGTTCTTCTGGGGCACGGTCACCATCACCCTGTTCGTCTTCTCCGACCTCGTCGACGGCAACATGGCGCGGCAGCTCGGCCGCTCCAGCCGGTGGGGGGCGTTCCTCGACTCCACGCTGGACCGGGTGGCCGACGCGGCCATCTTCGGCGGCCTCGCCCTGTGGTACGCGACCTACGAGGGGCACAACATCCTGCTGTGCGCGGTGGCGATCTTCTGCCTCGCCAGCGGCCAGGTGGTGTCGTACACCAAGGCGCGCGGGGAGAGCATCGGCCTCCCGGTGGCGGTCAACGGCCTGGTCGAGCGGGCCGAGCGGCTGGTCATCTCGCTGGTGGCCTGCGGGCTCTCCGGACTGCACAAGTTCGGTGTGCCCGGCATCCAGGTGCTGCTGCCGATCGCGTTGTGGATCGTGGCGGCGGGCAGTCTCGTGACACTGATCCAGCGTGTGGTGACCGTCCGCCGGGAGGCGGCCGAGGCGGACGCCGCGGCGGATGCCGGCCTGCCGGTGGGAGGGGGAGAGACCGGGTGAAGGACCAGCTGACGGACGCCCTGTACGGGCTGGGGTGGGGTGCCGTCAAGCGGCTCCCGGAGCCGGTGGCGACGCGGCTGGGCCGCGAGATCGCCGACGTGGCCTGGCGGCGGCGGGGCAAGGGCGTGCTCCGGCTGGAGGCCAACCTCGCCCGCGTCGTCCCCGACGCCTCGCCCGCCCGCCTCGCCCGGCTGTCCCGGGAGGGCATGCGCTCCTACATGCGCTACTGGATGGAATCCTTCCGACTGCCCGCCTGGAGCCGCGAGCGGGTCCGTTCCGGCTTCGCGCCCGAGGGCCTGCACCACCTGGAGGAGGCGCTGGCCGCCGGGCGGGGCGTGATCCTGGCCCTGCCCCACATGGGCAACTACGACCTGGCCGGCGCCTGGGTCACCACCCGGCTGGGCGTGCCCTTCACCACCGTCGCCGAGCGGCTGAAGCCGGAGTCGCTGTACGACCGGTTCGTCGCCTACCGCGAGGGCCTGGGCATGGAGGTCCTCCCGCACGCCGGGGGCACCGCCTTCGGCGTCCTCTCCCGCCGGCTGCGGGCCGGCGGGCTCGTCTGCCTGGTCGCCGACCGCGACCTGTCCGCCCACGGCATCGAGGTCTCCTTCTTCGGCGAGGCCACCAAGATGCCCGGCGGCCCGGCCCGGCTGGCCGTGCAGACCGGTGCCGTCCTGCTGCCCGTCACCCTCTGGTACGACCGCTCCCCGGTGCTCCAGGGGCGCGTGCACCCGCCCGTCGAGGTCCCGGAGACCGGCACCCGCCCGGAGAAGGCCGCCGCGATGACCCAGGCCCTGGCCGACGCGTTCGCCTCCGGCATCGCCGAGCACCCCCAGGACTGGCACATGCTCCAGCGCCTCTGGCTCGCCGACCTGGCCCCGGCGGGAGGCGGCGCCCGCCCCGGCGACGAGCCGCCGCCCGGCGCGGGGACCCGCCCTGCCGACGGCCCGGCCGCGGCCGCCACGCCGTCGCGCTCGGCCGCCGGGACGGTTACGGACACCGCCGGCTCCGCGTCGGGCGCCGACTCCGGGCCGGCCCCGGCCACCGACGCCGGTTCGCGCGGTGAGGTCGGCCCGCATGGTGAGGCCGGCTCGTGCGGTGAGGCCGACTCGGCTGCCGCGCCCGGGCCGGGCACGGACACCGGCCCGACCGCCGCGAACGGCTCGCCGTCGCCCTCGTCGTCGCCCTCGACCTCCCCCTCCCGCAGCGAGCCGGAGCCGGGCCCTGACGCCGGTCCGCACCCCCGGCCGGCCGCCGGCCCGGGAACGGAGGCGCCGTGAGGATCGGGATCGTCTGCCCCTACTCCTGGGACGTGCCCGGCGGCGTCCAGTTCCACATCCGCGACCTCGCCGAACACCTCATCCGGCGGGGACACGAGGTCTCCGTCCTGGCCCCGGCGGACGACGGGACGCGGCTGCCGCCGTTCGTGGTCTCCGCGGGCCGGGCCGTCCCGGTCCCGTACAACGGTTCGGTGGCCCGGCTCAACTTCGGCTTCCTCTCCGCGGCCCGGGTGCGCCGCTGGCTCCACGAGGGCGACTTCGACGTCATCCACATCCACGAGCCCACCTCCCCGTCGCTCGGCCTGCTGGCTTGCTGGGCCGCCCAGGGGCCCATCGTCGCCACCTTCCACACCTCCAACCCCCGCTCGCGGGCGATGATCGCCGCCTATCCGATCCTCCAGCCCGCCCTGGAGAAGATCAGCGCGCGCATCGCCGTGAGCGAGTACGCCCGCCGCACCCTGGTCGAGCACCTCGGCGGGGACGCGGTCGTCATCCCCAACGGCGTCGACGTCGACTTCTTCGCCCGCGCCGAGCCGCGCCCGGAGTGGACGGGCGTGGGGACGACCGCGCATGACCGCACGGGCGGGAACCCGGCTCCCGCCGCGCACCCGGCTCCCGGTGCGCAGGCGTCCGGTGCCGCCGAGTCCGCCGTCCCGGAGCCCGGGCCCGGGCGACCGGGCGAACCCCGGTCCGGCGACCCCCGCCCCCGCGTGGCCTCGGAGGACCTTGCCGCCGCTGTCGCCCCTCAGGGCGCCGGAGACCCCGGCCCGGACTCCCTCCCCGCCGGTGCCTCCGCAGACCCCGCCCGCCCGGCGACGATCGGCTTCATCGGCCGGATCGACGAGCCCCGCAAGGGCCTGCCCGTCCTGATGCGCGCCCTGCCGAAGATCCTCGCCGAGCGCCCCGGCACCCGGCTGCTGGTGGCCGGGCGCGGCGACGAGGAGGAGGCCGTCGCCGCCCTGCCCCGGGAGGCGCGGGACGCCGTCGAGTTCCTCGGGATGGTCAGTGACGAGGACAAGGCCCGGCTGCTCCGCAGTGTCGACCTCTACGTGGCTCCCAACACCGGCGGCGAGTCCTTCGGCATCATCCTCGTCGAGGCGATGTCGGCCGGTGCTCCCGTCCTCGCCAGCGACCTGGACGCCTTCGCCCAGGTCCTGGACCGGGGCGCCGCCGGCGAACTGTTCGCCAACGAGGACGCGGACGCCCTGGCCGCCGCGGCCGTCCGCCTCCTCGCCGACCCCGCCCGCCGGGCGGAGCTGAGCGAGCGGGGCAGCCGGCACGTCCGCCGCTTCGACTGGGCGACCGTCGGCGCCGACATCCTCGCCGTCTACGAGACGGTCACCGCCGGAGCGGCCTCCGTGGCCACGGACGAACGGACCGGCCTGCGGGCCCGGCTGGGCCTCGCCCGGGACTGACCCGGTCCCCGGGGACCGGCCCGGACCTCAGGATCCGCCCGGAGCCTGGGCCTGACCCAGGCTCCGGAACTGGCCCGGCCCCGGCCACCTGACCGCAGGGCTCACGCGTACCTCGGCCTGGCCGACGCTCGGCTCCGGAGACCCGCACCCTTCACTCACACCAGCCCCGGAGCCCGTCCGCGTATCTCCGCTTCCTCCGCCCCCGCCGGCTCCCGGAAGCCGAACAGCGGTATCCCGTACCGGCCGCGGAACCGCCGGCTGCGGCGGACGCTGAGGAGGGCCACCGCGCCCACGACGGCCAGCGACTGCGCGCGGCCCAGCAGCGGCACCGCGTCGACGGGCAGGACCAGCGCCTCCGTCGCGCTCAGCAGGGCGTCGAGCAGTTCCGCGCCGGCCCACAGCAGGGTGAGCGACCGCAGCGCCTGCCGGAAGGCGGGGAGCTCCCGCCAGTACCGCTCCGCTCGTTCCGCCGCGACGCCGGAGCGGAACTGGTGGCCGAACCGGAAGGCGAACGGCCGGGCGGCCCACAGCGTCGCTCCGATGCCCAGCCCGAGAGCCGCCGGGAGCGCCGCGTCCTTCAGCAGCAGCCCCCGGGGATCCCCGCTGACCAGTGAGGTCGCCGCGGATATCACCAGCAGGCCGATCACCAGCAGGTCGACGTATCCGACCCGGTGGCCCCTGACGGCCGCCGCGACGGAGTGCGCGACCGGCGGAAGGCTGCTGAGCAGCAGCGCCTGCCACGCGGGGGCTCCCTGGGCGCGGAGCACGTAGTACAGCGCCAGCGGGAGGACGATGACGACGATCGGTGTGGTGAGCAGGGCGCGCCTGGCGCGCGGGACGTGCGGTCGCATGGGACGACCCCCTTGCCTCGACGGTTTCCCGGGAGTGGTGAAACCCCGCCGCGTGGACGGGAGTTCTGCCACCCACGACGCTAGGCGCGGGCCGGGTGGAGACGGATCGGAGCACGGGTAGATTTCTCCGCGGCCCGTCTCCACCCGTCGTCCACCCACGGGTGGAGAGGCCGCCCGGGGAGCCCGGGGAGGTGGCCGTCGGCCGCCGTCCGGACGGGTACTGTGACCCGGCGTGACGGATTCTCTCTGGATCTTCGTGTGGACGGTGACCGCCCTGGTCCTCGTCGGCATCTACCTCAGCTGGACCGCCGGCCGCCTGGACCGGCTGCACAGCCGCATCGACGCGGCACGCGCCGCCCTGGACGCCCAACTGCTGCGCCGCGCCTCGGTCGCCCAGGAGCTCGCCACCGCCGGGGTCCTCGACCCGGCCGCGTCGATCGTCCTCTACCAGGCCGCGCACGCCGCCCGGCAGGCCGAGGAGGAGCAGCGGGAGGTCGCCGAGAGCGAGCTGAGCCAGGCGCTGCGCGCGGTGTTCGCCGAGAGCGCGCAGACGGCGGCCGTCCGCGAGGCGCCGGGCGGTGAGGAGTCGCTCGTCGAGCTCGACCAGGCCGTCCGCCGGGTGCCGATGGCCCGCCGTTTCCACAACGACGCGGTCCGCGCGGCCCGGGCGGTGCGCCGGCACCGGGTGGTGCGCTGGTTCCGGCTGGCCGGTCACGCCCCCTTCCCGCTCGCCTTCGAGATGGACGACGAGCCCCCGGCGCCGCTCGTGGAACGTCCGGGCGGCTGACCCCGCCCGGGGAAGGCTCCCGGGAAGCCCTCCCCGGAAAGGCCCCCAGGAAGGAGCCCGGGAGAACCCACCCTCCGCCCCGCACAAGCCACCCGCCCCGAATTGGCCCTTTCACCCCACCGCCCGGGCGGCTTTGATGACGCTGCAGCATCACCGCACCGGATAGTGAGGTCACATCGTGTCCACCCCCAGCACGTCCCCCAACCCCGAGACCGGCACCGCACGCGTCAAGCGCGGCATGGCCGAGCAGCTCAAGGGCGGCGTGATCATGGACGTCGTCAACGCCGAGCAGGCGAAGATCGCCGAGGACGCGGGCGCGGTGGCGGTCATGGCCCTGGAGCGGGTCCCGGCCGACATCCGCAAGGACGGCGGCGTGGCCCGGATGTCCGACCCGAACATGATCGAAGAGATCATCGGCGCCGTCTCCATCCCCGTCATGGCCAAGTCCCGCATCGGCCACTTCGTCGAGGCCCAGGTCCTCCAGTCGCTCGGTGTCGACTACATCGACGAGTCCGAGGTCCTGACCCCCGCCGACGAGGTCAACCACAGCGACAAGTGGGCCTTCACCACCCCGTTCGTCTGCGGTGCCACCAACCTGGGCGAGGCCCTGCGCCGCATCGCCGAGGGCGCGGCCATGATCCGTTCCAAGGGCGAGGCCGGTACCGGCAACGTCGTCGAGGCCGTCCGCCACCTGCGCCAGATCAAGAACGAGATCGGCAAGCTGCGCGCCCTCGACAACAACGAGCTCTTCGCCGCCGCCAAGGAGCTGCGCGCCCCGTACGAGCTGGTCAAGGAGGTCGCCGAGCTCGGCAAGCTGCCGGTGGTGCTGTTCTCCGCCGGTGGTGTCGCCACCCCCGCCGACGCCGCGCTGATGCGCCAGCTCGGCGCCGAGGGCGTCTTCGTCGGCTCCGGCATCTTCAAGTCCGGTGACCCGGCCAAGCGCGCCGCGGCCATCGTGAAGGCCACCACCTTCTACGACGACCCGAAGGTCATCGCGGACGCCTCCCGCAACCTGGGCGAGGCCATGGTCGGCATCAACTGCGACACCCTCCCCGAGGCCGAGCGGTACGCCAACCGCGGCTGGTAGTCCCCGCAGTCCCCGGTGGGCGGCCCGCGGCACAGGCGCGGGCCGCCCACCGGCCCGTACGACCGAGAGGCAGGACGACCGTGTCCACTCCCACCAACGGTGTCTCCAACCCCACCATCGGTGTCCTCGCCCTCCAGGGCGACGTCCGCGAGCACCTCGTGGCCCTGGCGGCCGCCGACGCGACGGCCCGTCCGGTGCGCCGTCCCGAGGAGCTCGCCGAGGTCGACGGCCTGGTGATACCCGGCGGCGAGTCCACCACCATGTCCAAGCTGGCCGTGGTCTTCGGCATGCTCGAACCGCTCCGCGAGCGGGTGCGGTCGGGGATGCCCGTCTACGGCACCTGCGCCGGCATGATCATGCTCGCCGACAAGATCCTGGACGGCCGCGAGGACCAGGAGACCCTCGGCGGCATCGACATGATCGTGCGCCGCAACGCCTTCGGCCGCCAGAACGAGTCGTTCGAGGCGTCGGTCGGGATGACCGGCGTCGAGGGCGGCCCGGTCGAAGGCGTCTTCATCCGCGCGCCGTGGGTCGAGTCGACCGGCGCCCAGGTCGAGGTCCTCGCCGTGCACGACGGGCACACGGTGGCCGTCCGCCAAGGGAACGTGCTGGCCACGTCGTTCCACCCCGAGCTCACCGGCGACCACCGGGTGCACGGCCTCTTCGTGGAGATGGTGCGCGCCGCACGGCACTGAGATCCCGGTAGGATCTCAGTCGTTCGTTCAGTATGGGTAACGCGAAGGAGACAGGCGGATGTCCGGCCACTCTAAATGGGCTACGACGAAGCACAAGAAGGCCGTGATCGATGCCAAGCGCGGCAAGCTCTTCGCGAAGCTGATCAAGAACATCGAGGTCGCGGCCCGCATGGGCGGCGTCGACATCGACGGCAACCCGACGCTCTACGACGCCATCCAGAAGGCGAAGAAGCAGTCGGTCCCGAACAAGAACATCGACTCCGCGGTCAAGCGCGGTGGCGGCCTGGAGGCGGGCGGCGCCGACTACGAGACGATCATGTACGAGGGCTACGGCCCCAACGGCGTGGCCGTCCTCATCGAGTGCCTCACCGACAACCGCAACCGCGCCGCCGGTGACGTCCGCGTCGCCATGACCCGCAACGGCGGCTCGATGGCCGACCCGGGTTCGGTCTCCTACCTCTTCAACCGCAAGGGCGTCGTGATCGTCCCCAAGGGCGAGCTCACCGAGGACGACGTCCTCGGCGCGGTCCTGGACGCGGGCGCCGAGGAGGTCAACGACCTCGGCGAGAGCTTCGAGGTGCTCAGCGAGGCCACCGACCTGGTCGCGGTCCGCACCGCGCTCCAGGAGGCCGGCATCGACTACGACTCGGCCGAGGCCAACTTCGTCCCCACCATGCAGGTGGAGCTGGACGAGGAGGGCGCGCGCAAGATCTTCAAGCTGATCGACGCCCTGGAGGACAGCGACGACGTGCAGAACGTCTTCGCCAACTTCGACGTCTCCGACGACGTCATGGCGAAGGTCGACGCCTGACCCCCGGTGATCTCCGGCAGTTGACGCCGCCGCCGACGGGCCGACGGGACACCTCCCGTCGGCCCGTCGCGCTGTCGGTCGACGGCGTTGTCAGTGCCGCCCGGTAGCCTGCCGGAACAGTTGACCGAAGGAGGGGCGCGGTGCGCGTGCTGGGGGTGGACCCGGGGCTGACGCGGTGCGGTGTCGGCGTCGTCGAGGGGACGGCGGGACGTCCGCTGCGCATGCTGGGCGTCGGCGTCGTGCGGACTCCCGCCGAGGCGGACACCGCCGAGCGGCTAGTGCTCGTGGAGCGCGGCATAGAGCAGTGGCTGGACGAGCACCGGCCCGAGTACGTGGCCGTCGAGCGCGTCTTCAGCCAGCACAACGTCCGTACGGTCATGGGCACCGCCCAGGCCAGCGCCGTCGCCATGCTGTGCGCCGCCCGCCGCGGGCTGCCCGTCGCGCTGCACACCCCCAGCGAGGTCAAGGCGGCCGTCACCGGCTCGGGCCGGGCCGACAAGGCGCAGGTGGGCTCCATGGTCACCCGGCTGCTCCGGCTCGACGCCCCGCCCAAGCCGGCCGACGCCGCCGACGCGCTCGCCCTCGCCATCTGCCACATCTGGCGGGCCCCGGCCACCGGCCGCCTCCAGCAGGCCGTTGCCGCCCACCGCCGCACCACCGCCCCCGTACGCCTCCCGAAGGGCACCCGATGATCGCCTTCGTCTCCGGCCCCGTCGCCGCCCTCGCCCCGGACACCGCCGTCGTCGAGGTCGGCGGCGTCGGCATGGCCGTCCAGTGCACCCCCAACACCCTGTCCGGCCTGCGCGTGGGAGAGCCCGCGCGGCTGGCCACCTCGCTCGTCGTCCGCGAGGACTCCCTGACGCTCTACGGCTTCGCCGACGACGACGAGCGGCAGACGTTCGAGCTGCTGCAGACCGCGAGCGGGGTCGGGCCGCGGCTCGCGCAGGCCATGCTGGCCGTGCACGCGCCGGACGCGCTGCGGCGGGCGTTCGCCGCGGGTGACGAGAAGGCGCTCACCGCCGTTCCCGGGATCGGGAAGAAGGGGGCCCAGAAGCTGCTGCTGGAGCTCAAGGACCGGCTGGGCGCGCCGGTCGGTTCCGCGCCGGCCGCCGCGGCCGTCTCCTCGGCGCCCGCCGGGTGGCGCGAGCAGCTGCACGCGGCGCTGGTCGGGCTCGGGTACGCGCCGCGCGACGCCGAGGAAGCCGTTGAGGCCGTCGCGCCGCAGGCTGCTGCCGCGGGGGGTGCGCCGCAGGTCGGGCAGCTGTTGCGGGCCGCCTTGCAGACGCTGAACCGGGCCCGGTGAGCGCGGTGGGTTCCGCCCCGGCCCCGCCCTTTCACCGTTTCCCGAGGGGCTTCGCCCCCCGGACCCCCCGCACCGCGCTCCGCGCGGTGTCCTCAAACGCCGGACGGGCTGAACAAGCCCCCAACCGCTAGGTTTCCACCGTGGAGTTCGTACCCCCCGCCGACGAGCGGCTCGTCGGGGCCGTCGCCGATCATGACGACCAGGCCGTCGAAGCCGCCCTGCGGCCCAAGGACCTGGGCGAGTTCATCGGCCAGGAGCGGGTGCGCGAGCAGCTCGACCTGGTGCTGAAGGCGGCCCGGCAGCGCGGTGCCACCGCCGACCACGTCCTGCTCTCCGGCGCCCCGGGGCTCGGCAAGACCACCCTCTCGATGATCATCGCCGCCGAGATGGGCGCCCCCATCCGCATCACCTCGGGCCCCGCCATCCAGCACGCGGGCGACCTCGCGGCGATCCTCTCCTCCCTCACCGAGGGCGAGGTCCTCTTCCTCGACGAGATCCACCGCATGTCCCGGCCCGCCGAGGAGATGCTGTACATGGCGATGGAGGACTTCCGGGTCGACGTGATCGTCGGCAAGGGCCCCGGCGCCACGGCCATCCCCCTGGAGCTGCCGCCCTTCACCCTCGTCGGCGCCACCACGCGTGCCGGCCTGCTGCCGCCTCCGCTGCGCGACCGCTTCGGCTTCACCGGGCACATGGAGTTCTACGCCCCCGCCGAGCTGGAGCGCGTCGTCGGCCGGTCGGCCGGGCTGCTCGACGTGACCATAGACGCGGAGGGAGCCGCCGAGATCGCCGGCCGGTCGCGCGGCACGCCCCGCATCGCCAACCGGCTGCTGCGCCGCGTCCGCGACTACGCCCAGGTGAAGGCCGACGGCCTGATCACCCGCGAGGTCGCGGCGAAGGCCCTGGAGGTGTACGAGGTGGACGCCCGCGGCCTCGACCGGCTGGACCGGGCCGTGCTCACCGCGCTCCTCAAGCTCTTCGGGGGCGGCCCGGTCGGCCTGTCCACGCTGGCCGTGGCCGTCGGCGAGGAGCGGGAGACCGTCGAGGAGGTCGCCGAGCCGTTCCTCGTCCGGGAGGGGCTGCTGGCCAGGACGCCCCGGGGCCGGATCGCGACGCCCGCGGCCTGGGAGCACCTGGGAATGGTGCCGCCGCAGGTCGCCGGGGGTGCGGGCCGGGCTGGCGAAGGCGGGACGGGAGGGAGTTCCCCGTTCGCCGAGTGACGGCGCGGGGACTGGTCCGGCCAGGAACCCGGGTGCCATGCTGGGCGTTGTTCCATTGGTGCGGACTCGCTTAGACTCCGCCGATGCCGTCCGTATGGCACGGCATACCACCCCCGTAGACCAGGCCGCACCCCCAAGCGGTCGTGTGAAGGAAATCCCGTCCCGTGAATATCGTGACTCTCCTGCCGTTCATCGTGCTCATCGGGGCCATGTTCCTGATGACCCGGTCGGCCAAGAACAAGCAGCGCCAGGCTGCGCAGATGCGCGACCAGATGCAGCCGGGCACCGGTGTGCGGACGATCGGCGGCATGTACGCCACCGTCAAGGAGGTCAGCGAGGACTCCGTCCTCCTGGAGGTCGCCCCGGGCGTTCACGCGATCTACGCGAAGAACGCCATCGGTGCCGTCCTGCCGGACGACGAGTACAACCGCATCATCCACGGCATCGAGGGGTCCGACGACGACGCCCCGGTCGTCCCGGACGACCTCTCCTCGCTGAACGAGGAAGCCGGCGAGAAGAAGATCGACCTCGGCAAGGACACCTCCGCCGACGCGAAGGCCGAGGCCGCCGCGAAGGACGAGGCCGGGACGGCCGAGAAGCCCGCGGACGCCACCAAGGCGGAGCCCAAGGACGCCAAGCGGGACGGCGACTCCGACGCGAAGTAGTCCCACCTGGAACCGCGACGCACCCACCGCTCGGTGCGTCGCGGTTCGCTGACGGTCTAGGCTCCGGCGGGGGGCAGGTCCCCACAAACTTCGTGGCCGCCGGGCGAACACCCGACGCCCGGCGGTTGGACAGGGAGAAACGACAAGGTGGCAGCACCGAAGAAGGGCCGCAGGTCCCCGGGCGGCCAGGGCAGGCCGGGCAGAGTCCTGGCCTTCATCCTGATCGCCATGGTGGCGCTCGTCGGGGGAATGTTCGCCTCCGGGCAGACCACCCCCCGCCTGGGCATCGACCTGGCGGGCGGCACGAGCTTCACGCTCGAGGCGAAGAACACGCCGGGCCAGCCCAACGCGATCACCACGACCAACATGAACACGGCCGCGGGCATCATCGAGCGGCGTGTCAACGGTCTCGGCGTGACCGAGTCCGAGGTCCAGACGCAGGGCAAGAAGCACATCATCGTGAACATCCCCAAGGGGACGAACGCGAAGCAGGCCCGTGAGCAGGTCGGCACCACCGCCCAGCTCACCTTCCGCCCGGTGATCGTCGCCGCGCCCGCCGGCAAGCTGCCCGAGCCCACGCCGAGCGCGTCGGCCGGCACCGGCAAGGACAAGGGCGACAAGAGCAAGGACAAGGCGAAGGACGCCGAGAAGGACAAGAAGGACGCCGAGAAGGGCAAGCCCTCCGGCACGCCCACCGCGTCCGCCCCCGGCTCCTCGGCCACCCCGTCCGGGTCCCACACCCAGGGCCGGGCCGTCACGGAGGCCCTGAAGGCCCCGCAGGCGCCCAAGCCGCCCACGCCGTCGCCGAAGCCCTCGGGCGGCGCCGCCAACGACCTGCAGAAGCAGTTCGCCGCCCTGGACTGCTCCACCAAGGAAGCCCGCTCCCAGGCCGCGAAGCAGGCCGGCCGCGCCAAGGACACGGACGAGGTCGTGGTCTGCGACAAGGACGGCCAGGAGAAGCTCCTCCTCGGCCCCGTCGCCGTCAAGGGCGTGGACGTCACCGAGGCCAAGGCCGCCCTCGACACCCAGCGGGCCACCGGCTGGCAGGTCCAGCTGAAGTTCAACGGCAGCGGCGCCAAGAAGTTCGCCGACATCACCGGCAAGCTCGCCGCCAAGCCCGAGCCGCAGAACCGGTTCGCGATCGTCATGGACAACCAGGCGGTCTCCGCCCCCTCCGTGCGCTCCGCCATCCCCGGCGGCAGCGCCGAGATCAGCGGAAACTTCGACCAGTCCAGCGCGGACGACCTCGCCAACATGCTGTCGTACGGTGCCCTGCCGCTGTCCTTCGACGTCGTCACGGAGACCACCGTCTCCGCCGCGCTCGGCGGCGAGCAGCTGCGCGCCGGCCTGATCGCCGGTGCCATCGGCCTCGCGCTCGTCGTGATCTACCTGGTGGTCTACTACCGCGGCCTCGCGCTCGTCGCGCTCGCCAGCCTCGCGGCCTCGGCGGTCCTGACGTACACGATCATGGTCCTGCTCGGGAAGGCCATCGGGTTCGCCCTGAACCTCCCGGCCGTCTGCGGTGCCATCGTCGCCATCGGTATCACCGCCGACTCGTTCATCGTCTACTTCGAGCGGGTCCGGGACGAGATCCGCGACGGCCGCAGCCTGCGCCCCGCCGTGGAGCGCGGCTGGCCGCGCGCCCGCCGGACGATCCTGGTCTCCGACTTCGTGTCCTTCCTCGCCGCCGCGGTGCTCTTCATCGTCACCGTCGGCAAGGTCCAGGGCTTCGCGTTCACCCTCGGTCTGACCACCCTGCTCGACGTCGTCGTGGTCTTCTTCTTCACCAAGCCGCTGATGACGCTCCTCGCCCGCCGCAAGTTCTTCGCGAGCGGCCACCCGTGGTCCGGCCTCGACCCCAAGCGGCTCGGCGCCAAGCCGCCGCTGCGGGCCTCCCGTCGTCGTCCCTCCGCCCCTGTCGACCCGAAGGAGGCGTGAGATGTCACGACTCGGCACCCTCGGCGCCCGGCTCTACCGAGGCGAGGTCGGCTACGACTTCGTCGCCAAGCGGAAGATCTGGTACGGCATCTCGATCCTCATCACCATCACGGCCATCGTCGGCCTGGCGGTGCGCGGCCTGAACATGGGCATCGAGTTCTCCGGCGGCGCGGTCTTCGACACCAAGAAGACCTCGGTCTCGGCGGACGCGGCCAAGCAGGTCGCCGAGGAGGCCTCCGGCCACACGGCGATCGTCCAGAAGACCGGCGACGGCAAGCTGCGCATCCAGGTCAGCGAGCTGACCGAGCAGAAGTCCCGCGCGACGCAGCAGGCCCTGGCCAAGAAGCTGAACGTCTCCACCGACGACATCAACACCGACATCGTCGGCCCCAGCTGGGGTGAGGAGATCGCCAACAAGGCCTGGACGGGCTTGGCGGTCTTCATGGTCCTGGTGGTGATCTACCTCGCCATCGCCTTCGAGTGGCGGATGGCGCTCGCCGCCCTGATCGCCCTCATCCACGACCTCACCATCACCGTGGGCATCTACGCCCTCGTGGGCTTCGAGGTCACCCCGGGTACGGTCATCGGTCTGCTGACCATCCTCGGTTACTCGCTCTACGACACCGTCGTCGTCTTCGACGGCCTCAAGGAGAGCGCGAAGGACCTCACCAAGCAGACCCGCTGGACGTACAGCGAGGTCGCCAACCGTAGCCTCAACGGCACCCTGGTGCGCTCCATCAACACCACGGTCGTCGCCCTGCTCCCGGTCGCCGGTCTGCTGTTCATCGGCGGCGGCTTCCTGGGCGCGGGCATGCTGAACGACATCTCGCTCGCCCTGTTCGTCGGCCTCGCGGCCGGTGCCTACTCGTCGATCTTCATCGCCACCCCGCTGGTCGCCGACCTCAAGGAGCGCGACCCGCAGATGAAGGCCCTCACCCGGCGCGTCCACGCCAAGCGCGCCGCGCAGGCCGCCAAGGCGGACTCGGCGCAGGACGAGGGCGGGCCCCAGGACGCCGACGCCGAGGACGACGAGCCGCAGGACGCGTCCCCGGCCGGTGTGGTCGGCCAGCGCCGGCAGCCGGTGAGCCGCAACCGCGGCGGCCGCGGCGGGAAGCGCCGATGACCGCCTGGGGCGCGGAAGGCGCCGACGAGAGCCTGCGCGAGCTGCTGCTCAGCCGCATCCACGACGTGCCGGACTACCCGAAGCCGGGCGTGGTGTTCAAGGACATCACGCCGCTGCTCGCCGACCCGGAGGCGTTCACCGCCCTCACCGAGGCGTTCGCCGAGCTGTGCGTCCGCCACCGGGTGGACAAGGTCGTCGGCCTGGAGGCCCGCGGCTTCATCCTGGCGGCCCCCGTGGCCGTCCGGGCCCAGGTCGGCTTCGTGCCCGTCCGCAAGGCCGGCAAACTGCCCGGCGCAACCCTGTCGCAGGCGTACGAGCTGGAGTACGGCACGGCGGAGATCGAGATACACGCCGAGGCGTTCACCCCCGGTGACCGGGTCCTGGTCATCGACGACGTCCTGGCCACCGGCGGCACCGCCGAGGCGTCGGTCCAGCTGATCCGCCGGGCCGGGGCCGAGCCCGTCGGCGTCGCCGTCCTGATGGAGCTGGGTTTCCTGCCCGGCCGGGAGCGGCTGGCGAAGGTGCTCGGCGAGGCGCCGGTGGACGCGCTGATCCGCGTCTGAGAAGGCACCGAAGACACGGAGCGGGCCCCGGGGAGAACCCCGGGGCCCGCTCCGTGCGTCCTCGCCCCCGCCGGGCGGGAGGCGGCTCCCCGGCCCGGATCGATACCATGGCAGTCCGGACCTGTTCGGGGACCGGACCCCGCATGAGGAGTGCTCTTGCCAGACAAGGCCCAGCCGCTCTCCCCCAGACTCCGTCCGGGGGCATCCCCAGCGGCACAGCCCGACCAGCCCGCACCGGACGCCGCGGCTGCCGCGGGCACGCCCGAGCCCACGGGCCGCCCGCAGGGCGCGGCCGCGCCCGAGCCCGGAAAGCGGGGACGGCCGCAGGACGCCCCGGGAGGCGGCCTGGTCAAGGAGAGCGCCGGCCCGCGGCCCACGCCGCCGCCCAGCGCCCGCTCCGCCTCCTCCAGCCGCGTCCGCGCCCGCCTCGCCCGGCTGGGCGTGCAGCGGCAGAGCCCGTACAACCCGGTGCTGGAGCCGCTGCTCCGCATCGTCCGCGGGAACGACCCCAAGGCGGACTCGTCCACGCTGCGCCAGATCGAGCGCGCCTACCAGGTCGCCGAGCGCTGGCACCGCGGGCAGAAGCGCAAGAGCGGCGACCCGTACATCACGCACCCGCTCGCCGTGACCACCATCCTGGCCGAGCTGGGCATGGACCCGGCGACCCTGATGGCCGGGCTGCTGCATGACACCGTCGAGGACACCGAGTACGGCCTCGACGACCTCCGCCGCGACTTCGGCGACCAGGTCGCCCTGCTCGTCGACGGCGTCACCAAGCTGGACCGGGTGCAGTTCGGCGAGGCCGCGCAGGCCGAGACGGTCCGCAAGATGGTCGTCGCCATGGCCAAGGACCCCCGGGTCCTGGTGATCAAGCTCGCCGACCGTCTGCACAACATGCGCACCATGCGCTACCTCAAGCGGGAGAAGCAGGAGAAGAAGGCCCGCGAGACGCTGGAGATCTACGCCCCGCTGGCGCACCGGCTGGGCATGAACACCATCAAGTGGGAGCTGGAGGACCTCGCCTTCGCGATCCTCTACCCCAAGATGTACGACGAGATCGTCCGCCTCGTCGCCGAGCGCGCCCCCAAGCGGGACGAGTACCTGGCGATCGTCACCGACGAGGTCCAGGCCGATCTGCGCGCCGCGCGCATCAAGGCCACCGTCACCGGCCGGCCCAAGCACTACTACAGCGTCTACCAGAAGATGATCGTGCGGGGCCGGGACTTCGCCGAGATCTACGACCTGGTGGGCATCCGCGTCCTCGTCGACACCGTCCGCGACTGTTACGCCGCCCTCGGCACGGTGCACGCGCGGTGGAATCCGGTCCCCGGCCGGTTCAAGGACTACATCGCGATGCCCAAGTTCAACATGTACCAGTCGCTGCACACGACGGTCATAGGGCCCAGCGGCAAGCCGGTCGAGCTCCAGATCCGGACGTTCGACATGCACCGCCGCGCCGAGTACGGCATCGCCGCGCACTGGAAGTACAAGCAGGAGGCCGTCGCCGGCGCCTCCAAGATCCGTACGGACGTGCCGAAGAACGCCGGCAAGAACCAGGACACCGTCAACGACATGGCCTGGCTCCGGCAGCTGCTGGACTGGCAGAAGGAGACGGAGGACCCGGGCGAGTTCCTGGAGTCGCTGCGCTTCGACCTCTCCCGCAACGAGGTCTTCGTCTTCACGCCCAAGGGTGACGTCATAGCGCTGCCCGCCGGAGCCACGCCCGTCGACTTCGCCTACGCCGTCCACACCGAGGTCGGTCACCGCACCATAGGGGCCCGGGTCAACGGGCGGCTGGTGCCGCTCGAATCGACCCTGGACAACGGCGACCTGGTCGAGGTCTTCACCTCCAAGGCGCCCGGCGCCGGCCCGTCCCGCGACTGGCTGGGCTTCGTCAAGTCCCCCCGCGCGCGCAACAAGATCCGCGCCTGGTTCTCCAAGGAGCGCCGGGACGAGGCGATCGAGCAGGGCAAGGACGCCATCGCCCGCGCGATGCGCAAGCAGAACCTGCCCATCCAGCGCATCCTCACGGGCGATTCGCTCGTCACCCTCGCGCACGAGATGCGCTACCCCGACATCTCCTCGCTCTACGCGGCCATCGGCGAGGGCCACGTCGCCGCGCAGGGCGTCGTCCAGAAGCTCGTCCAGGCGCTCGGCGGCGAGGACGCGGCGACCGAGGACATCGAGGAGTCGGCGCCCATCCGCGGCCGCTCCAAGCGGCGTTCGTCCGCCGACCCGGGCGTGGTCGTCAAGGGCGTGGACGACGTGTGGGTCAAGCTCGCCCGCTGCTGCACCCCCGTCCCCGGCGACCCGATCATCGGCTTCGTCACCCGCGGCAACGGCATCTCCGTCCACCGGGCGGACTGCGTCAACGTCGACTCGCTCTCGCAGCAGCCCGAGCGGATCCTCGACGTCGAGTGGGCGCCCACCCAGTCGTCCGTCTTCCTCGTCGCCATCCAGGTGGAGGCGCTGGACCGGTCCCGGCTGCTCTCGGACGTCACCCGGGTCCTGTCGGACCAGCACGTCAACATCCTCTCCGCGGCCGTGCAGACCTCCCGCGACCGGGTGGCCACCTCGCGGTTCACCTTCGAGATGGGCGATCCCAAGCACCTCGGGCACGTCCTGAAGGCGGTACGCGGGGTGGAGGGCGTCTACGACGTCTACCGCGTGACGTCGGCCCGCAGGCCGTAGGCCCAGAACGACGGAAGGCCCCCGGCGTCCGCCGGGGGCCTTCGTCATGCGCGACCGCTCAGCCGCCGAACTCCTGCAGGCCCTTCAGCGCCTGGTCCAGCAGCGCCTTGCGGCCCTCCAGCTCCCGGCCGAGCTTCTCGGCCTTGGCGTCGTTGCCCGCGGCGCGCGCCTTGTCGATCTGTGCCTGGAGCTTGTCGACCGCGTCCTGGAGCTGCCCGGTCAGCCCGGCCGCGCGCGCCCGCGCCTCCGGGTTGGTCCGCCGCCACTCGGCCTCCTCGGCCTCATGGATGGCCCGCTCGACGGCGTGCATCCGGCCCTCGATCTTCGGCCGGGCGTCCCGCGGCACGTGGCCGATGGCCTCCCAGCGCTCGTTGATCGAACGGAACGCCGCCCGGGCCGCCTTGAGGTCGGTCACCGGCAGCAGCTTCTCCGCCTCGACGACCAGCTCCTCCTTGAGGGCCAGGTTCCCCTGCTGCTCGGCGTCGCGCTCCGCGAACACCTCGCCGCGCGCCTGGAAGAAGACGTCCTGCGCGCCCCGGAAGCGGGCCCACAGCTCGTCCTCGGCCTCGCGCTGGGCGCGGCCCGCGGCCTTCCAGTCGGCCATCAGCTCGCGGTAGCGGGCGGCGGTGGCACCCCAGTCCGTCGAACCGGACAGCGCCTCGGCCTCGGCGACCAGCTTCTCCTTGACCTTGCGGGCGTCCTCGCGCTGGGCGTCCAGCGAGGCGAAATGGGCCTTGCGCCGCTTGGAGAACGCCGAGCGGGCGTGCGAGAAGCGGTGCCACAGCTCGTCGTCGGTCTTGCGGTCCAGCCGCGGCAGGCCCTTCCAGGTGTCCACCAGGGCGCGCAGCCGCTCGCCGGCGGAACGCCACTGCTCGCTCGCGGCCAGCTCCTCGGCCTCGGCGACCAGCGCCTCCTTGGCCGTCCTGGCCTCGTCCGTCTGCTTCGCCTTGGCCGCCTTGCGCTCCTCGCGGCGCTTGTCGACCGTCTCGACGAGCTTGTCCAACCGCCCGCGCAGCGCGTCCAGATCGCCGACCGCGTGGTGCTCGTCGACCTGCGAGCGCAGGTGGTCGATGGCGGTCATCGCGTCCTTGGCCGACAGGTCGGTGGTCTTGACCCGGCGCTCGAGGAGGCCGATCTCGACGACCAGGCCCTCGTACTTGCGCTCGAAGTAGGCGAGGGCCTCGTCGGGACTCCCCGCCTGCCACGAGCCGACGACCTTCTCGCCGTCGGCGGTACGCACGTACACCGTCCCCGTCTCGTCGACGCGGCCCCACGGGTCGCTGCTCACAGCGCCTCCTCCACATGATGCGGGGGCCGTTCGCGGCCCGCGCGCATCGTCCACAGTTGTCCCCGGCGGAGCCGCGCCCCGCCCGGTCCGGCGGCTTGATCATTTCACTGCGATCGGTGCTGTTTCGGGCGCCTCGCAGCCGCCGGAGCAGGCACCCTACACAACGCCAACATAGGCGACCGGTGGCCCGGCTGTCCGTATCCCGCGACCGAAATTTCGCTGCTCGGCCACGGGTGCGGAATCAGCTCTTCGCCACCGTCGCCTTGTCCACCACCACGGTGGCGTTGGGCGGTCCGTCCGGGGCCCCGCCCTGGATCCCGGCCTTGGCGATCTTGTCGAGGGTCTTGCGGCCCTCGGCGCCGATCGTGCCGACCGGGGTGTAGTCCGGCTGCAGCGGGCTGTCCTTGTAGACCAGGAAGAACTGGCTGCCCGTCGAATGCGGCTGCTGGGTCTTGGCCATGGCGATCGTCCCGGCCGGGTAGATCTTCATCTTCGCCTGCTTGAGCTGCTCGTCCTTCGGCTCCTGGAGCAGCTCGCTCTTGAGGTTCTCCTCGGCGAGCGTGTAGCCGGGGCCGCCCGCGCCGGTGCCCTGCGGGTCGCCGCACTGGAGGACGTAGATGCCCGCGGCCTCACCGGTGAGGCGGTGGCACTTGGTGTGGTCGAAGTACCCCTGGCCCGCCAGGAAGTTCAGCGAGTTGACGGTGTGGGGGGCCTTGGCCGCGTCCAGCTTCAGGTCGATGGACCCGCAGGTGGTCTTGAGGTCCATGGTGTAGGAGGCGGACGTGTCGACCGTCATCGCCGGCTCCGACTTCCACGTCTTCTTCGCGGGGCTGCCGGCCGCCGGCTTGGCGCACGGGTCCGGGCCCTTGGAGGGGGTGGGGAGCTCGCTGGGGGTCGCGTCCGCCGACGCCTTGTCGTCCTTCTTGTCGTCGCCGCCCAGCGCGCCGGCGGCGACCGCCGTACCGCCGGCGGCGATCAGCACGGCGAGGCCGGCCGCGATCAACGCGTTCCGGTTGCGGGCCTTGCGCCGCTGCGCCTCGCGGCGCTGCTGCTGCCGCTCGAACTTCTCCCGTGCGAGCTGCCGCCGCCGCTGCTCGTTACTGACCACCGGGTCGTCTCCTCGTGCCGTCTCGTCCGTCGGAACGCTTGTTGCGAGCGTGCCCGTACCGTATACGGGTTCGCGGCGGCGGAGGTGCCGCCGGTAGGCTCTGAACCGGCATAAACGTGACCGGCGCACCGGCCGGGCACGCCGCGCCGGATCCCTGCCGCACCGAAGCAGGCCGACATTAAGGACGAATGTGCTGATTGCCGGGTTCCCCGCCGGGGCCTGGGGGACCAATTGTTATCTGGTCGCCCCCGCCGCCGGTGAGGAGTGCGTGATCATCGACCCGGGCCACCAGGCCGCCCAGGGCGTCGAGGAAGCACTCAGGAAGCATCGGCTCAAGCCCGTCGCGGTCGTCCTCACCCACGGCCACATCGACCACGTCGCCTCGGTCGTCCCCGTCTGTGGCGCCCACGACGTCCCCGCCTGGATCCACCCCGCCGACCGCTACATGATGAGCGACCCGGAGAAGGCCCTCGGCCGCTCCATCGGCGCCCAGCTCCTCGGCGAGCTGACCGTGGGGGAGCCGGACGACGTCAAGGAGCTCACCGACGGCAGCACGCTGGACCTCGCCGGTCTGGAGTTCACCGTCGCGCACGCGCCCGGCCATACCAAGGGGTCGGTGACCTTCCGGCTGCCCGAAACGAACGACATCCCGTCGGTCTTCTTCTCGGGCGACCTGCTGTTCGCCGGCTCCATCGGACGCACCGACCTGCCCGGCGGTGACCACGCCGAGATACTCGAGTCCCTGGCCCGCGTGTGCCTGCCCCTCGACGACTCGACCGTGGTCCTCTCCGGCCACGGCCCCCAGACCAGCATCGGCCGCGAGCGCGCCACCAACCCGTACCTGCGGGAAGTGGCCCAGGCGCAGTACGGCCCCGGAACCGGCACCCCGGCTCCGCGACGAGGAATGTGACGAAGCTTTCGTGAGCACTTTCAAGGCCCCCAAGGGCACCTACGACCTGACCCCGCCGGACTCGGCGGTCTACCTCGCCGTCCGCGAGGCCATCGCCGCGCCGGTGCGGCGGGCCGGCTACGGCTATGTGGAGACCCCCGGCTTCGAGAACGTCGAGCTGTTCTCCCGCGGCGTCGGCGAATCCACCGACATCGTGACCAAGGAGATGTTCACCCTCACCCAGCGCGGCAAGGAGGCCCTCGCGCTGCGCCCCGAGGGCACCGCCTCCGTGCTGCGCGCCGCGCTGGAGGGCAACCTCCACAAGGGCGGCAACCTCCCGGTCAAGCTCTGGTACTCCGGCTCGTACTACCGCTACGAGCGCCCGCAGAAGGGCCGTTACCGCCACTTCTCGCAGGTCGGCGCCGAGGCCATCGGAGCGGAGGACCCGGCGCTCGACGCCGAGCTGATCATCCTGGCCGTCGACGCGTACAAGTCGCTCGGCCTGAAGAACTTCCGCCTGCTGCTCAACTCGCTGGGCGACAAGGAGTGCCGTCCCGCCTACCGGGCCGCGCTCCAGGACTTCCTGCGCGGTCTCGACCTGGACGACGACACCCGCCGCCGCATCGAGATCAACCCGCTGCGCGTCCTCGACGACAAGCGCGAGGCCGTCCAGAAGCAGCTCGTCGGCGCCCCCATGCTCCGCGACCACCTCTGCGAGGCGTGCAAGGAGTACCACGAGCAGGTGCGCGCGCTGCTGACCGCGGCGGGCGTCGAGTTCGAGGACGACGAGAAGCTGGTGCGCGGCCTGGACTACTACACGCGCACGACCTTCGAGTTCGTCCACGACGGCCTCGGCGCGCAGTCCGCGGTCGGCGGCGGCGGCCGCTACGACGGCCTGTCCGAGATGATCGGCGGCCCGGCCCTGCCGTCCGTCGGCTGGGCGCTGGGCGTCGACCGCACGGTGCTGGCGCTGGAGGCCGAGGGCATCGAGCTCGAACTCCCCGCCGTCACCGAGGTCTACGCCGTGCCGCTCGGCGACGAGGCCCGCCGGGTCCTCTTCGGCGTCGTCACCGAACTCCGCCGGGCCGGCGTCGCCGCCGACTTCGCGTTCGGCGGCAAGGGCCTGAAGAACGCCATGAAGTCGGCCGACCGCTCCGGCGCCCGCTACGCCCTGGTGGCGGGCGAACGGGACCTGGCCGAGGGCGTCGTCCAGCTCAAGGACCTGGGCAGCGGCGAGCAGACCGCCGTCGCGATCGACGCCGTCGTGGGTGAACTCCGCTCCAGGCAGGGCTGATCGGCCCCCGCCTGGTGCAGAATGGGCGCATCGGACGACTGATGGGATCTACGCCGCTATGACGACCTCGGCTCTTGACCGCTCCGACACCGACGGCGCCGAGCGGGACGGGCCCGCCACCGGCGCGGTGGGCGGCAGCCGTGCCTTCGGGCTGCTGCTCGTCATCACCGGTGCCATGGGGCTGCTGGCCGCCTGGGTCATCACGCTCGACAAGAACAAGATCCTTGAGGCCAAGGCGAACGGGAAGACCTACACCCCCGGGTGCAGCCTCAACCCGATCGTCTCCTGCGGCAACATCATGGAGAGCGAGCAGGCCCACGCCTTCGGGTTCCCCAACCCGATGCTCGGCCTGGTCTGCTACGGCGCGATCATCGCGATCGGCCTGGCGGTGCTCTCCGGCGCCCGCTTCCCGCGCTGGTACTGGCTGGGCATGCAGGCCGGCACCCTCTTCGGCGTCGGCTTCTGCACCTGGCTCCAGTACGAGTCGCTGTACGTCATCGGCTCGCTCTGCCTGTGGTGCTGCCTCGCCTGGGTCGCCACCATCGTGATGTTCTGCTACGTCACCGTGCAGAACATCCGGCACCGCTTCATCCCGCTGCCGAACGCGGTGCGGGGCGCGGTGCTGGAGTTCCACTGGGTGGTGCCGGTGCTGTGGATCGGCGTCATCGGGCTGGCGATCCTGACGAACTGGTGGTCGTTCTGGACGGGCCAGTCCTGAGCCTGCCTCTCTGACCAGCTTCAACGCCGCCGGACGGTTACCGTCCGGCGGCGTTGTCAGTGGGGTGGCATAGGGTTTCGGACGTGGAACCCGACCTGTTCACCGCCGCAGAAGAGGACCGCCGGGAGAAAGACCCGTCGAGCAGTCCCCTGGCCGTCCGCATGCGCCCCCGCACCCTCGACGAGGTCGTCGGACAGGGCCATCTGCTGAAGCCCGGGTCGCCGCTGCGCCGACTGGTCGGCGAGGCGAGCGGCGGGCCCGCCGGGCCCTCGTCGGTGATCCTCTGGGGGCCGCCCGGCATCGGCAAGACGACCCTCGCGTACGTCGTCAGCCAGGCCACCAACAAGCGCTTCGTCGAGTTGTCCGCGATCACCGCCGGGGTCAAGGAGGTCCGGGCCGTCATCGACGGCGCCCGCCGGGCCTCCGGCGGCTACGGCAAGGAGACCGTCCTCTTCCTCGACGAGATCCACCGCTTCAGCAAGGCCCAGCAGGACTCGCTGCTCCCCGCCGTCGAGAACCGCTGGGTCACTCTGATCGCCGCCACCACCGAGAACCCCTACTTCTCGATCATCTCCCCGCTGCTCTCCCGCTCCCTGCTCCTGACCCTCCAGGCGCTCACCGACGACGACCTGCGCGGGCTGCTGCACCGCGCGGTGGCGGACGAGCGCGGGCTCGGCGGCGCGGTGACGCTGCCCGACGACGCGGAGGCGCACCTGCTGCGGATCGCTGGCGGCGACGCGCGGCGGGCGCTGACCGCCCTGGAGGCGGCGGCGGGGGCCGCGCTCGACAAGGGCGAGAGCGAGATCACCCTGTCGACGCTGGAGGAGACGGTCGACCGGGCCGCGGTGAAGTACGACCGCGACGGCGATCAGCACTACGACGTCGCGAGCGCTCTCATCAAGTCCATCCGGGGGTCGGATGTCGACGCCACCCTGCATTACCTCGCCCGGATGATCGAGGCGGGGGAGGATCCTCGGTTCATCGCGCGGCGGCTGATGATCTCCGCCAGTGAGGACATCGGGCTCGCCGATCCCACGGCTCTGCAGACCGCCGTCGCCGGGGCGCAGGCCGTCGCCCTGATCGGTTTTCCCGAGGCGCGGATCACTCTCTCGCAGGTGGCCATCGCGCTGGCCTTGGCGCCGAAGTCGAATGCGGCTTATCTCGCCATCGACGCGGCCCTGGCCGATGTGCGGGCGGGGCTCGCCGGGCCGGTGCCCGCGCATCTGCGGGACGGGCATTACAAGGGGGCCGCGAAGCTGGGGCATGGGGAGGGGTATCAGTACCCCCACGATCTGCATGGGGGGATCGCGGCTCAGCAGTACGCGCCTGATGCGGTGCACGGGAAGCGGTATTACTCGCCTACTCGGCATGGGGCGGAGGGGCGGTACGCGGAGGTGGTGGAGCGGGTGCGGGAGCGTTTGCGGGGGGAGTGAGCCCCAGCCCCGCCCTTTCACCGTTTCTTGCGGGGAGGGCCCCGCACCCCCGAAACCGCGCTCCGCGCGGTTGTCCTCAATCGCCGGACGGGCTGGATGGTGCCTGAGGTGGCACTTTCAGCCCGTTGGGGGTGCCCCCTCTGGGGGAGTTTGAGGACGAGCGGCGGAGCCGCGATCAGCGGGGTCTGGGGCGCAGCCCCAGGAATCGGCGAAGGGGCGGGACCGGGGCACCCCACCCCTCATTCCCCCGCCGCGTCGAACAGACGGTGCATCTCCCGCCGCAACCCCGCCACATCCCGCACGGGCTCGGGGAACTCGAACCGCGCGTCGAACGACCGCTCGGCCGGGCTGCCGGAGCCGTCCCGCGTGAAGCGGACGCGGAAGCCGAAGCGGTCCAGAGCCAGCGGTACGGCGGCGCCCGTGTCCTGCCGCCGGGCGTCAAGCAGGCGCCACAACCCCTGCACCTGATCCCCGTGCCCCGCATGGAGATGCTGGAGCAGCTCCGCCTCGTACTCCACCAGCGGATCGGGCGCGGCGCCCGCGAAGTCGTCGGGGGAGACGGTCTCGATGCCCCAGAGGTCGTCCACGGAGATGTCGCCGAGCTCCAGCCGCAGCATCATGCGGCCGGGCTCGGTGACGCCGGGGACGCAGGTGAGCCAGCCGGAGAGCCAGGCGCGGCCGCGGATGCGGTTGGGGACGGAGACCGGGGCCACGTCGGTGAGCTCCAGGACGGCGGGGAGGTCGTCGTCCTCGGCGTGGGTCGCCGCGCGGACGACGGGGGAGTCGGCCGGGTGGACGAGGTAGACGTCGCCGTCGGGGCCGACGGTCCGTACTTCGGGGGCGAGGAGGTCGGAGCGGCCGGCGTCCAGGCCGGGAACGAGCAGTACCGCCGAGCATGTACTCTGTACGAGAGTTCGTGTGCGCTCGGCTGCTGACGGCAGCCGGGCGGTTTCAAGTCCGCTGGGACGCGGCTGACCACGATCTGATCGGACCTCCGTCGTACCGGCGCCATCAGTTGCGTCGGCCTTCTTCGTGCTGTCCGTGACGTGACTGGTGTTCCCCGGGCGAGACATGCGATCTCCTTGAGTAAGGTGAGCCTAACCTAACCTATTTCGGAGGTCTGGAGAACGTGCCTAACCAGTCGCGTCCCAAGGTCAAGAAGTCTCGTGCGCTCGGCATCGCCCTGACGCCCAAGGCCGTCAAGTACTTCGAGGCCCGTCCCTACCCGCCGGGCGAGCACGGCCGCGGCCGCAAGCAGAACTCGGACTACAAGGTCCGTCTGCTCGAGAAGCAGCGTCTGCGCGCGCAGTACGACATCAGCGAGCGCCAGATGGCGCGCGCCTACGACCGTGCCAAGAAGGCCGAGGGCAAGACCGGCGAGGCGCTGGTCATCGAGCTCGAGCGTCGTCTGGACGCCCTGGTCCTGCGTGCCGGCATCGCCCGCACCATCTACCAGGCCCGCCAGATGGTCGTCCACGGCCACATCGAGGTCAACGGCAAGAAGGTCGACAAGCCGTCCTTCCGCGTCCGTCCCGACGACGTCGTGATGGTCCGCGAGCGCAGCCGCGCCAAGCACCCCTTCCAGGTCGCCCGCGAGGGTGGCTACGCGGGTGAGGGCGAGACCCCGCGCTACCTGCAGGTCAACCTGCAGGCCCTGGCGTTCCGCCTGGACCGCGACCCGAACCGCAAGGAGATCCCGGTCATCTGCGACGAGCAGCTCGTCGTCGAGTACTACGCCCGATAAGTCGGCCGTAGGACCCTCCTTCACGCCCGGCCCGCCGTCCCCCCGCCCTCGTGGCGGCGGGGCGGCGGGCCGCCGCGTTTTCCGGGGCGCTCCGGGCCTCGAAACGGAGTACGGGCCGCCACCCACGGCGCGATAAGGTCGGTACCCGACGTTTCATTACGTGTGACCAGCGATGACAGCAGGGAGCGGTGCAGTGTCCGGTGGAGAGGTGGCCGGGATCCTCGTGGCCGTCTTCTGGGCGATCCTGGTGTCCTTCATCGCCCTCGTCCTGGTACGGCTCGCGCAGACGCTGAAAGCGGCCACCAAGCTGGTCGCCGACGTCACCGAACAGGCCGTGCCGCTGCTGGCCGACGCCTCGGCGACCGTCCGGTCCGCGCACACCCAGCTCGCCCGCGTCGACTCGATCGCCGCGGACGTCCAGGAGGTCACCGCCAACGCCTCCGCGCTGTCGTCCACCGTCTCCTCCGCCTTCGGCGGACCGCTGGTGAAGGTCGCCGCCTTCGGCTACGGCGTGCGGCGGGCGATCGGGCGCAAGGGCGCCCCCGCCGAACCCGAGCGCACCGTGGTCACCGGCCGGAGCGTCGGCAAGAAACTGCCGTCCGCCCGGCGCGGCGGCCGTCGTACCCGTGGGAAGGGCTGATCCGGAAATGTTCCGCCGTGCTTTTTGGTTCACCACCGGGGTGGCCGCCGGAGTGTGGGCCACCACCAAGGTGAACCGCACCCTGGACAAGCTCACCCCCGAGAGCCTCGCGCTCCAGGCGGCCGACCGGGCCGTGCTCGCCGGCCGCCGCGTCAAGCACTTCGCGCTCGACGTCCGCGACGGCATGGCGCACCGCGAGGCGGCGCTCAAGGACGCGCTCGGCCTCACCGCCGCACCGGAGCCGGAGGAGGCCCGGGCGCTGCCCGCCGGACGGCCGCACCTCGTCGTCGTCGAACCCACCCATCCCCACCACTCGCTGACCCGGAAAGAGGACCACTGATGGAGTCCGCTGAAATCCGCCGCCGCTGGCTGCGCTTCTT
Source organism: Streptomyces huiliensis (assembly GCF_020037025.1). Classification (GTDB taxonomy): domain Bacteria; phylum Actinomycetota; class Actinomycetes; order Streptomycetales; family Streptomycetaceae; genus Streptomyces; species Streptomyces huiliensis. Next base: position 6,651 of record NZ_JAIQLH010000123.1, on the reverse strand, counting down.
CGAAGAGCGTGGGCACACCGTCGTGCCGTCGGCGTCGCTCATCGCGGACGACCCGACGCTGCTCCTCGTGCCCGCGGGCATGGTGCCCTTCAAGCCCTACTTCCTGGGTGAGGTCAAGCCGCCGTTCAGCCGCGCCACCAGCGTGCAGAAGTGCGTCCGCACGCCGGACATCGAGGAGGTCGGCAAGACCACCCGGCACGGCACGTTCTTCCAGATGTGCGGCAACTTCTCCTTCGGCGACTACTTCAAGGAGGGCGCGATCAAGCTCTCCTGGGAGCTGCTGACCTCGTCCGTCGCCGACGGCGGCTACGGCCTCGACCCCGAGAAGCTCTGGATCACCGTCTACCAGGACGACGACGAGGCCGAGCGGATCTGGCGGGACACCGTCGGCGTCCCCGCCGAGCGCATCCAGCGCCTGGGCAAGAAGGACAACTTCTGGTCCATGGGCGTCCCCGGCCCCTGCGGCCCCTGCTCCGAGATCAACTACGACCGCGGCCCCGAGTTCGGCGCCGAGGGCGGCCCGGCCGTCAACGACGAGCGGTACGTGGAGATCTGGAACCTGGTCTTCATGCAGTACGAGCGGGGTGCCGGCGACGGCAAGGAGGACTTCCCGATCCTCGGCGACCTCCCCGCCCAGAACATCGACACCGGCCTCGGCCTCGAGCGCCTCGCGATGATCCTCCAGGGCGTCCGGAACATGTACGAGACCGACACCCTGCGCGTCGTCATCGACAAGGCCACCGAGCTCACCGGCGTCGCCTACGGCAAGGCCGACGCCTCCGACGTCTCGCTGCGCGTGGTCGCCGACCACATGCGCACGTCCGTGATGCTCATCGGCGACGGCGTCACCCCCGGCAACGAGGGCCGCGGCTACGTCCTGCGCCGCATCATGCGCCGCGCCATCCGCAACATGCGGATGCTGGGCGCCACCGGCCCGGTCGTCGCCGACCTCCTCGACGTGATCATCAACACGATGGGGCAGCAGTACCCCGAGCTCGTCGAGGACCGCAAGCGCATCGAGACCGTCGCGCTCGCCGAGGAGGCCGCCTTCCTCAAGGCCCTCAAGGGCGGCACCAACATCCTCGACACCGCCGTCACCGAGACCAAGGCCGCCGGCGGCACGGTCCTCTCCGGCGACAAGGCGTTCCTGCTCCACGACACCTGGGGCTTCCCGATCGACCTCACCCTGGAGATGGCCGCCGAGCAGGGCCTCGCCGTGGACGAGGACGGCTTCCGCCGCCTGATGAAGGAGCAGCGGGACCGCGCCAAGGCCGACGCCAAGGCCAAGAAGACCGGCCACGCCGACCTCTCCGCCTACCGCGAGGTCGCCGACACCGCCGGTGCCACCGACTTCACCGGCTACACCCTCACCGAGAACGAGGCCACCGTCGTCGGCCTGCTCGTCGACGGCGTGCCGTCGCCGGCCGCCTCCGAGGGCGACGAGGTCGAGATCGTCCTCGACCGTACGCCGTTCTACGCCGAGGGCGGTGGCCAGCTGGCCGACCAGGGGCGTATCAAGCTGCACAACGGTGCCGTGGTCGAGATCCGTGACGTGCAGAAGCCCGTCCCGGGTGTCAACGTCCACAAGGGTGTCGTGCAGGTGGGCGAGGTGACGGTCGGCGCCTCGGCGTACGCCGTCATCGACGTCAAGCGCCGCCGGGCCATCGCCCGCGCCCACAGCGCCACCCACCTGACCCACCAGGCGCTGCGCGACGCGCTCGGCCCGACGGCCGCCCAGGCCGGTTCGGAGAACTCGCCGGGCCGCTTCCGCTTCGACTTCGGCTCCCCGACCGCCGTGCCCGGCACCGTCCTCACCGACGTCGAGCAGCGGATCAACGAGGTCCTCTCCCATGAGCTCGACGTCCACGCCGAGGTCATGAGCCTGGACGAGGCCAAGAAGTCCGGCGCCATCGCCGAGTTCGGCGAGAAGTACGGCGAGCGGGTACGCGTCGTGACCATCGGCGACTTCTCCAAGGAGCTGTGCGGCGGTACGCACGTCGCCAACACCGCCCAGCTGGGTCTGGTGAAGCTGCTCGGCGAGTCCTCGATCGGCTCCGGCGTGCGCCGCGTCGAGGCCCTGGTCGGCGCCGACGCGTACGACTTCCTGGCCAAGGAGCACACGGTCGTCGCCCAGCTCACCGAGCTGGTCAAGGGCCGTCCGGAGGAGCTGCCGGAGAAGATCTCGGGCATGCTCGCCAAGCTCCGGGACGCCGAGAAGGAGATCGAGCGCTACCGCGCCGAGAAGGTGCTCCAGGCCGCCGCCGGGCTGGCCGAGGGCGCCCGGGACGTGCACGGGATCGCCGTGGTCACCGGCACCGTGCCGGACGGCACCGGCGCCGACGACCTGCGCAAGCTGGTCCTCGACGTCCGCGGCCGGATCCAGGGCGGCCGCCCGGCCGTCGTCGCGCTGTTCACCGTGGCCAACGGCCGCCCGCTGACCGTCATCGCCACCAACGAGGCCGCCCGCGAGCGCGGCCTCAAGGCCGGCGACCTGGTCCGTACGGCCGCCAAGACGCTCGGCGGCGGCGGTGGCGGCAAGCCGGACGTCGCCCAGGGCGGCGGCCAGAACCCGGAGGCCGTGGCCGACGCCATCGCCGCCGTGGAGCGCCTCGTGGCGGAAGCGGCCTGACCGTGCGACGTGGCAGACGCATCGCCGTCGACGTCGGGGACGCCCGGATCGGGGTCGCCTCGTGCGACCCCGACGGGATCCTCGCCACACCGGTCGAGACCGTGCCCGGACGGGACATCCCGCAGGCCCACAAGCGGCTCGCGGCGATCGTCGCGGAGTACGAGCCCGTCGAGGTCGTCGTCGGCCTGCCCCGCTCCCTCAAGGGGGGAGAGGGGCCGGCCGCGGCCAAGGTGCGCACGTTCGCCAAGGAGATGGCCCGGCGCGTCGCGCCGGTGCCCGTCCGGCTGGTGGACGAGCGGATGACCACGGTCACCGCGGCCCAGGGGCTGCGCGCGTCCGGGGTCAACACCAAGAAGGGGCGGTCCGTCGTCGACCAGGCGGCGGCCGTGATCATCCTGCAGAACGCCCTGGAGACCGAAAGGACGTCGGGGCGCCCTCCGGGCGAACCCGTCGAAGTGGTCATCTGATCGCGATACGGTAACCTTCCGCGCGACATGGCAGCTCGTTCGAACGCCATCCCTACAGGACCAGACGATCGGACCCGCGCCCTCCGGGGCGCCCGGCTGCCGCTGTGCGGCTCTAGGGGATAGATGACTGAGTACGGCCGGGGTTCCGGCTCCCAACCGTGGAATCCCGGCGACCCCCAGCACGGGGACCCGGGGTACGAGGGTCAGCAGCATCCGCCGCAGCAGCAGCCGTACTACGGTCAGCAGCACCACCCCGACCAGCACCATCCCGACCAGCGCTTCCCCGAGCAGCAGCAGTACGGCTGGGAGCAGTCGTCGCAGGGCGGTGGGGGCCACTACGGTGACCCCCACTCCGCTTCCCGGCAGCAGTACGGGCAGCAGGGCCAGGCGGGCCCGTCGGACGGGGGCTACCCCGGCGGCTCCGACGGGGCCGGCGCCTACTACGGGACGGGCGGCGGCTATCCGGGGCAGGACGGGCAGTCCTACGACACGGGTCAGCACCCGCACGTCCAGCAGCAGACGTACGACACCGGTCAGCATCCGCAGCCCGGTGGACAGCAGATGTACGACACGGGCCGGCACCCCCAGCCGTCGTACGACACGGGCCAGCACCCCCAGCAGGCGTACGACACCGGTCAGCACCCGCAGCAGTCCTATGACACGGGTCAGCACCCGCATCCGTCGTACGACACCGGGCAGCACCCCCAGCAGGCGTACGACACCGGTCAGCACCCGCAGCAGTCCTACGACACCGGTCAGCACCCGCAGCAGTCCTATGACACGGGTCAGCACCCGCATCCGTCGTACGACACCGGGCAGCACCCCCAGCAGGCGTACGACACCGGTCAGCACCCGCAGCAGTCCTACGACACCGGTCAGCACCCGCAGCAGTCCTATGACACGGGTCAGCACCCGCATCCGTCGTACGACACCGGGCAGCACCCCCAGCAGGCGTACGACACCGGTCAGCACCCGCAGCAGTCCTACGACACCGGTCAGCACCCGCAGCAGTCCTATGACACGGGTCAGCACCCGCATCCGTCGTACGACACCGGGCAGCACCCCCAGCAGGCGTACGACACCGGTCAGCACCCGCAGCAGTCCTACGACACCGGTCAGCACCCGCAGCAGTCCTATGACACGGGTCAGCACCCGCATCCGTCGTACGACACCGGGCAGCACCCCCAGCAGGCGTACGACACCGGTCAGCACCCGCAGCAGTCCTACGACACCGGTCAGCACCCGCGCCCGGGCGAGCAGCGCGTGCCGCAGCAGGCGCCCGCCAAGGAGCCGCACGAGGAGTGGCTGGAGGAGTCCTCCGGCGAGCACTCCCTGCTCTCCAAGTCCGCCGCGGCCCCGGCCCCCCGCTCGTCGCCGGCCATAGACCTCCTCCCTGGCGGCGTCGCGGACGCCGACGAGGCCGACGAGGAAGACGACGCCCCGCGCCGGGGCCGGCGCGGCGGCGGCTCCGGCGGCAAGGGCAAGAAGCAGCCCAAGCGCCGCAGCGGCACGGCCTGCCTGGTCGTCGCGGTGGTGCTGGTCGGCGCCGTGGGCGGCCTCGGCTACCTCGGCTACGACTACTGGGAGACCAACTACGGCCCCGCGCCCGACTACGACGGCCAGGGCACCGGCTCGGTGCAGGTGGAGATCCCCAAGGGCGCCGGGCTCACCCAGATGGGTGATCTGCTCCAGAAGAACGGCGTGGTCAAGAGCGCCCGGGCGTTCACCGAGGCGGCGGGCACCAAGCTCATCCAGCCCGGCACGTACACCCTGCACAAGGAGATGTCGGCCGAGTCCGCCGTCACGATGATGACGGACACCAAGAACCTGCTGACCATCCGCGAGGGCATCCGGGCCGCCGAGGTCTACGGCAGCATCGACAAGAAGCTGGAGCTCAAGCCGGGCACCACCAAGGACGTCGCCAAGGCCCAGGCGAAGAACCTGGGACTGCCCGACTGGGCGACCGCCGACCCGAACGTCAAGGACCCCCTGGAGGGCTTCCTCTTCCCCTCGCAGTACAACGCGGGCAAGGGCACCAAGCCGGAGGAGATCCTCGGGCAGATGGTCAAGCGGGCGAAGGCCAACTACGAGCAGCAGGACCTGGAGGGCAAGGCCAAGGAACTGGGCCTGAAGTCCCCGCTCCAGGTCATCACCGTCGCCAGCCTCGTCCAGGTCGAGGGCAAGTACAAGCACGACTTCGACAAGATCGCCCGCGTCGTCTACAACCGGCTCAAGCCGGACAACAAGGAGACGTACGGCCTGCTGGACTTCGACTCCACGGTCAACTACGCCAAGAGCCAGAGCACGCTCGACATCGGCTCCGTCAACGACCTGCGCAAGTTCAAGGACCCGTACAACACCTACAACATCAAGGGCCTGCCGCCCGGGCCGATCAGCAACCCCGGCATGGACGCCCTGAAGTCGGCGCTGGAACCGGCCTCCGGCCCCTGGTACTACTTCGTCTCGATCAACGAGGACAAGACGCTGTTCGCGGTGACCAACGCGGAGCACAACAGGAACCGGGAGCAGTACCGGCAGGAGCACGGAAAGACCGGCCAATGACCACACGCCACCGCGCGGCCGTCCTCGGCTCGCCCATCGCCCACTCGCTCTCCCCGGTCCTGCACCGCGCCGCCTACGCCGCGCTCGGCCTGGGGGAGTGGACGTACGACCGGTACGAGATCGACGAGGCCGCGCTGCCGGCGTTCGTCGAGCGGATGGACGGCAGCTGGGCCGGCCTCTCGCTGACCATGCCGCTCAAGCGGGCGATCATCCCGCTGCTGGACGAGGTCAGCGACACCGCCCGCTCCGTCGAGGCCGTCAACACCGTCCTCGTCGGCGCGGACGGCCGGCTCACCGGCGACAACACCGACATCCCCGGCCTGGTCGCCGCCCTGCGCGAGCGCGGCGTGGAGAAGACCGACCGGGCGGCCGTGCTGGGCGCCGGGGCCACCGCCTCCTCGGCGCTCGCCGCGCTGGCCGGGATCTGCGCCGGCGAGGTCACCGCCTACGTGCGCAGCGCCGAGCGGGCCGCAGAGATGCGGCAGTGGGGCGAACGGCTCGGCGTCGCCGTCCGCACCGCCGACTGGTCCCGCGCGGCCGAGGCGTTCGAGGCCCCGCTGGTCATCGCCACCACCCCGGCGGGGGCCACGGACGCCCTCGCGGCCGCCGTCCCCGACCACCCCGGCACCCTCTTCGACGTGCTCTACGAGCCCTGGCCGACACCGCTGGCGGCGGCCTGGGCGGCGGGCGGCGGCACGGTGCTGGGCGGCCTCGACCTGCTCGTCCACCAGGCGGTGCTCCAGGTCGAACGGATGACGGGCGTCCCGACGGCACCGCTGGCCGCCATGCGTGCCGCGGGAGAGGCCGCGCTCGCGGCCCGCTGACCGTCGCCGGCGTCCTGGGAACGGGCGGAAAACGTCCGGCACCCGGACCGGCGCCGGGATACGGCCGCGACCATGGGAGGATCGGGGGCGGCGGACCGTACCACGGGTCGGTCGCGCCGCCGCACGTTCCGAGGCGCGAGCAAGAGGAGTTCCGTTGAGCAGGTTGCGC
>NZ_JAIQLH010000122.1 GCF_020037025.1 Streptomyces huiliensis | reverse complement strand
GCCCGGCCGGCCGAGCCCCGCCCACCGGGCGCGCCGCGGGGCGCGGGGCCGAGCGGGCCGTTGACCTCGGCGGTGCCGGCGGCGATGTGCACCGGCACCTCGGCCGCGTCACCGGTGCGCACCGCGGGCACGTCCTCGCCCACCGTGACGTCGGCACCGTCTCGACCCAGGACAGCCGGTAGCCCAGCCCGGGGTCCCGCAGCCGGAGGCGGAAGGAAGCGCGGTCCGGCCGGGTGCGTACGAGCCGTACCCGGCCGCTCCCTGGGCACGAACCGGCCGCCGG
>NZ_JAIQLH010000121.1 GCF_020037025.1 Streptomyces huiliensis | reverse complement strand
CCGGGTGCGTACGAGCCGTACCCGGCCGCTCCCTGGGCACGAACCGGCCGCCGGCGGTGAGCACGACCTCGTCCTCGTGGCCGGGCGCGAGGAGTTCGCGCGCCCGGCGTTCGGCGTCGGCGGTCGGATCGCCGGTGCGCGTCAGGGCGATCCGGCGGGTGTCCAGGTCCGGGTGCTCGTTGGCGAGGGTGCGGGCGGCGCCCCAGAGGGCGGCGGCGGCCGGGTCGGGATCCGCACCGGGCCGGGGAGCGCGTCGTGCGGGTGGGTGACCAGCCACGGCTTCGGCCCGGGGCCGAAGTCCCGGCGTCCGCGGGCGGCGGCCAGGGCGCCGAGCGACGTGATCGTCCGGGCGGCGTGGGCGGCCGGGGCGGCCGGGCCGGTGCCGGGCGCGCGGCCGACGAGGACGACGACGTGCCGCATCGACGCGTCGCCCGGCGGCGCGGCGTCGAGCAGCGCCGACCACTCCTCCGCCGTGCCGCCCGCGCGGAGCCCGCCGGTGAGTACGCCGCCGAAGGAGACGGGGAGGCCGGCGCCCGGCGGGCCCATATTCATTCTTCGCCCGGAAGAGGTCGCCAAGCCGCTCGCGAAGGGCGTTCATCCTTCCGGATGAAATGGCGTCAAATGCCGTGACGAACAAGCGCGTTGCCAAGGGTGATGCATGGCAGGGGACCCGCCCTCGTGACCGGCGCACCGGCCACCCCGCGGTGCCCGGCATCGTGAGACACGCCGGCACTCGGGGACGACGGACCTCCGGAAGGACGTCACCCATGCCCGTGCTCGTCACCGGTGGTACGGATTCACCGGCAGCAGGCTGCTCCCGCCTCCTGACCCAGGACGACGACACCCCCGTCGTCGTCCTCGGGGACGGCGGCAGCCCGGAGCGGAGGAACGCCTGGGCAGGTCAGCGGGTCCGCCGGGTGCCGCCGCTCGTACGCGGCCATGCCCGCGCCCAGAAGCCGCCCCGGTCCGGGCGCGGTCCAGAGGAAGCGGTGTCGGAGACACGGTGACCTCCTTCCGATGTCGAGGGAAGTGTCCCGGCCCGCCGCCCCGCAGACAGGAGGGTGCCGGGCAGTGCCGCGGGGCCGTGAGACGATCCGTCCGCCCGGCACCGGGCACCCGACCGCGGAAGGTGACGATGTACGCGATACCCCTGGGCGACGAGGGCGCCGCACTCGGCCCCCTCGAACCCTGGCAGGCCGACGAGTTCCTCGCCCACATGGACCGGGGGAGGGAGTTCATCGGCCAGCACAACGGACTGCCCGACGTCGTCACCGACCTGGAGTCGAGCCGGGCGTTCCTGCGTACGTACGCGGAGCGGGCCGCCGCCGACACGGGACGCATCTGGGGCATCAGGACGGACGGCGTCCTCGTCGGCGCCGTCATCTTCCGGAGCTTCGACGTCCGCCAGGGCACGGCGGAGGCCGGCTGCTGGCTCGAACCGGCGGGGGTGGGCCGGGGGTTGGTGACCCGGGCCGTGCGCGCGATCGTCGACTGGGCCGTCGAGGAGCGCGGCATCCACCGCGTCGAGTGGTGGGTCTCCGCGGAGAACGCGCCGAGCATCGCCGTGGCCCGCCGGCTCGGGATGACGCGGGAGGCCGTGCTGCGGCAGAGCTTCGCCTACCGGGGGGAGCGGCACGACGAGGAGATCTGGTCGGTGCTGGCGCCGGAGTGGCGGGCGATCAAGGAGGCGGTCAAGGAGGCGGCCCGGGCGGGGGAGTGAGGCCGGACCGGACCGCCCGCGCCGGTTCGTTCCCGCCCGGTGGCCGGCCCGGTGCCGCTCGTCCGGTCGGTCACCGGCCCGGTGCGGTTCCTGCGGCTCCCGCCCGGTCCGCTTTCCGACGGGCCCCGGCTGTCCGGCCGTCCGGCCGCCCTCAGCCCGTCGCCGCCGCCCCCGTCCCCGCCGCGAAGATCCGCTCCAGGTGGTAGTCCACCGTGCGCCGCACGTCGGCCACGCCGCGGCGCCCGTGCAGGACGTCGATGCCCAGCCCGATGACGCCGGACACCAGCAGGTCGGCCTCCCGCCGCGGGTCGACCGGGGGCAGGCCGGCCGAGCCGGCGGGGAGCCGGGCGAGGAGCGCGGTGACCATGTCCTCCAAGGGCTGGGCGTCGTGGAGGAAGACCGCGGCGAGCGCCGGGTCGGTGAGGCTGCGCGCGTAGTAGGCGGCGTGGACGCGCAGGGCGACGCGGCGCCACTCGTCCAGCGGCAGGAACTCGTCGAGGACGGCCCGCAGCAGCGCCCGCGGGTCCGACGGCCGGCGCAGCGCCCGGACCCGCGCGTCGGCCTGCCGCGCGCTCTCCTCGTGCAGCATGCGCAGCGCGGCGACGAGCAGGTCGTGCTTGCCGGCGAAGTGGTACTGGACGACGCGCAGGGACACCCCGGCCTCGGCGGCGATCTCCCGCATGCTCGCCGCGTGCAGCCCCCGCTCGGCGGCGACGCGCCAGACCGCCTCGGCGATCTGCCGCCGCCGCCCCGACGGTACGGCCGGGCGCGCGCTCTCCGGCGCGGGCTCGGGCGGGTCCTTCCGCCGCCGGTAGGCCCGCGCCTGGCAGCCGCGGGAGCAGTACACGGGCGGCCGGCCCCGGCCGGCCGGGGCCAGCGGGGTCCGGCACACCCGGCACGTCGACACCTGCTTTTCGTCACGCACGCACTCAGGATAGCTTCAAGAAAGTGTGCGGTAATGTCTGATTGACCTGCGGGAACCCGGGTTTCCCGGTCGAGGCGCGGATACGCTCGTAACGTACGCACGGAAAAGCGAGACGCGGGAGCGGCGATGGACGAGGGTTGGTACCGGCTGGGCATGGTGGTGGCGTTCACGCTCGGCCTCTGGGAAGGCGTGATCGCGATCGTCTACCGCGCCTTCACCGACAAGGAGGCCGGCGTGATGACCGCGGTCAACCACCTCCCGAGCCCGTGGTGTTACGCGGCCGGCGCGGTGGTCGCCGTGGTCGCCGTCGTCGTCGTGGGGGCGCTGGACCGGGGCCGCAAGCGGCTCCTGGAGCGCCGGAACGCCCCGAGCGGCGTCTGACCCGTCGGGGCGGGTGGTCCGCGTCAGCGCAGGCGCCGGACGCGCAGGACGTGGTCCACGCGGTGGCCCGCCTCGCCGTCCGGCCCGGTCGCCTCCGTGCGCACCGGCTCGCGGACCTCGACCCGCCAGTCGGGCGACGGCAGGCCCATCGCCGCGAGGAGTTCGTCGGCGGTCGGGAGGTGCACCTCCGCGTGGGCGTCCCGCTTCCACGACGGGCTCTCGCTGTGGCCCACGAAGAGGAGGTCGCCGCCGGGCGCCACCGCCGCCGTGGCGGAGCGGAGGATCCGCCCGACCGGCAGGCCCAGGGGGGAGTGCAGGAACTGGAGGGAGACCAGGCCGTAGCCGCCCTCGGGGCGGGCGGGGAACGACACGCCCAGGTCGTGCCGCTGCCAGGTGATCCGGTCCGCGACTCCCGCCTGGGCGGCGTGCCCGGCCGCCCGTTCCAGCGCGGTCGCCGAGACGTCGACGGCGGTGACCTGCCAGCCGCGCTCGGCGAGCCAGATCGCGTCGGCCCCCTCGCCGCACCCGAGGTCCAAGGCCGTGCCCGGCGCGAGCCCGGCCGCCTCCCGGACCAGCAGTGGGTTGGGCCGGCCGCTCCACACGCGGTCGCCGCGCCCGTAGAACTCCTCCCAGAAGACCTCGGGAGTGGGCTTCGGCCGAGTGTCCGACATACGGGGTCCTTCCCTTCTCGTCACGTCGCCGGCGCCCTCACCGCGCCCGCGTGCCGCCATGGTCGGCGCCCGCCGGACCACCGGGCAAACCTTGTTGCGGAAACGGCAAAACCCGCGGCGGGCGCACCGCCGGTTCCATAACCGTGGCTTCTCCCAGGTATCCCCATCAGCTCTTGGACGCATGGCCGGGGAGGCCGCCATCGTGGTGGGCATGCAGATCACGACGCGGCCTGCCGCCTCCCCGAGCCCCACCGGCCTCACCGGCCCCGTCTTCCGCCCCGGCGACCCCGGCTACGCCGAGGAGGTCGCGGGCTTCCAGACCGGTTACGTCCACCGGCCGGACCTGGTCGTGGGAGCCGCCGACGCCGAGGACGTCCGCCGGACCGTCCGGTACGCGGCCCGGCACGGCCTGCCGGTGGCGGTGCAGGCGACCGGGCACGGGCGCTCGGTGCCCGCCGAGGGCGGCGTCCTGATCAGCACCCGCCGGATGGCGCGCGTCGCCGTCGACCCGGCGGCCCGGACCGTACGGTTCGGGGCCGGGGCGCGCTGGGGCGCCGTCGTCGAGGCCGCCGCCCGGCACGGACTCGCCCCGCTCAACGGCTCGGCACCGTCCGTCGGCGCCGTCGGCTACCACCTCGGCGGCGGCATCGGACTGCTCGCCCGCCGGTACGGCTACGCCGCCGACCACGTCCGCGCCGTCGAACTCGTCACCGCCGACGGCCGCCGGCGGCGGACCGTCCCCGGCGACGACCTCTTCGCCGCCGTGCTCGGCACCGACGGCAACTTCGGCGTCGTCACCGCCATGGAGACGGCCCTCTTCCCCGTCCGCACCGTCTACGGCGGGCAGCTCGCCTTCGACACCGCCCTCGCCGGCGAGGTCCTGGAGACCTGGCGGACCTGGACCGCCGGCGTACCCGAGGAACTGACCTCGGCCGTCACGCTGATCCCCTTCCCCGACCTCCCCGAACTGCCCGCCCCGCTGCGCGGCCGATACGTCGCCACCGTCCGGATCGCCTTCGAGGGGTCCGCCGAGGAGGGCGAGCGCCTCGTCGCCCCGCTGCGCGCGGTCGGCGCCCGGATCAGCGACGACCTGCGGGAGATGCCGTACCGCGACTCCGCCGCCATCCACCGCGATCCCGAGGAGCCGCACGCCTACGCCGCCGTCGGCGCCATGCTCCGCGAACTGCCCGCGCGCGGGGTGCGCGCCATGCTGGCCGCCGCCGGCCCGGACTCGCCCGTGCCGTGCGTGCTGAGCGTCCGCCACCTGGGCGGCGCCCTGCGCCGGCCCGGCCCCGCCGGGATCGCGGTCGACCACCGGGACGCCGAGTTCCTCGTCCAGGCCATCTCCGAGTACCGCCCCGAGGGCGCCGGGGGCGGGGGCGACGCCGCGACCCGCGCACGGCACGGCCTGCTGTGCGCGGCCCTCGCCCCCTGGACTCTCGGCCAGAACCCCAACTTCCTCTACGGCGACGGCCCGTACGCCGACGAGCGGCGGGTCCGCGAGCTCTACGCGCCCCTCACCCACAAGCGCCTCACCGCCCTCAAGGCCGTCCACGACCCGGCCAACATGTTCCGCTTCAACCGCAACCTGCGCCCCGAGTGAACCTGCCGCCGGACGCCGCCGCGGTCGCCCCCTGCCGGGCCGCGGCGGTGCCTGGTAACTTCTGGGAAGTTGATCACCCGTATGTCCTTCGAACGCAAGAACGTACGGGTATCAACCGTTTGCGAACGGATCCCCGACTCCCCAGTCCGAAGGACGCTCCCTTGCTCCGCCGTTTACACCGCCTCACCCGCCGCGCGACCGTCTCCGCCACCCTCCTCGCCCTCCTGCCGGCCGGCCCGGCGCTCGCCGCCGGGGACGCGCCCGGCACCCCGCACCTCGACGCCGTCGAGCGGACCCTGCGCCAGGTGTCCCCCGGCCTGGAGGGCGACGTCTGGCAGCGCACCGCGGGCAACAAGCTCGACGCCTCCGCCGCCGACTCCTCCGACTGGCTGCTGCAGACCCCCGGCTGCTGGGGCGACGCCGGCTGCGCCGAGCGCCCCGGAACCAAGCGGCTGCTCGCCAAGATGACCGAGAACATCTCCCGGGCCCGGCGGACGGTCGACATCTCCACCCTCGCGCCGTTCCCCGACGGCGCCTTCCAGGACGCCATCGCCGCCGGCCTCAAGGCGTCGGTCGCCGCGGGCCACCAGCCCCGGGTCCGCGTCCTCGTCGGCGCCGCCCCGATCTACCACCTCAACGTGCGGCCCTCGGCGTACTACGACGATCTCCGCGCGCGGCTCGGCCCCGCGGCCGGCGCCGTCACGCTGAACGTCGCCTCGATGACCACCTCCAAGACCGCCTTCTCCTGGAACCACTCCAAACTGCTGGTCGTGGACGGCGAGTCGGCGATCACCGGCGGCATCAACGACTGGAAGAACGACTACGTCGACACCACCCACCCGGTGACCGACGTCGACCTGGCACTGACCGGCCCCGCCGCTTCCACCGCCGGCCGCTACCTGGACACCCTCTGGGGCTGGACCTGCCGCAACAAGGGCAACATCGCGAGCGTCTGGTACGCCGCCTCCGAGGGCGCGTCCTGCATGGCCGACCTGGAGAAGGAGGCCAACCCCAAGCCCGCCGCCCCCACCGGTGACGTCCCGGTGATCGCCGTCGGCGGCCTCGGCGTCGGCATCAAGGACCGGGACGACACCTCCGCGTACCGGCCCGAGCTGCCGTCCGCCCCCGACACCAAGTGCGTCGTCGGCGTGCACGACAACACCAACGCCGACCGCGACTACGACACGGTCAACCCGGAGGAGAGCGCCCTGCGCGCACTGGTGGGCAGCGCGGAGAAGCACGTCGAGATCTCCCAGCAGGACCTCAACGCCACCTGCCCGCCCATCGCCAAGTACGACGTCCGGCTCTACGACACGCTCGCCGCGAAGATCGCGTCCGGCGTGAAGGTCCGGATCGTCGTCAGCGACCCGGCCAACCGGGGCACGGTCGGCAGCGGCGGCTACTCGCAGATCAAGTCCCTGACGGAGATCAGCGACGTCCTCCGCAACCGGCTCGCCCTCGTCACCGGCGGGCAGGACCAGGCGAAGAAGGCCCTCTGCTCCAACGTCCAGCTGGCGAGCTTCCGGAGCGCGAAGAGCGCCAAGTGGGCCGACGGGCACGCCTACCCGCTGCACCACAAGCTGGTGTCCGTGGACGGCTCGGCGTTCTACGTCGGGTCGAAGAACCTCTACCCGTCGTGGCTCCAGGACTTCGGCTACATCGTCGAGGACCGGACGGCCGCCGGGCAGCTCGACGCGAAGCTGCTGGCCCCCGAGTGGGAGTACTCCCGGGACACGGCGACCGTCGACTACCAGCGCGGCGTCTGCTCGCTCTGAGGCCCCCGCCGTCCAACTCGCCTTCCCCGGCCACCCGTTCGGCAAGCGAACGGGTGGCCGCACCCTTTCCTCACCCGTTCGTGGCGCGATTTCCCGTCGCGCGCCGCGGGGTGCGACCATGCGCTCCTCCCGAACCGATCAGTGAGCAATCCTGGAGTTTCCATGGCACGACATGGGGGAAGCGCGGTCCGCCGCTGGACGGCGGTGCTCGCCGCGTCCGGCGCGGCCCTGACCGTCGCACTCCCGACCGCGTCCCACGCCGCCGACGGCCCCACGGGCGTCGGCGCCAAGGGCGCGTTCCTGCTCGACAGCGGCGCCGGAAAGGCGCTGTGGAGCAAGGCGGCCGACGTCCGGCGGCCGATCGCCAGCACCACCAAGATCATGACGGCGGTGGTGGCCCTCGACGGGCGCCCCGCCGACCTCGACAAGCAGGTCACCGTCAAGCAGTCCTACCGGGACTACGTGACCCGCCACGGAGCCAGCACCGCCGACCTGCGCACCGGCGACAAGCTGACCGTGCGGCAGCTCCTCTACGCCCTGATGCTGCCCTCCGGGTGCGACGCCGCCTACGCCCTGGCGGACGCCCTCGGCAGCGGACCCGACGAGGCCGCCCGGACCAGGTCGTTCGTGGCCAGGATGAACGCCAAGGCGGCCCGGCTCGGCCTGCGGAACACCAAGTTCGACTCGTTCGACGGCATCACCGCGGGCGGCGGCTACTCGACCCCCCGCGACCTGGCCGCGCTCACCCGGCACGCCCTGGGGAACAGCACGTTCACCACGGTCACCAAGGCGATGAGCACCCAGCAGAAGGCGCTCAACGTCAACCGCCGGTACACCTGGTACAACACCAACAAGCTCCTCGGCTCCTATGAGGGCGTGTTCGGCGTCAAGACCGGCTCCACCCGCGCCTCCGGGCCCTGCCTGGTCTTCTCGGCCCGGCGGGACGGCCGGACGGTCGTCGGGGTCGTCCTCGACGACGCGGCGAGCCGCTACCCGGACGCGGCGCGGATGCTCGACTACGCGTACCACAAGCACACCCCGCTGAAGCTGCGGCGGCTGCCCGCGGCGGCACACGAGGACTGAGCGCCCGGCGCCCGGAACGGCGAGCGGTCCGGCGCCCCGAGGGGGGACGCCGGACCGCTCGTCCGTACGCGTACGCCCGGCGCTACCCGCCGGCCCGGGGCGCGGGGAGCGGGGCCCACGCTCCGGAGGCCCGGCTCCGGTGCCCGAGGTGCTCCACCGGGTGGCAGTAGTCCAGGCCGGTCAGCGGCTCCCCGCCGAAGAAGCGCAGCAGCAGGTCGACGATCTCCGTGGGACGCTCCAGGTGCACGAGGTGGTCCGCGTCCTTGAAGGCGGTGAACCGGGCGTCCGCGCACCGGGCGGACACCTCGCGGCTGAGCGCCGGCGTGGTCAGCGGGTCGTGCTCACCCGTCGTCACCAGCACCGGGACCTCCACCGCCGGGCCGCCGGGCGGCTCGGCGTGGGCCAGCAACCGCCGTGAGTTCTCCCGGTACTTGTCCATCCCCTCGGCGGTCAGCTGGTTCAGGGCCTGGGTGAGGCAGCGGATCACGGCCGGCCGACGGGCGACCGTGATCCGGGGGTCCCGGCACACCATGGTGCCGATGACCTGGTCCACGAACTCCGCGTGGCTGCCCCGGTCCAGCATCCGGATGGTGAGCTCCACCTTGGCCCGCACGTGGTCCGTCAGCCGGGACATGGTGCCCACCAGGGCCAGCCGCTCGGCCCGCCCGGGGTTCCGGCGCACCCACTCGTGGGCCACCGCGCTCCCGTAGGAGGCGCCCACCATGTTGACCGGATAGGGAGCGATCTTCGAGAGGAGCCCGTCGAGGGCGCCGGCGAGGAAGTCGATGCCGTGGTGGGCCGGCAGGCGGTCGGAGGTGCCCCAGCCCGGCAGGTCCACGGTGATGACGCTGGCGGCCTCCAGGAGCCTCCGCTCCAGCCTGCCCCAGCCGCCCTGGTGCTGGAAGGCGCCGCCGACCAGGACGATGGGCGCCATCCTCGGCTCCGGGTGGTGGACGATCCGGCCGCTGTACCCGAAACCGCCGTATGTAAGCGGAATGACCTCTTCCGAGAGTGCGGTAGGCGTCATCAGAGCCGGTCTCCGTTTCACGATCGTCGCCGCGCGTCGGGAACGTCCCCGCGACCCGCGCGGCCGGGATCTCGTGGGTGCCATCACCAGTGCAATGGGTGTCTTCACCAGAGGAACGAGAGCCGATGGGAGGACGTTACTCCTGACGGGCGTCCCATGGCCGGTACGACCCGGCCGGTCACCGGCCCAGTCCGCGGATCTCGTCCCGGAGGAGGGCGGCGAGCCGTCCGGCGAGCGCGCGGCGGCCGTGGTCGGTGATCACGGCCAGCGTGGCACCCGCCGTGTCCCGCGTCATGGTCAGCGCCAGCGGATGCCCCGGGCTCAGCGGCGGCAGCAGCGAAAGCCCCGTCAGCCCGGCCGCGCCCAGGGCCAGCGGCCCCGACCGCTCCGCCAGGCTGCTGCACAGGACCGACGCGTACAGCGGCGAGTCCACGTAGCGGCCGAGCGCGTCGGTGACCGGGCCGTGCCGCCGCGGCGCCGCCGCGACCGCGAGCGCCTGCGCCCGGGCCCGTTCGCGTAGCGCCGCCCGCCGGGTGAAGCCGTCGGTCGCGGCCAGCCGCCGCCGCGGCCCGCCGGCCACCGGCAGCGGGACGCGGACCGTCGCGTAGTGGTTGCCGAGCACCGCGGCCTCCCCGGGCGGCCGGACGTCCACGGGCACCATCGCGCAGACGCCCGGCAGCGACGGCAGCCGCCCGGTCGCCTCCGCCGCCCGCAGCGCCCCGGCCGCGCCCGCCAGGAAGACGGCGTTGGCGGACGCGCGCCCCGAGGGCAGCGCGTTCCGGGCGGCGTCCAGCTCCGCGCCGGTGACGCGTCGCCAGGCGACGGCCCGGTGGGTGTCCACCGGCCCGTGGAACGGCAGCGGACGCGCCCGGGGCAGCAGGTCGGAGAGGGCGTGCAGGCGCCGGCGGCGCGCGGGGCCGACGGTTCCGTACGCGGGCGGGGGGACCGGACCGACCGGGCCGTCGAGCAGGTCCCGGACGAGGGCGAGCAGCGACCGGCCGTCGAGGAGGGCGTGGTGGGCGCGGAGCAGCAGCGCGAACCCGTCCTCGCCGCCCGCCCCGGGCAGCAGGTGCAGCCGCCACGGCGGCCGCTCGGGGCCGAGCGGCCGGGCCAGCAGCCGGGCGACGCGCTCCTCGGCCGGGCCGTCCTGCGCGCCTTCTTCCGGCCCCACGACGTGCCGGACCGGGTCCGGCCACACCCCGGACGTCCACCGCGGCCACGCCGGATGCGCCGCGCCGCCGACGGTGAGCCGCAGCCGGTCGTAACCCGACCAGCGCTTCTCCACGAGCGACCGGAGCCCGTCCGGCGTGGGCGCGGGCCCCGCGAAACGGGCGAGCAGCGCCACGGTCATGCAGACGGCCCCGCTGCTCTGGTGCCGGTGCAGCCAGGCGTCGAGCGGGGGCATGGGCACGCAGTCCCGTACGGCCGTCGCCCCCCTCACGGCGCCATCGCCGCCACCGCCCGCGCCACCGCGCCCGCGCCGTCCTCCCGGGCCAGCCGCCCCGCCAGCTCCGACGCCCGCGCGGCGAACCGGGGTTCGCCGGTCGCGCGGGAGAGCGCGTCCGCCAGCCCCCCGGCCGTCAGCCCGGACAGCGGCAGCGCCCCCGGGCTGACGCCCAGCCGCACCAGGCGCGACGCCCACCAGGGCTGGTCGGTCAGGTGGGGCACCGGGACGGCCGGTACGCCGGCCCGCAGCCCGGCCGCCGTCGTCCCGGCGCCCGCGTGGTGCACCACGGCGGCCGTCCGGGGGAGCAGCCAGCCGTGCGGCAGCGGCCCGACCGTGATCACGTCGTCGCCGGCCACGGAGAGCCCGGCCCAGCCGGCCTGCACGACGCCGCGCAGCCCGGCCTTGCGCAGGGCGCGGGCCGTGACGTCCCCGAGCCGCTCCGGATCGCCGGGCATCATGCTGCCGAACCCCACGAACACCGGCGGGGGACCGGCGTCGAGGAAGTCCGTGATCAGGGAGGGGGGTTGCCAGGACGGGCACTCGTGCGGCCACCAGTAACCGGCCACCCGCAGCCCGGGACGCCAGTCCGGCGGCCGGGGGACGACCGCCCGGCTGTAGCCGTGCCAGATCGGCCAGCGGCTCTTCTCCCGCTCCCGGCGCAGCAGATGGACGCTCCGGCAGGTCAGGCCGAGCCGCGCGTGCAGCCGCCGGTTGGCCGCCGCGTAGAGGGCGTCGGTCACGGCGTTGACCGCCCGCGCCCGCAGCCGGTTGGCGTACCCGGGCGGCTGCCAGGGCAGCACGCAGGGGGGGAACGCCGAGGTGGGGGCGTCGGGTTGGAGGAAGACGCCCATGCTGCGCACCCGGTGGTAGCGGGCCACCACCCGGCCGATGGGCGCGGCCAGGGTGGACAGCAGGACGAGGTCGGCCTTGGGGTCGACGGCCGTGAGCATCCCGTCCACCAGCCGCACGGCGGCCTGTTCGGTGGCGCGAGCGAGGTCGCGCAGCGCGCGCGGTGAACGTCGGGCGCCCTGGAACGTGTTGTGGGCGGCGAGCAGCTCCTCGAACGGATCCGGCTCCAGGGGCCGGGTGCGGAGTCCGCAACAGGTCACCGTGTCGGCGAATTTCGCGTGGGTGACGAGCTCCACCTCGTGCCCTTCGGCGACGAGCCGGTGCCCGAGGCCGGTGTACGGGATGACGGACCCCGTCGTGCCCGCGGTGATGATGTCGATGCGCAATGTTCCGGCCTTCCGTGCTTCCGGGCCCTCCCCGGCCGCCGGGACCGTCCGGCGTGTCACGAGGCGTGTGCCTGCCGGAACAACGACGCGGCACCCGGCCGGATACGGCACGGGTGCCACCCTGGGCGCAGATGTGCGGTTTTCGCGCGCCGGGGCGGTCCGGCGGGCGCCCGCGGACCTGACACACCACGGCCCGAGTGCCGTCGGCCGCGTATGCGTCCCCGTCACACCCGCCGGCCGTCGAGCACCCCGCCGAGCATCCCGTCGAGCAGCCGCGACAGCGCCCAGGAGAAGTCGGCGCGGGGGTCGTCGGCCGCCGGGCGGTGCGCACCGCTGGTGTGGCCGGTGGGGTGTGCGTTGAGGAGGTGGCCGAGGAGCAGGTTCCACAGGACGCGGTAGGCGCGGGCGGCGTCGTCCGGCGGGAGCCCCGCCGCGGCGAGGGCCGCGAGGGCGCCGTCGGCGAACGGCGCGGCGGCGTCGACCGCGTGCTCGCCGTCGGCGATGATCCGGGCGGCCCAGGGGTGCCGGGCCAGGTGGTCGTGGGCCGCCAGCCAGTGCTCCCGGAGACGTTCCCGGGGTCCGCCTTCGTCGCCCTGGCGCGGCAGCCGGACGGCCACGTCCTCGGCCAGCAGGGCCAGCAGCTGGCCCCGGTCGGTGATGTGCCGGTACAGGGACGCCTGGCCGGTGCCGAGCCGTTGCGCGACCTGACGGACCGTCAGGGC
The DNA here is from genome assembly GCF_020037025.1 of Streptomyces huiliensis. Classification (GTDB taxonomy): domain Bacteria; phylum Actinomycetota; class Actinomycetes; order Streptomycetales; family Streptomycetaceae; genus Streptomyces; species Streptomyces huiliensis. The sequence continues at coordinate 30,805 of NZ_JAIQLH010000121.1, read as the reverse complement.
GCCGAGGCCGTCCTTGTCGGCGATGCGGCGCGCGGTGGCGACGATCAGGGCCCGGGAGAGCGGACGCCGTCGGCCGGGGGCTGGTGATGTCACACCGTCACCTTACACAGCGGAGGGTGACGGTCCCGAGGTCGCGACTGCTTGCGGGCGACATCTACTTAACTTAGCCTTGCCTAACGCGAACGATGTTCGCATGGGCTCGAACTCACCTGTCCCTTACCGTCGCCCGAACCGTCGGCGGCGCCGTCGGCAGCCAGCTCGCCGCGGCCATCCTGGCCTCGCGGACCGTGTCGCACAGCACCGTCCCCGCCGCCCACGGCTACACCGTCTCGTTCTGGACGGCGGCCGGCGTCGCCGTCGCGGGGGCGCTGCTCCTGCTCGCCGGACGACGTCCGGGCGGCACCGGACTCGCCCCGGCGGCGGCGGACCGGACTCGGCGCCTGGCCGGGCCGTCCACCGTCCCGGGCCCCGCGGCGTGCTCCCCGCGCCCACCGGCCTCGCGCCCCGGCGACGGCCGGCCGGCCCCGGGGTGTGGGCCGACGGTGCGCCGGGACCCGCCACCCCGGCCGCCGGGGCTCAGTGCGCGGGCGGAGAGCCCGACCGCCCCAGCCCGTACACCCGCCGAGCGTTCCCCGCGCCGATCAGTTCCGCCACCCGCGCCGCGTCCGACGCCGACCAGGCGCCGTCGCCCACCCAGCCGGCCAGCAGCCGGTCCAGGCCGCGCCGGAACAGGGCGGCGCCCACCACGTACAGCTCGGGGAGGCCGTACGCGTCGGTCGAGAACATCAACTTGCCGAAGGGGGCCAGCTCCAGGGCCTCCGCGAGGACCGCCTCGGCCCGGGCGCCGCTGTACGACAGGGCCAGTCCGAGGTCGGCGTAGACGTGCGGGAAGGCGTGGGCGAGGTAGGCCGCGCCGCGGTGGTACGGGTAGCAGTGGAGCAGCACCAGGGCGGAGCCCGTGGGGCGGACGGCCCGGGCGAAGTCGGTGAGCAGGGACGGGTCGCAGCGGTGCAGGCGCAGGTCCGGGTCGCCGAAGCCGGTGTGCAACTGGAGCGGCAGGCCCGTCTCGGCCGCGGACCACAGCAGGTGGCGGAGGAGCACCGGGTCGGACACCCGGCCGCCCGGGGCCCGGTGGGCCAGCCACCGGTCGGCCGCCAGGCGCACCTCCGTCCGGCCGGGCGGGTTGGGCTCGAAGTCCAGCCCGTAGCGGTACGCGGCCACCGACTTGAAGGCGACGGCCCGACCGGCGGCCGCCTCCACCGCGTCGGCGAGGCCGGTGAGGAAGCCCGCCGGGCCGTCCGCCGTGTCGGCGACGTGCTCGGCCAGCCGCTCGAGGCGCACCACCTCGTGCCAGACGGCACCGCCCATGCGGGCCAGCTCCTGAGGGGACGTCAGATCGCCGGGGATGCCGGTGTCCACCACGTAGTCCGTGATCCCGGTGGCGCCGAGCAGCCGCCGGGCCGCCTCCGCCGGGCCCAGCTCGCGCCGTCGCTCCAGGTACTCGGCGGGCGCGCAGTGCGGGTCGAGGCCCAGCAGCGGCGGGCACCAGCGGCGGACGGCGTAGCCGAGCTGGCTGTCGAAGAAGCTGGTGCCGGGCGCGGCGGGCGCGTCCGACTCGCTGAGGAAGGAGACGAACGCGTCCGGGCCGAGGTCGGACCGGGCCACACCGTGGCAGTGGTGATCGACCAGGGCGGGCAGGGCGAGCGGCGGAACGGCGGTGCTCATGTCAGTACCGCCCCCTGGTCGCCGCGGGGAGCTCCTCGGCCGTCGCCCCTTCGTACCGCTCGATCTCGCCGCGGCGGACGGCGGCGACGGCTCCGAAGAGGGGGTCGCCGAGCGCCTCGCGGAGCACCTCGGAGCGGGTGAAGCGGTCCAGCGCGGCGGCCGGCGAGTCCGGCAGCCGCTCGTGCCCGCCGCCGAGCGCCGGATCGCCCGCGACCGGCGGCGGCAGCGTCGCCCCGGCCGCGATCCCGGCGAGCCCGGCGGCGATCACCGCGCCGGTCACGAGGTACGGGTTGGCGGCGCCGTCGAAGCACTTCACCTCGGCGTTGGCCTGGTCCTCGGCCTCCGGCGGCCCCGGGACGAACCGCAGGGCGGCCTCCCGGTTCTCCGGCCCCCAGCAGGCGTACGCCCCGGCCCAGTGCGAGGGACGCAGCCGGAGGTGGCTGGCGGGGGAGGGGGCGCCCAGGGCCAGCAGCGCGGGGAGTTCGCGGAGCACGCCGGCGAGGAACGCCGCGCACTCCGCCGTCATCCCGCAGGGGCCGTCGCCGCCCCGGCACAGGTCGCGTTCCTCGCGCAGCAGGCTCAGGTGCAGGTGCGCGCCGTTGCCGACGGTGTCGGGGGCGACGACGGGCCCGAACAGCGCGTCGAACCCGTGCGCGAGGGACACCGCGCGGACCGTCTCCCGGACGAGCACCGCCAGGTCGGCCGCGCCGACGGGATCGGCGGGGGCCACGGACACCTCGAACTGGCCGGGCGTGTACTCCGGATGGAGCTGGAGCACCTCGACGCGCTGGGCGGTGAGCGCGTCCAGCACGTCCCGGAGGTAGTCGGACAGCTCGACCACCCGGGCCATGCCGTACGCCGGCCCCGCGCCGGGCGGCGGGCCGCCGGAGCCCGGCCCGGCGCGGCCGGCGACCACCCACTCGGTCTCGAACCCCATCCGCAGCCGCAACCCCCGCTCGGCCGCCCGCGCGGCCATCCGGCGGGCGAACCGCCGCTGGCAGGCCGCGTACGGGCGCCCGTCCTGCTCGAACCGGTCGACGGGCGCCCAGGCCCAGCCGCGCTGGGCGGCCAGCACGGTCAGCCGGTCGAGGTCGGGGAAGAGGCGCAGATCGCCGTCGGGGCCGCCGATGTGGGGGCTGGTGACGCTGGAGTCGTCGGTGAGGTAGACGTCGAAGACGGGCGACATCCCGACACCCCACCGCGCCGCGTGCGCGAGCCGGGCGGTGGGGACGGCCTTGACGCGGGTGATGCCGGCGTTGTCCACCCAGGTGAGCGCGACGGCCTGCACCCCGAGCGCGGTGAGCCGCGCGGCCTCCTGCCGGGCGGCCGACTCCGCGCGTTCCCGTTCCGGCCTCTGCATGTTGGGCTCCTCCGCCGGCGTAAGGGGTGGGGGGCGACGGCGCCCGGGTGGCCCGCCGTCCGTCGCCTGGATCCTCGGCCGGATTCTTCCGTATTTCACCTCGGAAGGGGGCCGTTCGGGGGAAGCGGACGGGGTGTGGCGGCCGGTCCGCCACCGGCCTCCGGCCCGGCGGTCTCCGCCGGTCGGCGGGGGTCGGCGATGGTCGATATCGGACGTGACCTGCCCGCCGCGACGATCGGAACTGGTCGCCGCGCTCGCGGATCCCTCCGGGACCGGCCCCCGAATCCCCGTCCGCCCGCCCGGACCTGAGGCCGCGACGGCTCCCGCGCCCCGGACGGACCGGACGGCGGACCCATCGGTTGCGGGACCGGATACCTGCCCTGAGGCTGGAGCCAAGATCACCGATCCAGCTCGGGTGCCTGTCCCCGGGGCGGGCTTCGCCGCGCCCGCGGGCACCGGGCGTGAGGTGCCGGACCGGCCGCCCGCCGCCGGGCCGCACCGTTGAGGAGTCAGCATGTCGGAAATCCGTGGCGTCCTCCGGCGCGGCCGCGGACGCCACCGGCGCCGCAAGAGGGTGCCGCTGAAGACGGCCGCCGCCGCGGCCGTGCTGGTGGCAGGATCGGCCTTCGCGGTGAACGCGGTGGACGACCGCCCGGAGTGCGAGCCCCAGGCCAGGCCGGGCGGCGCGCACGACGACCACCGGCACGGCACGGCCATGGGCACCTGCGGCACGCGTCCCGCCGCCGCGCACGACCGGCCGGTGGGCCAGGGCGCCCCCGAGGGCGCCGACCACCACCCGGCAGGCGGCCGGCAGGCCCAGGCCCTGGTCCCCGACCCCGCGGCCGGCTACGACCGGGAACGCTGCGGCAACACCTCCGGCCGGGTGCTCCTCTCCCTCGACGACTGGGCCTACAGCGACCCCGAACGCGCCACCCGCATCGGCGCCCAGCTCCAGGCGCAGGGCGTCCGCGCCGCGTTCTTCCTCATCAACAAGTACGCCTCCCAGTACCCGCAGATCACGACCACCCTCCGGCAGCAGGGCCACTGGGTCGGCAGCCACACCTGGTCGCACCGTCAGCTCACCCGGCTGACGGACCAGGAGCTCCAGGACGAGCTGCGCAACGGGCTCCCCGGCAACTTCCTGCGCCCGCCCTACGGCGACGTCGGCCCGCGCGAGACGGAGGTCGCCGCCGGCCTCGGGCAGCGCGTCTGCAACTGGACGATCGACACCTACGACTGGCAGCAGTCCGACGGCGCGTTCCGGGACGCCGAGGCCATCCGGACCACCGTCCGCGAGGCCACCCCGGAGGAGAAGAACAACGGGGTCATCCTCGGCCACCTCTTCAGCAGCTTCCCCGACGCCCTCCCCGGCATCATCAGCGACCTCCGCGAACAGGGCTACCAGATGTGCCGCAACACCGGCCCCACCACCGAACAGGTCCCGTACCCCCTCCAGTGCTGACGCGGCACCAAGCCTGTCACGCGGAGGCCCGTCACGCGGACGACAACAGCAGGGCGCGCAGCGGCCCCCTGCGCGCCCGCGCCACCCAGGGCGCGCCCCGCGCGGCCGACACGGTCAGCGGCGCGGCCAGGGCGACGCCGACCAGGGCGCCCGCCGCCACGTCGTGCGGGTAGTGGACGCCCACCCAGACCCGCGAGGCGGCCATCACCACCGCGGCCGGGACGGCGCCCGCCGCCAGCACCCGGTCCACGACCCAGAGCGCCGCCGCCGCGGCGAAGGCGACGACCGCGTGGTCGCTGGGGAACGACCAGTCGCCCGGCGCGGGACACGCCTCCAGCGCGAAGCGGCCGGGCAGCGACCGGCACGGCCGGTCCTCCCGCACCAGCTCCTTGAGCGCGAGGCTCACGCCGTACGCCAGCGCCACGATCAGCGGCACGGCCAGCGCCCGCGCCATCACCGGCGCGTCCGCCCGGCGCGCCCGCCACCAGGCCGCCGTCATCAGCGCCGCGAACGCCGCGAGACCCAGCGCCGACCAGGCGGAGGCGGTGTCGTTGAGCAGCCAGGGGGCCTCACGTGCCGCCCGGGTGACGGCCGTGTAGAGGCCGCCGTCGATCCCGGATCCGTCGAAGGCCAGTGGAGTGACCGTCATGTCCCCCCTCCCCGTAGTGGCTCCCGCCGTCCGTCCGCTCCCACCCGCCTACCCGCGCCCGTCGCCGCCGCGCCGGCCGGCCGCCGCCCGGCGGCGGGCGCGCAGCAGCTCCACGGCGAACGGCAGCAGCGAGAGCACCACCACCGCCGCCACCAGCGGCAGCAGGTACCGGTCGACGTCCGGCACGACCGACCCCAGCGCGTACCCGGCCAGCACCAGCCCGGCGGTCCACAGCAGCCCGCCCGCCACCTGCCACGCCAGGAACGTCCGCCGCGGCACCGCGAGGGCGCCGGCCAGCGGGTTGAGCACGGTGCGCACCACGGGGACGAACCGGGCCAGCACGACCGCCCGGGCGTGTCCGTACCGGCCGAGCAGCTCCTCGGCCCGCGCCGCGCCGTCGAGCAGCCGCCGGTTGCGGGAGCGGGCCAGCAGCGGCCGCCCGCCGCGCCGCCCGATCAGATAGCCGCACTGCGCCCCGGCCAGCGCCCCGGCCGCCGCGCACACCAGCACCTCGGCGAGGTCCAGGTGCGGCCCGGAGCGTGTCCCGGGCCGGCAGAGCAGGCCGGCGGTGAACAGCAGGGAGTCCCCGGGCAGGAAGAAGCCGACCAGCAGGCCGGTCTCGGCGAACAGGACGACCGCCACCCCGACCGCCCCGAAGGACGACAGCAGGGAGGAGGCGTCGAGGAGGTCGACGGCGAGGGCGGCGGGCGGAGCGGGCGCGAGCAACACGGCTGAGCGGCCTCCGGCGGTCGAGGGCGGTGGCCCGCCCGCGACGACGGTACGGGCCGGACGTCTCCACAGCGGTGGACGGTCCACCGGAGGTGGACGGTCTAGGGGGTGTCTGATGGATCTCCGTGGGGAAGGAGCGGCGTCCGGTGCGGCGAGAGCACGTGCCGGGCGTCGCGACGCCGCGGAGATCCATCAGGCACCCCCTACGCGACTGTAGACGATCCGGACCGGCCGACGGGTGCCTTGACCGACTCCATAGGTGTCGCGGCCGCCTCCGCGCGGGCGTGGGCCACCGCGCCGCGAGACCCCACATCGTCCCGCGCGCCCCACCGGAGAACGGTGCGCCCTCAGGGGAACGGCACGGGGCCCGCCGGCCGTCCGGCGGGCCCCGCGTACCGGACGACGCGTCAGCCGAGCGCGATGTCGTCCGCGAGGACGGCACCCTGCCCGAACCAGCCGTGTACGTAGACCGTCACCCGCCCGGTGGAGTCGGTCGTGAAGGGAACGGACAGCCGGGTCCAGTCGCCGGCGGACGCCCAGCGGCTCGCGTTCGCCCCGCCGGAGACGCCGAGGAACGCGTAGTCGCCCCGCACCCAGCCGGTGAGCGTGTACGAGGTGGCGGGGGAGAGGGTCAGGGTCTGCCGGCACTCGCCGGTCCCGCCGCCCGCCGGCGCGGTCCGCAGCGCGTAAGAGCCGCCGTGCACCGGGCTCTTGACCACCGAGGCGCCGCCGTCGCACGTCCACGGCCCGGTGCCGCCCGACTCGAAGTCGCCGTTGACCACCCGGCCCGGCGTGCCGCCGCCGGTGACGGTCAGGGCGAACGCTGCCGTGTGACTCCCGGAGGGCGCGGTGCCGGTCACCGTCAACGGGTAGGTGCCGGGCGCCGCGTCCTTGGCGACGGTGAACGTGAGCCGCGCCGACTCGCCGGCGGTCACCGACGACGGGCTGAACTCCGCCGTCACGCCCTTCGGCAGACCGCTCGCCGCGAGTCGCACGGTCTGCGCGGGCCCGGACACCGCGCGCGTGGCCACGGTCGCGCCGGCGGTACCGCCCGGCGGGACGGAGGCGGCACCGGGTGAGACGGCGATCGAGAAGTCCTGCTCCGTCGACCCGCCGCCGGTGAACGGCGCGAAGGTGTGGGTGAAGTACCAGGTGTCCTGGACGATCCCCGAGCACGTGTCGGAACCCTTGGTACCGGGGCAGCCGCCGTTGTCGCGCTGGAGCGCCCAGAACGAGAGGGTGTTGATGCCCTTGCCGACGGCCCAGTCGTAGACCTTGACCGCGTCCTGGGTGGTGAACGTCTCGGCCGGCCCGTAGTCGTCGATGCCCGGCATCTCGGTGACGCCGACCATCGCCCACCGCTGGGCGTCGCTCTTCCCCGGGTACAGGGCGCCGAGTTGGGTGTGCAGGCCCTCGGCGGCGGTGACGGTGTCGGCGGCCATGTCGTGCTGCGCCCCGTCGTAGTAGTCGAACGTCATGATGTTGACGACGTCCACCCGGGCGCCGTTGTCGACGGCGTTGCGGAGGACGGCGAGTCCGCTGTCCGCGAGGCCCCGGGTGGTGGTCGGCAGGGTGTAGGCGATCTGCACGGTCCGACCGTTGGCGGCGGCCCAGTCCTGGACCTTCTTGATCGCCTTGTTGCGGCGGTCGATCCCGGCGGTGTTGGTCAGCGAGTTGTCCTCGATGTCGAGGTCGAGCCGGGTGACGTCGTAGGTGGTGATCACCTTTTCGAACGCCTCGGCTATGCGGTCGACGTCGGTACAGCTGTCGGCGAGTTCGGTGCCGCCGTTGTCGGCCGCGTACCCGCCGAAGGACGGTATGACGTCCCCGCCGCGGGCGCGGATGGCCGTGATGTCGGAGCCGAAGACCGACGGGTCCACCGGCTTGCCGGTGTCGCCGTTCCAGTAGGGCGTGCAGGACCCCTTGGCCTCGGTCTGGAGGAAGGCGAGGGTGAGGTGCTTGGCTCCCGACTTCTCGGCGAGCGCGGCCGGGCTGTCGGAGCCGTACGTCTCGAAGTAGGGCGCGAAGACCCGTGGGGGTAAGGGGACGGCGGCGGGGGCGGCGGTCGCCGTGCCGGCGCCGCCGAGTGCGAGTCCCGCGCCGGCGAGCGCGGTGGCCAGCGCGGCCACCACGGCGCGGAAGGGCTGGCGTCGTCTCAACGGATACTCCCGGTGGCTGAGTGGTGCACGGGGTGGGGGCGGTTGCGCGCTGAACATCGTTGGACTGGACCAGAGTTGCGTCAAGGGGCCAGGGCCCGGGAATTCCCGTCCGCCCGGCGGAGGGGGAACCGCGGCCGGACCGGAAATAGGCGTGCCCCCGGCCGGGGGCACGAAAAAAAGAATCCCCCCGGCCCGGCACGAGTGCCGGACCGGGGGGAATCCCCTGGGACCGCGGGGCTTTCGTCAGCCCTTGTGGTAGCCACCCTTGTCGTAGCCGCCGTTGGCGGAGCCGTTGCCCGACAGGATCGGCAGTTCGTCGAGGATGTGCGACAGCGGGTCGTCGCCGTCGCTGATCGTCGAGTTGTCGGCGCACACCTGCTCCTGCTCCGACGACAGGATCGGGATGTCCTGGAGGCCGATGTTGATCAGGGCCACGATGTTCTGGACGTTGACCCTGCCGAAGCCGAGGCAGAGCTTGTTGAGCGAGCCCTGGATCAGGCTCATCTGCGGGCTTTCCTTGCCACCGGTGTGGGTGTTGCCGTAACCGACCTTGGCGCCGTTCGCGTTGGCGGTGTCCTGCTCGTCGGCGCCGACTGCCATCGCGGGAGTGGCCATGACGCCGATTGCGGATGCCGTGACCGCGGCCGTGGCGATTGCCTTCTTGAGCACGTCTATGCCTTTCGATCGAAGAGGTTCTTTCCCGCTGGGAAGCGAACTGAGTAACTGTGACCTTTTGGGGAAGTTCCGGCATTTCACTCGTTCGCCCCATTGCCGTCTTTCGGCCTACCGGGAGCGGAACCGGCGGCGGCCGCGTGCTCACCCGGTCGGGGGCTCCGCCCGCGTGTCCGGTCACCGGGGGACGCCTGTGGGTGAAGCCGTCCGGACGCTGTGCGTCCGGCTGGTAGCGTGCGGTGCGCGGCGGGTCTTCCGGCCGTCGGCCCGCTCGGACGGCGCCCCCACGCGACGCGCCGGGCGGGCCTGCCGTACGTTTCCCGGCCCTCGGGGCGGTCCGCGCCCGCGATCACTTTCCGTGTCGGCCGACGGGTGTGACGAGGGGGACACCGCGGACCGGCCGGTGGTCGTATACCCTCGTTCGTGTGAATCTGCTTGTAAAGCGACGCCACGTGGACTTCCTGCGCGTCACGAGCATGTCCTGTCGCCTCTCCGGCTGACCCGCGCCCGCCGCCGCCCGTCCTTCTCGACCGGGCCGGGGCGCTCTCCGCGCTGATCTCGCGCGTTTTTCGTATCGCTTTTCGTACCGCTCGCACTTCGCACCGGGCACTCACCCGCTCCGACCGCGCGCGCCCCGCTCCGCCCTGCCCGTATCCGGGCGGCGGTGCGGGGTGCGCGGGGCCCCCGGGCGTACCCGGGCCCTCACGCTGTGGACATCTCATGAACGACAAGCTCCCCGTCATCGACCTCTCCGCCGCCTCCGGCACCCCCGAGGACCGCGCCCGCCTCCACGAGGCGCTGCACTCCGCCGCCCGGGACGTCGGCTTCTTCCACCTGACGGGCCACGGCATCGGCGACGACGAGACCGCCGCCCTGCTGCGCACCATGCGCGAGTTCTTCGCCCTGCCGGAGGCCGACCGGCTCGCCATCAGCAACCTCAACTCCCCCCACTTCCGCGGCTACACACGCATCGGCGACGAGCGCACCGGCGGCAGCCGGGACTGGCGGGACCAGCTCGACATCGGGGCCGAGCGCGCCCCGCGCGTCCCCGCCGCCGACGAGCCCGGCTACTGGTGGCTGGACGGCCCCAACCAGTGGCCCGCCGCCCTCCCCGAGCTGCGCACCGCCGCCCTGCACTGGATCGACCGCCTCAGCGCGGTGGCCGAGCGGCTGCTGCACGAGCTCCTCACCGCCATCGGCGCCCCCGCCGACTTCTACGACGACGCCTTCGCCGACCGTCCCCACCTGCACCTCAAGCTCGTCCGCTACCCCGGCAGCGCCCCCGACGGCTCCGGCCAGGGCGTCGGCGCGCACAAGGACTACGGCTTCCTCACCCTGCTCCTCCAGGACGAGGTCGGCGGGCTCCAAGTGGAGGGCCCCGACGGGGACTTCCTCGACGTCCCGCCGCTGCCCGGCGCCTTCGTCGTCAACCTCGGGGAGCTCCTGGAAGTGGCCACCAACGGCTACCTCAAGGCCACCAACCACCGCGTCGTCAGCCCGCCCGGCGCCCGTGAGCGCTACTCCGTGCCCTTCTTCTACAACCCGCGGCTGGACGCCCGCATCGAGCCCGTACCCTTCCCGCACGCGCACCGCGCCCCCGGCGTCACGCAGGACACGACCAACCCGCTGTTCGCCGAGTACGGCCGCAACGAGATCAAGGGCTGGCTCCGGGCCCACCCGGGCGTCGCCCGGCGCCACCACCCCGACCTGCTGGCCCCCGTGCCCGTGGGGTGATCTGGATCACTCCATGGCCCCCTCGCGTTCCGCCCGACGATTTATAAGGTGAGCGGGCGGAATCACCCGGGGTCCTAAGGCCCCGGGCGCTTGGGGGTGGGGATCATGGATGTTGTGGGGATCAGGCATGCCCCGGGGGTCACGGATGTCCCGGGAGCCATGGGTATCCCGGGGGCCATGGATGTCCCAAGGGCCATGGGTGGCCCGGGGATCACGGAGGCTCCGGGGACGCTGGGGACGGGGATCGGCTGGCGGCCGGAGATCGCGGACGACATCGCGGAGCTGCCGGGTGTCGACTGGGTCGAGGTGGTGGCCGAGAACCTGTGCCCCGGCCACCTGCCCGAGCCGCTGCGCCGGCTGCGCACCCGCGGCCTGCCGGTCGTACCGCACGGCGTCTCGCTCGGCCTGGGCGGCGCCGAGCGGCCCGACCTCGCCCGGCTCGCCGCCCTCGCCGACCTCGCGGAGGCCCTCGGCTCGCCGCTGGTGAGCGAGCACATCGCCTTCGTGCGCTCCGGCGGCGGGCTCCTCCCGTCGCACCGCCTGGAGGCCGGGCACCTGCTGCCCGTCCCGCGCACCCGCGACGCCCTCGACGTCCTCTGCGCCAACGTCCGGCTGGCCCAGGAGGCCCTGCCGGTCCCGCTCGCGCTGGAGAACATCGCCGGTTATCTGTCCTGGCCCGACGAGGAGTTCACCGAGGGCGCGTTCCTCGCCGAGCTCGTCGAGCGGACCGGGGTCCGGCTCCTCGTCGACGTCGCCAACCTGCACACCAACCACGTCAACCGCGGCGAGGACCCCGCCCGCGCGCTCGACGAGCTGCCGGTGGAGGCCATCGCCTATGTCCACGTGGCCGGCGGCCACGAACGCGACGGCGTGTGGCACGACACCCACGCCCACCCCGTCGGCCCGCCCGTTCTCGAGGTCCTCGCCGACCTGTGCTCCCGCGTCACCCCGCCCGGCGTGCTGCTGGAACGGGACGACGACTTCCCCTCGGCGGACGGCCTGGCCGCCGAACTCGACGCCGTCCGCGCCGTGACCGCCCGGACGGCCTGCCGTGCCGGATGACCTCGACGCCGCCCGTCGGCGGCTCGCCCGCGCCCAGCACGACCTGCTCTCCGCCCTCGTCGAGGGCACCCCGCCGCCGCCCGGCTTCGACCCGGACCGGCTGGCGGTGCAGCGCGACGTCCTGCTGGCCAAGCGCCTCCGCGTCGTCGCCAAGACCGCGCCGGAACTCACGGGCATCCTCGGCGGCCGGTACCGGCCGCTGTTCCTCGCCTACGCCGCCGGCCGGCCCATGGAACACGGATACCGCGCGGACGCCCGGGACTTCGCCCGCCATCTGCTGCGCACCGCCGCGGTCTCCGGCGAGCCGGCCCGCCGGCTGACGGAGTGGGCGGCCGCGACGGAGGAGACCACCCGGCCCGGGCCGCTGCGCCGGCTCACGACGGCCCTGACCCGCTCGCGTACGAAAGGCGGCGACCGATGATCCTTCTGCTGCTGGTGACCGTGCTGACCGTCGTCGCCCCCACGGTCTGGCTGCTGCGGCTGTGGTACCTGGGCCAGGGTGACCTCACGCCCGGGGCCGGGCTCGACCGGTTCGACCTGGCCTATCTCACGGGCGGCGCGGGCCGCGTCGCCGACACCGTGATCACCGCCATGCACCAGGACGGGCGCGTCACCGTGGACGGCGGCCGGGTCACGGTCGTCAGCCCCGCCTCGCGGGACACCATGGAACGCGCGGTCCTGCGGCACTGCGGCAACGACTGGACGCGTTCGCTGTGGCGGCTCCGCCGCGACCTGCGCGAGGACCCGGCGGTGGCGGACCTGCACCGGTCGCTGGTCGAAAGGGGAGTGCTGCTGCGGCCGGACGTCCGAAGCTGGTGGCCCCGGGCGATGTGGGTCCAGCTGCCCGGGCTGCCGCTCACGGCCGTCCTCGCCTTCGCGCTGGCCCGGCCCGCCTCGGTGGCGGCCCTCATCCTGGTGGTGCTGGGTACCGTGGCGCGGTTCGCGTGCCGGCCGGAGAAGACGCTGATGCCCTTCACCAAGGAAGGACGCCGGGCGGCGCGGGAGCGGATCCAGGCGGCTCCCTGGAACGAGGCCGACCCGGCCCGTCACCCGGAGGGCGCCGCGGGCGTGGTCGCCGTCGGCGGGACCGGCGCGCTGCCCGAGGGCGGGCTGCGCCGGGAGTTCGAGGCGGTGGCCGAGCGGGAGCCGGTGTCCTCCCGGCGGCGGCGGAACGGCCGCGTCCGGGAGAGCTCCACCGACTCCGGGACGGCATCGTCCTCCTCGTCCCCCTCCTCCTCGTACGCCTGCGGCGCGGTGTTCGTCGTCGGCGCCTCCTGCGACAGCGGCACCACCCGCGACTTCGGCGGCTCGGCGGGGCACACCGGCGGGTTCGTCTGCTCGTCCGACTCCGGGTCGAGCTGCTCGTCGAGCGGTTGCTCGTCCTCGTCGTCGAGTTGCAGCAGCAGTTCGTCGTCGAGCTGCGGCGGCGGCAGCAGCTGCTCCTGAGGCGCCGGGGTCACGGCCGTCGGCCGGCCGCAGCCACCGCCCCGCAGGTCAGCGCCGCGAGGACCGAGCCGGCGCCGAGCAGAACCGGGGTGCCGAAGGTACCGGACAGCAGGGTGACGGTGTAGGGGGCGGCCATGCCGAGGTAGGCGGCCGTCCAGAAGCGGGAGGTGAGCCGGGCCAGCCGGTCCGGCGGGGCCAAGGCCGCGACCTCGGTGAGCCCGAAGGTCAGGCACAGGCCGTAGCCGGCGCCGAGGACCGCCGCCGCGACCAGGCAGAGGACCGCGTGCCCGGAGGCGGCGGCCGGTACGGCCAAGGCGAGGCCCGCGGCGACCGCCGTGAGACCGGCCACGGCCGTGGCCGACCGGTGCCGCGCGGCCAGGAGCCGGGCCGGCTGCTGGACCAGGAGCCCGGCCGCCGGGACGACCGCCGTCGCCACCCCCGCGTAGACCGTGTGCCAGCCCGACACCCCGGTCACCAGGCCGGGCAGCGTGACGAAACCGATCGTCGGGGCGGCGAAGACCCAGGGGGCGAGCGGCAGGACGACCCGCCGGAAGCGCCGCCGGGCGGGCGCCGCGAACGGGACCGGCGGGCCCGCGGCGCGTACCCGCCGGGTCTCCGGCGCCCGCCACGCGAGCAGCCACGCGGCCGAGGCCAGCAGCAGGTGCGGCACGTACGCCGTCACCATCGGGTGCGGCGCCCACTGGGCGATCAGCGCCGACGCCAGGCCGCCGGAGGCGAAGCCCGCCGAGACGAACAGCCCGGACCGGCGGGCCGCGGCGCCCGGGCCGGCCTCGGCGGCGAACGGCGGCGCGGACAGCTCCTTCACCCACGCGCTGCCCGCGGCCAGCAGGGCGCCCGCGCCGAGCCCGGTGAGCAGCCGCCCGGGCAGCAGCCACCAGGTGGCGGCCGCCCCCGCCATCAGCACGCCGGTCGACGCCAGGTTGACGGCCAGCGCGGCCAGCGCGACCGGCCGGCGGCCCAGCCGGTCGGCCAGCGGCCCGCCCGCCAGCAGCCCCGGGACCAGCCCGAGGACGTAGACGGCGAGCAGGCCGGTGGCGGCGGACTCGGTGAGGCCGAGCTCCGAGCGGTAGGCGCCGAGGAGGGAGGAGAACTGGTTGGCGCTCCAGCCCGAGGCCGTCATCATCCACCCCGCCCGCAGACCGTGGCGGGGGCGGGACGGCGGCGCGGCGGCCGGGGCGTACGGGGTCGTGGTGGTGCTCATGGCGGCAGTTGTACGGTCCCGCGGCCGGCCCGCGCCGTACGCGTTCACGAATCGTGAACGCCGGTCCGGGCACGGCGCCGGCGCGCGTACGCTGGCGGGCATGGATCTCCGTCTGCTGTCGTCCTTCCTGGCCGTGGCGGAGGAAGGACACTTCGGGCGGGCCGCCGCGCGCCTCTTCCTGTCCCCGCCCGCCGTCACCCAGCACGTCCGGCGGCTGGAGGCCGACCTCGGCACCCGGCTGCTGCACCGCTCCCCGGTCGCCCTCACCCCGGCCGGCGAGCGGCTGGCGGCGCACGCCCGGACCCTGCTCGCCCTCGCGGACGCCGCGCTCCGGGACGTACGGGACGCGGCGGAGGCCGCCGGGCGGCGTCCGGCCGCGCGCCCGCTGCGGGTGGGGATCATGGGACACGGCTCCGCCGAGCTCACCCCGGCCGCGATCAACGCCTACCGGCGGGCCCGCCCCGAGGTTCCCGTCGAGACCTTCCAGCTGGACTACACCGAGCACGTCAGCGCGCTGGCCGGCGGCCGGGTGGACGTGGCGTTCGTCCGGCCGGCCCCGGACGACGAACGGATCGGCAGCGACGTGCTGACCACCGAGCAGCGCATCGTGGCCGTGCCGGAGAGCTCGCCGCTGGCCGACGCCCGGGACACCGGAGTGGGCCTGGCCGACATCGCCGAGCTGCCCTTCCCCCGGCTGCCCGACCACACCCCGCGCGTCTTCGCCGACTACCTCTACTTCGGCGGCGAGGCCGCGCGGCGCGGCGGGATGACGGCGCTCACCCCGCACGACGTGGTCACCGGCGTGGTCACCGGCCGGGCCGCCGGCAGCGGACTGCGGTCCTTCTCGCGGTACTACGCCTGGCCGGGGGCCGTCTACGTACCGGTGCTCGACGCGCCGTGGGAGAGCAGCCACCTCGCCGTCCGGGCGGGCGACCCCGACCCCGAGGTCGCGATCTTCCGCGCGCTGGCCCTGGCGCTCGCCCGCGACCCGGGGCCGCTGCTCGCCTCCTGACGGGCGGCCGCGGTCACAGGATTCGGTACGCCTCGTCCCGGACGTCCGTGACGAGCATGTGCCCGGGCGCGTGCGTGATCGCGAAGGGCGGCGCGGAGGCCGTCAGGGCGGCCTGCGGGGTGACGCCGCAGGCCCAGAAGACGGGCACGTCCCCCTCGTGGGGGGCACGGGTCGCCGAAGTCCGGCCGCGCCAGGTCGGCGATCCCGAGCTCGGCCGGGTCGCCCGCGTGCACGGGCGCGCCGTGCACGGCGGGCATCAGGGCGGTCAGCCGGTGCGCGGTGGCGACCAGGCCGGCGGGGACCGGGCGCATGGACACCACGAGCGGCCCGCGGAGCCGGCCGGCCGGGCGGCACTGACGGCCCGTCACGTACATGGCCACGTTGCGGCCCTGCTCGACGTGGCGCAGCGGTACGCCCGCCGCGCGCAGGGCGCCCTCGAAGGTGAAGCTGCACCCGATGAGGAACGCGACGAGGTCGTCCCGCCAGACGTCGGTGACGTCGGTGGGCTCGGCCACCGGCCGGCCGTCGCGCCAGACGCGGTACCTGGGCAGGTCGGTCCGCAGGTCGGCGCCCCGGGGCGAGCGGGGTGGTGACGCCGCCGGGCCCGGTGACGTCGAGGACCGGGCAGGGCCGCGGGTTGCGCTGGGCGAACAGGAGCACGTCGTAGGCCCAGTCCGCCGGGACGGCGATCAGGTTGGCCTGCGTGTGGCCGTCCGCCCAGCCCGCGGTGGGCTCGGCGCGGCCGGAGCGGAACGCGGCCCGGGCCGCGGCGGGGGTGGTGGCGTGCGGGGGCGTGCGCATGGGCACCTCGCCGGGTGTGGAGGGGCGGTGCGGTGTCCGACGATAGGGATTGTTGAACAACGTGGCAAGAGGGCGTGCGGAAGCAAGAGGGCGCGCGACAAAGGGAGTTGGCGTCAGCGGCGGATCAGGCGCGTCTCCTGCTCGTCCACCCCGGCCGCCGCCGGGTCCGGGTCCGGCCGGCGGGCCGCGTCGCTGATCTTGAGCAGGATGCCGACGAGCACCCAGGTGGCGACCTGGGAGGAGCCGCCGGCGGCGAGGAACGGCAGGGCCTTGCCGGTGAGCGGGATCAGCCCGGTGACCCCGCCGCCGACCACGAACACCTGGAGCGCGAGGGCGCCCGTCAGCCCGGTGGCGAGGAGGGTGCCGAACGCGTCGCGGGCGCCGAGGGCCGTACGGAAGCCGCGCTCGACGAGGAGGGCGTAGAGCAGGAGCACGGCCATCAGGCCGGCGAGGCCCAACTCCTCGCCGACCGTGGTGAGGATGAAGTCGCTGCGGCCGGCGAAGCCGATGAGGTCGGGGTGGCCCCCACCGAGCCCGGTGCCCAGGACGCCGCCGCTGCCGAAGCCGAACAAGGCCTGGGCGGACTGGTCGGAGACGATGCCGGGCGGGCGCGGCGTGTCCCAGTAGGACATCGGGTGCAGCCAGGCGGAGACGCGCCCCTTCACGTGCGGTTCGAGGCTGCCGACCACCGCGGCGCCCGCGGCGAACATCAGCAGGCCGGACACCACCCAGCCGCCGCGCTCGGTGGCCGCGTACAGCATGATCACGAACAGCCCGAAGAAGATCAGTGAAGTGCCCAGGTCCCGTTCGAAGACGAGGACCAGCAGGCTCAGCAGCCACACGGCGGCGATCGGCCCGAACTGGCGGCCCCGGGGCAGCGGGAAGCCCAGGACGCGGCGGCCGGTCAGGGCCAGGGCGTCCTTGTGCTGGGTCAGGTAACCGGCGAAGAAGACGGCGATGCCGATCTTGACGAACTCGCCCGGCTGGAAGGAGAGCGCGCCCAGCCGGATCCAGCGCTTGGCGCCGTAGGTGTCCGCGCCGAAGAAGGCCGGGGCCATCAGCAGCACCAGCGCGCCGAACACCAGCACGTAGGTGTACCGCCGCAGATGGCGGTGGTCCTTGAGCAGCGCGGGCACGGCCACGCACACGGCGAGGCCGATCACGCTCCACAGCCGCTGGTTCCCCTCGGTCGGGGCGGCGTGGAACCGGATGGCGTACGCGAGGTCGAGGCGCCGCAGCAGGACCAGCCCCAGCCCGCTCAGGGCCACCGCCAGCGGCAGGATCAGCGGATCGGCGTACGGCGCGAACCGGCGGACCACCAGGTGCCCGGCCCCGGCGGCGGCCGACAGCCCGGCCGCGTAGGGGAGCAGGTCGTCCGGCAGGCGGTCCGCGGTGGCGAGCCCCACGCAGGCGTGGCCGGACAGGGTCAGGAGCACCGCGAAGGCAAGCAGCAGCAGTTCGGCGCGGCGCGCCGGCGGCGCCTCCGGCCTCGTCGGCCCGGTCGTTCGCCTGCCCGTCGCGCCCATGCGTCCCTCGGTTCCCGTGCGGCCGTCGTCCCGGGGTACGGCGGTGCCGCGCCCTCCAAGAAGAGGCCGACGGGCCTCGAACGGTTGCGCGGGGTCAGGGCAGTTGGAGGTTCCGGGGGGTACGGGCGAGGGGCGGTGATTTACGGCCGTTGTGTGCGGAGGCCAGGTACGTGCCCGTGGTCTGTGCCGGTGGCGGGTGCCCGCTCGGGGTGTGGGGTGTGACCTCCGTGAAGGGTGGGTGCGGGTGCGGTACGGGGGGCCGGGCGCCGGGCCGTGGGGCGGCCGAGGGGAGGGGTCGGGGGTGACCGAAACCCCTTGCGTCCCAGGGGTGTCGGTGAACGCCGTACCTTGTAGGCGGACGGCGGCGGTCCGATACTCGGCTCACGTTTGGCATGGACGCGACGACCGGGCCCCGGTGGGACGCCGCCGTCGCTCCACGCCTTCACCTGCCTCCGGGCCCGCCGCCACGGCGGGCACACCCCCCTCACAGGAGGTCGAGTTGACCACACGACGGACACGCGCGCGCCGCGCCGCCCTCGCCGCGACCGCTGCGGCGGTCATGACCGCCACCGCCCTCGGCGCCCAGGGCGCGGGCGCGGCACCCCCGCCGGACCCCACCCCGCTGACGGACGCCCAGGCGGGCGCCCTCGCCGAGCGGATCACCCACGACCTCGGCGACCGCACCGCCGGCGCCTACTACGACGCCGCCGCCCGGAAACTGGTCGTCAACGTCGTCGACGCCAGGACCGCCGCGGCGGTACGGGCGTCCGGCGCCGAACCGCGTACGGTCGCCCGCTCGGCCGGGCAGCTCGCCGCGGCCGTGAGAACCCTGGACGACCAGGCCCGCATCCCCGGCACGGCCTGGTCGGTCGACCCGCGCACCGACCGGGTCGTCGTCAAGGCCGACAGCACCGTGCGCGGCGAACGGCTGGCGCGCCTCGAAAAGACCGTCGCCTCCCTCGGCGACACCGCGACCCTCCGGCGGGTCCCCGGCGCCTTCCGGCCGACCCTCGCCGGCGGCGACGCCATCTACGCCTCGCGGGCCCGCTGCTCGCTGGGCTTCAACGTCACCAAGAACGGACAGCCGCACTTCCTCACCGCGGGCCACTGCGGCAACATCTCGTCCACCTGGTCCGACCGGCAGGGCGGCGCCGCCATCGGCCGGGTGGTGAAGTCCGTCTTCCCGCGCCGCGACTACGCCCTCGTCCAGTACACCGCGAACATCGCCCACCCGAGCGCGGTCAACCTCTACAACGGCGGGCAGCAGACCATCACCGCCGCCGCCGAGGCCACCGTGGGCCAGCGGGTGCAGCGCAGCGGCAGCACCACGCGGCTGCACGGCGGTCAGGTCACCGGCCTGAACGCCACCGTGAACTACGCGGAGGGCACGGTCACCGGGCTGATCGACACCACCGTCTGCGCCGAGCCCGGCGACAGCGGCGGCGCCCTCTTCGCCGGGACCTCCGCCCTCGGCATCACCTCCGGCGGCAGCGGCAACTGCTCGTCCGGCGGCGAGACGTTCTTCCAGCCGGTCACCAGCGCCCTGCGGGACACGGGGGCGCAGCTGCCCTGACCGTTCCGTGCGCCGAGTGGCCCCCGGGTGTCCTTCCGGGGGCCACTCGGCGCGGTGCGCGGTGGCCGTCAGATGGTGGCCGTGTCGATGACGAACCGGAAGCGGACGTCACCGGCCAGCACCCGCTCGTACGCCTCGTTGACGCGCGCGGCCTCGATCACCTCGACCTCGGCGGCGATGCCGTGCTCGGCGCAGAAGTCCAGCGTCTCCTGGGTCTCGGGGATGCCGCCGATCATCGAGCCGGCGAGCGACTTGCGGTGCGTGATCAGGGCGAACGGCGAGACGGCGAGCGGCTTCTCGGGACCGCCGAGCTGGACCATGGTGCCGCCCGGCCGCAGCAGGCCCAGGTAGGCGTCCAGGTCCAGGTCGGCCGAGACGGTGTTGACGATCAGGTCGAAGGTGCCGGCCAGCTCCTCGAAGGTCGCCGGGTCGGAGGTGGCCCGGTAGTGGTCCGCGCCCAGCCGCAGGCCGTCCTCCTTCTTGCGCAGCGACTGGCTGAGGACGGTGACCTCGGCGCCCATCGCGTCCGCGATCCGCACCCCGAGGTGGCCGAGGCCGCCCAGACCGACGATCGCGACCTTCTTGCCGGGGCCTGCCTGCCAGTGGGCGAGCGGGGAGTAGAGGGTCACGCCGGCGCAGAGCAGCGGGGCGGCGGTGTCCAGCGGGATGGCGTCGGGGATCCGGAGGACGTACTCCTCGTCCACGACGACGTGGGTCGAGTAGCCGCCCTGCGTCTGCTCGCCGTCCCGGCCGGTGGCGGCGTAGGTGCCGATCATGCCCGTCTCGCCGGTGCAGTACTGCTGGAGCCCGGCCCGGCAGTTCTCGCAGGTGCGGCAGGAGTCCACGAAGCAGCCCACGCCGACGCGGTCGCCGACGGCGTACCGGGTGACCTCGGCGCCGACCGCGGCGACGACGCCGGCGATCTCGTGGCCGGGGACGATCGGGTAGACGCGGTCGCCCCAGTCGCCCTGGACGGTGTGGATGTCGGAGTGGCAGATGCCCGCGTACTTGATGTCGATGAGGATGTCGTGCGCGCCCAGGGCGCGGCGGTTGATGGTGGTCTTGACGAGCGGGGCCTTGGGGGCCGGTGCGGCGTACGCGGCGACGGTCATGCTGTTCATGCCCTCGATCATGCGAGCCGGCCGGGCGGCCAGCCAGGGCCCCGTTCAACGTAGGTTCGCGGTGCCTACCACTGGCAGGACCACCTTGGGCGGGGGCTACCGGTAGGTGGCCGTGGCCCGGACGCCCTGGGCCGCGGGGCCCACGTCCGCGAGAGGGTGCGAGGAAGAGCGCGGGGGCGCGGGCGCGGCGGAGCACCGTCCCCCGCGATCGCACCCGTTGTCGAACACGACCGCCCGCCAGGTGACCTCTGCGGGGAGCCCCGCGACCCGCCAGCGGACCGTCCAGCGGCCCGCCTTGTCCACGGCGGCCGAAGGGGAGACGAGCCAGCCCCCGCCGGCCGGGCGGGCCGTCGGGCCGGGGGAGGAGCCGGGGCCGGCCGGCCGGGGAAGATCGGGGTCGGGGTTCTCCACCAGCACGTACACGTTCCAGTGCTCCGGCAGCCCGGACACGCGCCCGACGAACTCGACCTCGCGGGTGTCGGGGCCGACCGTCCGCTCGGTGACCGAGACGATGCCGAGAGAGAGCGCCGGAGTGCTCTCGCGGACCACGGGTGACGCGTCGGCCCGCGGTTCCGCGGGACCACCGCCGGGGGAGGAGTCGATGAGGGTCCCGATCAGGGCCAGGACCGCGGTGACGACCGCGGCGGCGAGCGTCTGCCATGGACGCAGGCGTCGTAGGTACGACCTGATCTCCACCCCGCCGCCCTCCCCGGGTTCGCGGACCGTCGGCATCAGGGTGCTGCATGGCCGAAACACGCCGGGGCCTCTCCACGGGATCCGCACAAGGTGAACGCCGGTGACTACCCTCCGTAAACCCCTGGCTCTGGCTAGGGTGGACGGGTGGCGACCAAAGTGACAGAGATCAGCGAATTTCTCCGCTCCCGACGGGCCCGGCTGCGACCCGAGGACGTCGGGCTGACGCCCTTCGGCGGGCGGCGGCGCGTGCCCGGGCTGCGGCGCGAGGAGCTGGCCCAGGTCGCGGGGGTGAGCGTCGCGTACTACACCCGGCTCGAACAGGGCCGGGGGCAGAACGTGTCGGCGTCGGTGCTGGACGCCGTCGCCGACGCGCTCCGGCTGGACGCGGCCGAACGGCACCACCTGCACAAGCTGGCCCGCCCCGGCAACCGGCCGCGCCGCCCGGCCGACCGGCCGCAGCGCGTCCGGCCCGCCGTGCAGGACCTGCTGGACTCGATGGAGAACGTGCCGGCGCACGTGCTCGGCCGGCGGCTGGACATCCTCGCCTGGAACCGGATGAACACCGCGCTGCTCGGCGACTTCGCCGCCCTGCCCCCGCGGCGGCGCAACATGGCCTGGATGGTCTTCCTCGACCCGGCGACCCGGGAGCTCTACGCCGACTGGGACGGCAAGGCGGCCGACATCGTCGCGTTGCTGCGCACGCACGCCGGCTGCTACCCCGACGACCCCGCCCTGGCCTCGTTGATCGGGGAGCTGTCCATGAAGAGCCCGGAGTTCCGGGGGCTGTGGGCCGCGCACGACGTCCGCGACAAGTGCTTCGGGATCAAGGAGCTGCGCCACCCCGTCGTCGGCCCGCTGACCCTGGCCTGCGAGACGCTGGTGCTGCCCGTGGACCAGGACCAGCGCCTGGTGACGTACCACGCGGAGCCGGGGTCGGCGTCCGCCGAGTCGCTGCGGCTGCTGGCGAGCTGGACGCTGGAGGCGGCCGGCGGCACGGCGGCGCCCGCCGAGGGGCGCGACGCCGTGGCCGGCGAGCACTGACGGGCCGGTCTGCGTCGGGTCAGCCGGCCCACTTGCCGGAGGCGAAGACCAGGGTGAGGACGGTCGCCAAGGGGGCCGCCACCGTCAGGTAGGCGGCGCGGACCCACGGCCGGCGGACGCTCGCCACCGCGAGCGTGACCCAGAGCGGCCACCACAGCAGGGTGGCCCGGGGGACGGACATGTACCAGTACGAGGTGCCCAGCGCCCACAGGCTCAGCCCGACGTACACCGCCTCCGGCCACTGCCGCCGCCCCACCAGCCAGGCCAGCAGCAGCACCCCGACCACCATGGCGAGCAGCTCCGCCTGGAACATCGCGGCGTAGCTCGTGGGGTGGGCGTGCGAGAAGGCGCCGTCCCAGGTGTGCAGCCAGGACTCCCACGGCGTGTGGAACTGCCGGTACCAGCCGCGCTCCTGCGCGTGCTTCCAGGCCATCCAGTCGCCGGTGTGGGCCTGGAGGTACCAGCTGTAGGCCAGGGCGGGCAGGGCGGGGAACGCCAGCCAGCCGGCCGAGCGCCACCGCCGGTGCTCCCGTCCGTGCTCCCGCCCGTGCTCCCGCGCGGCCACCAGGAACCGGACGACGAGGGCCGCCGCGAGGAACAGGCCGCTGACGCGGACGGTCGTGGCCAGGGCGCCCAGCACGGCGGCGAGCGCCCAGCGGTTCCGCTGGGCGGCCAGCCAGGCCGGCAGGGCGAAGGCGAGGAACAGGGCCTCCGTGTAGCCGACGGCCAGGAACACCGCGCACGGCGACACCAGCAGGAACAGCGCCGCCCGCGGGCCCGCCCGCTCCCCGGCCTCCGCCGGGAGGTGCAGCCGCGCGATCCGGGAGAGGGCCACGGCGGCCACCGCGCCGGCGGCGAAGGAGATCAGCAGCCCGGCCAGCGGCCAGCTGGGCACCACGGTGTGCACGGCCCGCAGGGCCATCGGCAGGCCGGGGAAGAACGCCTCCCGGTTGTCCGGGTGCGCCGAGCCGGGGGCGCCGGGTTCGGCGAAGTAGCCGTGCTCGGCGATGCGCCGGAAGAAGTCCCAGTCCCAGCGGGCCCACAGCGACAGGAACGAGGGCGCCTCCCGCCCCTCGGGGTCGCCGGCGAACAGCCAGGCCGCGCAGTACCCGGTGATCAGGACGGCGACCCTGGTCAGGGCGTAGAACCCGAGCGCGGCCCGGTCCCCGGCGTCGAGCCGGTCGAGCCGCAGGAACCGGACGACGGCGGCCGGCGCGGCGGGCAGGCGTCCCGGCCCGCGCCCCTCGGGGGGCCGGCCCGCCGCCGCCTCCGTGGGGCACCGCCCCCCGGACGGTGCCTTGGCTATCGGTATCCGGGCCATGCTGGGGCGCCTCCTGGCGAACGGGATCGAGCAAACGGAACGCCACAGCACACCACAACCGCCCCACCCCTCCCAACCCGCGGGCCTGCCCCTTACGACTCCGGCCCGGCCTCCCGCAGTCCACCCAGGCCGTCCAGCAGCCGGGCCAGCCCGAACTCGAAGCGGCTGTCCATGTCCGGCCCGGTGAGCTCTCCGGCGAGCGCGACGAGGTGCGGATACCGCTCGACGGACAACCCGGCCAGCCGCTCCCGCGTCTCCTCGACGGCCTCGGCGGCCGTCGCCCCCCGCTCCTCGGCGGCCGACATGGGCACGGCCTCGTGCAGCACGAACCCCTGCACCCAGATCATGACCGTGTAGGCGCCCATCGCCGTGTCCGCCGGCCCGAAGCCGAGCCGGCGCAGCATCCCGAACGTCTCCTCCAACGGCCCGAGCGCCCGCCCCCCGGGCGCGAACCGCCCGGCGAGCACCCGCACGGCGGACGCGTGCGCCAGCAGGTGCGCCCGCAGCCGGCGGGCGGCGGTGGCGACGCAGTGGCGCCACTCGGCGGGCGCGGCGACGAGGTCGGGCGGCAACGGGACGTAGCCCTCCCAGAGGGCGTCGGCCGCGAGGTCGAGCAGCTCCTCCTTGTTCTGGACGTGCCAGTAGAGGGAGGCCGCCTGGACGCCGACGTCGGCGGCCACCTTCCGCATCGTCAGCCCCTTGGGGCCCTCGCGCTCCAGCAGCCGCAGTGCGGCGTCCGCCAGGTCCTCCCTGGTCAGCGTGGTGTTTCCGGCCGTCCGGCGCGCTGCCATGGTCCTCGCCCTCCCACGGGTTCCGCTCGACGGCTTGCAATCTAACACCGTTAGGCCGACACTAACGCCGTTAGGGAAGCAACTAACGCTGTTAGGGGAGTGGTGTGGGTACGGCACCTCCGGTCCGCGCTCGGCTCGTGCTGCTGACGCTCTGTTCCGGCCTCTTCATGGCCATGCTCGACAACCTCGTCGTCATCACGGCCCTGCCCGCCATCGGCGCGGAGCTGCGGACCGGGACGGCCGGACTCCAGTGGGTGGTGGAGGGCTACGCCCTGGTGTACGCCGCCCTGCTGCTCGGCGGCGGGGCGCTGGGCGACCGGTGGGGGAGGAAGCCGGTCTATCTGGCGGGGCTCGCCCTGTTCACCGGCGGCTCCGCGCTCTGCGCGCTCGCCGGGAGCCTGGGGGCCCTCGTCGCGGGGCGGGCGGTGCAGGGGCTCGGGGCGGCCCTGCTGACCCCGGGCTCGCTCGCCATCGTGCGGCACGTCTTCACCGGGGACGCCGAACGCGCCCGCGCCATCGGCGTCTGGAGCGGGGTCTCCGGCTCGGGGCTGGCCCTCGGCCCCGTCGTGGGCGGCCCCCTGGTCGACCACTTCGGATGGGCGAGCGTCTTCTGGGTCAACGTCCCGGTCGGGGCCGCCGGCCTGGTGCTCGCGTTCCGGGTGCTGCCCCGCGTCCCCCGCTCCGCGGCCCGCGCCGACCCGGCCGGTCAGGCGACCGTGGCGCTCGGGCTCGGCGCCTTGGTGTACGCGCTGGTCGAGGGGCCCGTCCGAGGCTGGGGCGACGCCCGGGTGGCGGGTGCCGGCGCCGTCGCGCTGCTCGGCCTGGCCGCGTTCGCGGCGGTCGAGCGGCGGGCCGCGGCGCCGATGGCGGACCTGCGCCTGCTGGCGGACCGGGGCGCCGGCCCCGCCGTATGGGCCGGATTCGCCGTCAGTTTCGGCTTCTTCGGCCTCGGGACGTTCCTCACCCTCCACTTCCAGTACGTCCTCGGTCTGTCGCCCACCGAGGCGGGCTGGGCCATGGCGCCCTGCACGCTGGCGACCGCCGTCGTCTCGGTCGTCGCGGGGCGGTTGTGTGCCCGGCACGGGCCGCGTCCGCCGCTCGTCGCGGGGCTTCTTCTGGTCGCGGTGGCCCTCGCCGCGTTCGCCGGGTACGGGACCGACGCCCGGTTCGCCGACTTCGGTTGGCTCATGGCCGTCCTCGGTGCCGGCCTCGGTCTCGTCTTCACGCCGGTCTCCGTCGCCGTGCTGGGCGCGGTTCCGCCGGAGCGGGCCGGGGTGGCCTCGGCCACGGCGGGCATGGCCCGGGAGGTGGGCGGGGTGGCCGGAGTCGCCGTCATGGGTGCGGTGCTGACGGCGCGTTTCGAGGCGGTGCTGCGGGACCGGCTGCCCCCGGGGAGCGGGTCCGACGCGACGGCCCTGGTCCATGCCGTGACGGCCGGCGGCGGGCGCGGTCTCGGGCGGGCCGGGGAGGCAGGGGCGGCAGGGGAACGGATCGGACGGGTCGTCAATCAGTCCTACGTCGCCGGACTGCACCTCGCCGCACTGGTGTCGGCGGGTCTCCTGGCCGGTGTCGCGGTGGTCGTCCTGGTGGTGATGCGGGGGTCGCGGGGTGACATCGGGGGCTGAGCGGCCGGGGCGCTGGTGCGTCGGTCCTGGCGGCCCGCTAATGTTCCCCGAACGGAAGCCGGAACCACACGCGTTCACCCCTTCTTCGGGGCCGCGGGAGAGAACGAGTGGGTACCGGACGCGGCGGAGGGAACCCTCAGCGGGGGAACCCCCTCTCCCCAACCGGAATCGTGCAGAGGTGGACACAACCCGAATGCGGGGACAGTTGATGACAGAGAGAGTCGCACAGCGGCGGTCGTCGGGCGTGCGGAAGGCGGCGGTGGTCCTGGCGGCCGGGGCCGTGCTCGCGGGGACCGGGTGGTCGGCCGAGGCAGCTCCGGCGGCGCGGACCGCGCCGGCCGCACCCGACTGCGGCGGGTTCCGCGCGTCCGCCGCACCGGCGGTGCCCGCCGCCGACCAGGGCCAGGTGCCGGAGGTGCCGCCCACCGTGGCCGGCAGCGGCGCGCTCTCCTACTCCGTCGCCTCGGCCCAGGCGCCCATCGGCCTGTGGTCCAAGGCCGGGCTGACCCTGCGCACCCCCGTCGCCAAGGGCGTCGCGCGCCTCGACGTCAGCAGCCGCGGCTTCAGCACCGACTCGGTGACGGTCCAGCGCTACGAGCCCGCCAAGCGCGCCTGGGTGGACCTCGACAGCCGTTCCGGCGGCGGCAGCTGGCCGCACCGCGGGACGTTCAGCTTCCCGGTCTCCGCCCCCAAGGCGAGCGCCAAGCACCCGTACGCCGTCGCCCTGCGGTTCCAGGACCTCGACCGGCCCGGCACCCTGACCGTGAACGCGTCCGTCGCCGACGGCCGGGGCCACACCTTCCGGGCGCCGGCCCGCACCGTGACCGCCACCCGGCCGCAGGTCGCCGTCACCGGCTGGGCGAGCGGCGGCGCGAAGCTGACGCGCGGCGGCGCGGCGCAGCCCTTCACCATCACCGTGCGCAACACCACCAACCGCGCCTACCCGGCGCTGAACGTCAACTACTTCGCCTACGGCGCCGGCAAGCGGCACGCACTGACCCCGAAGGACCTGGTCCTCCAGCAGTACCGGCCGGGCCACGGCTGGGAGAAGGTCGCCCTGACGGCCGGCGGCTGCGACCCGGGCATGGGCGCCACGCTGCGTCCGAACCGGACCGCCCTCGCCTCCGGTGCCAAGGCCGTCTACCGGCTGCGGCTGGCCGTCGCCGGTTCCGCGCCCAAGGACGTGGTCACGGCGGACAGCGGGTTCTCGGTGAGCAACGGCGACCAGTCGTTCGCGAACAAGCGGCTGCCCTTCACCATCCGCGCCGGCAAGTAGCGCGGGGGACGGCAGCGGTTTCGACGGCCGTCGAGGAGCCGCCCGGGGGTGCCCCGGGCGGCTCCGCCGGTTTTCGGCGGGCAAAAGGTAGCGTTCGGAGCGTCACGTCCGAAATGTCCGAACCTCGGGAACCGGTCATGCTCAAGGGATTCAAGAACTTCGTCATGCGCGGCGACATCGTCGTCGTCGCCGTCGGCCTGATCATCGCGCTGGCGCTGAGCACCCTCATCAAGGCGTTCACCGACTCCGTGATCAACCCGATCATCACCAGCCTGCAGGGCGACCACGCGCTGGGCCTCGGCTGGCAGCTCGGCCGGGCCGGGAACAAGGCCACCTACCTCGACCTCGGCGCCTTCATCTCCGCGCTCGTCTACTTCCTCATCTTCATGGCCGTCGTCTACTTCCTCATCGTCCTGCCGTACCGGCACATCCAGAACCGGCGCGGCGTCGTCGTCTTCGGTGAACCGGGGCCCCTGCGGACCTGCCCGGCCTGCCTCTCCGAGGATCTGCCCGCGGCCGCCACCCGGTGCCACCACTGCTGCGCCGACCTCCCCGCGGCGGGGGGCCGGGCACACGTCTGAGGTGAGCGGCGCCCGCCCCGGCCGGGACGAAGACGCCGGCCGGACGCCGCCGGACCGCCCTCGCCCGATCGGCCGAGCGGGATTCCCGGAAACCGGCGGCCGCCCCGCACGGACGCTTAACCGCCGCGGCCGCCGGGAACACTCAGTCCGGCCTCGGTCCGGCGGACCGCGAGAACCGCCGGACCGCACCGAGCAACGGGATGAATCCGCATGGACACGAACGCCGCACCGGACGCTCCGGGGCCGCCGCCGGAGGACGGGGCCGACCTGGGGCGGTGGGCGCTGGCCCAGTTCCCCATCGCGATCGCCGTCTACGACCGGGACAACCGGCTGGTGACCGCCAACGACGAGATGGTCCGGCTGAGCGGCCTCGACCGCGCCGGACTCGTCGGCCGGCGCCTCGACGAACTGCTCCCCGTACCGCCCTTCGAGGAGTTCGCCCGCATCGGTGACGAGGTCCTGCGCACCGGCCGGGCGGTCCGCGCGGACAACTACTTCGTGTCCCCGGGCGACGGCCGCGAACGCGCCTGGGCCAGCTTCTTCACCCCGGTGAAGGACGCCGACGGCCGCACCCGCGGCCTCTCCCTCGCCGCCCTGGACGTCACCGCCGAGTACCGCGCCCGGCAGCGGCTCGCCCTCGTCAACGACGCCGGCGCCCGCATCGGCACCACCCTGGACATGGACCGCACCGCCGCGGAGCTCGCCGAGTCCACGGTCGGCCGGTTCGCCGACTTCGTCGCCGTCGACCTGCTCCCCGACGGCCCCGGATCCGACGGGGAGACCGGCCGGCCCGGCGCCGGCGAGGCCGTCGAACTGCGCCGCACCGCCCGGCGATGGGCGGTCCCCGAGGACCCGTCCACCCCCGCCCCCGCTCCCCTGAACGACACCTACCGCTGCCCGCCGCACTCGCCGCCCGCCCTCGCCCTCGCCACCGGCAAGGCCGCCCGCCACCGGGGCGACGAACCCGCCGTCCGCTCCTGGGCCGAGGACACCCCCGCGCTGCCGCCCGCCGTCCGCGACCGCGGCGTCGGCTCCCTCCTCACCGTGCCGCTGGCCGCGCACGACACCGTCTCCGGGCTGGCCCTGTTCGTCCGGCACCCGGACACCGAGCCGTTCGACGACCACGACCTGCTGCTCGCCGAGGAGATCACCGCCCGCGCCGCCGTGTGCGTCGAGAACGCCCGGCGGTACGCCCGCGAACGCGCCGTCGCCCTGACCCTCCAGCGCAGCCTGCTGCCCGCGCGGCTGCCCGGCCACGCGGCCGTCGAGGTCACCTCCCGCTACCTGCCCGCCACCGCCCAGGCCGGCATCGGCGGCGACTGGTACGACGTGATCCCGCTGTCCGGGGCCCGGGTCGCGCTGGTCGTCGGCGACGTCGTCGGGCACGGGCTCCAGGCGTCCGCCACCATGGGCCGGCTGCGCGCGGCCGTCCGCACCCTGGCCGACATCGACCTGCCCCCCGACGAGCTCCTCACCCACCTCGACGACCTCGTCGTCCAGCTCTCCCAGGACCGCGCGGCCCAGGCGCGGGACGGCGACGCCGGCGACGAGGCGGGGGAGAC
The DNA here is from genome assembly GCF_020037025.1 of Streptomyces huiliensis. GTDB lineage: Bacteria > Actinomycetota > Actinomycetes > Streptomycetales > Streptomycetaceae > Streptomyces > Streptomyces huiliensis. The sequence goes on along the minus strand of NZ_JAIQLH010000121.1, from coordinate 1,659 downwards.
GGACGCCTCCTGCCTCTACGCGGTGTACGACCCGGTCTCCCGCCGCCTCGTCGCCGCGAGCGCCGACCACCCGCCGCCCGTCCTGGTGACGCCCGACGGCACCGCCCGTTTCCTGGAACTCCCCGCCGGCCCGCCGCTCGGCGTCGGCGGGCTGCCGTTCGAGGCGCTGGAGCTGGAGGTGCCGGAAGGCAGCCTGATCGCGCTCTACACCGACGGACTCGTCGAGGGGAACGGCGCCGGATCCGGCGAGGAGGGCGCCCGGCTGCTGCGCCGGACCCTGTCCGGGCCCGTCGGCGGGCTGGAGCGCGCCTGCGACGACGTCCTCGCCACCCTCCTCCCGGAGCGCCCGGCGGACGACGTCGCCCTGCTGCTGGCCCGCACCCGGGCGCTGGACGCCGAGCGGGTGGGCTCCTGGGAGCTGACGGACCACCCGGCGTCCGTGGCCGACGCCCGCAAGCGCGTCACCGCCCAGCTGGCCGCGTGGGGGCTGGACGAGCTCGCGTTCACCACGGAACTCGTCGTCAGCGAGCTGGTCACCAACGCCATCCGGCACGCCGCGCCGCCCATCCGGCTGCGGCTGATCCGGGACAGCGCGCTGATCTGCGAGGTGTCCGACGGCAGCAGCACCTCGCCGCGGATGCGCCGGGCCCGGGCCTTCGACGAGGGCGGCCGGGGGCTGCTGCTGGTCGCCCAGCTCTGCCGGCGGTGGGGCACCCGGTTCACCGCCGGGGGAAAGACGATCTGGGCGGAGCAGCCGCTGCCGGCGGCGGCCTGAGCCTGGTGAGGGGCCGCGGCCCCGGGCGTGCGGCGCCCGCCGGGCGGCGGAGTGTGCCTCGCGGGCGCCCGCGACGCAGGGACGGGCACGGGACGCGCCGCGGACGGTCCGGCGGGCCGTCGGATGCCCGCGCCGCGCCCGCGTGGTTCCCGGCGGTCCGGTCAGTGCCGGACGACCCGGTAACTGAGCGCCGGGTACGGGAAGTTGGCCCAGTGCAGGCTGCCGAGCGCGTAGGAGAGGTCGCTCGGGTGCCCGGGGCGGCCGGTGCGGCAGTCACGGTCGAAGTACACCTGGATGTCGGCGACGGTGAGGTTGACCGCCGACAGCGCCGGTTCGGCGAGGTTGCGGCACGTTGTATCCGTGATGTCGACCGGGGCCTGTCTGCCGGTCAGGTCCTTGCCGGCGGCGAAGTACGCCACCGGGGCGTTCGGGAAGTCGACGGCCGCGGCCGGCTGGGCGAGGCCCGCGCCCAGCAGCAGCGCGGCGCCGGAGAGGGCGGCGGCGCCACCGGTCAGCAGCTTCTTCCGTGACAGGGGCATGGATGCACTCCGTTTCGGGTTGCGGGCACGTTCGCGGCGCCGCCGCGGACCTTCCGTCCGCGGCCGGGCGCCCCTTGGTCATTGCATCTTCAAATGGTTCGCTTCGGGGCGTCAACAGTCATCTGACCGAAGTCCGTTCGGCGCGCGGCATCCGGCCAGAATGGACCCGTGCGGCCGGTACAGCCGATGCCGCGCGCGTCCCGCCGACCCGCGGCGGGCGAGGAGGGAGAGCACGTGCCGACGTACGAGACCAGCAGGCGGCGCCCCACGGGCCCCGGACGGCGCACGGTGGTGGCCGCCGCCCTGTCGGCCGCCGTCGCCGTACCGGCGGCGCGGGCCGCCGCG
>NZ_JAIQLH010000120.1 GCF_020037025.1 Streptomyces huiliensis | reverse complement strand
CGCGGCGACCGCCGCGGCCGAGGCGCCCTGGGCGTGCAGCGCGCGGGCCGCGCGGGCGCGCAGGGCGGTGTGGGCGGCGGAGGAGAGGTCGGCGAGCAGGGCCTCGTCGACGGCGGGGTGGCGGGGGCGGCGGCGGTCGTCGTAGAGGGCCGACGCGGTGAGGGCGTCCAGGGCGGGGCGGACGGCTTGGGGGGTGAGGGCGGCGGTGGCCGCGAGGAGGGTGGTGTCCGGGGGTTCCGGAGTGTCGGTGGTGCCGTGGGGGCCGTCGGCGGCATCGGGGCCATCGGTGCCATCGGTGCCGAGGATCGCCGTCGCGCGGGCCGCGGCCAGGGCGTCCGTGCCGCTGCGGTGGGCGCAGGCCAGGGCCGCGGCACGGTAGGCGGCGCCGGGGGTGGGGACCTGTCCGGCCGGGCCGGTCGCGGCTGCCGCGTCGTCCAGGAGGGCGCGGAGGAGGAGGGGGTTTCCGCCGGTCAGGCGGTGGACGTGCGGGGTGAGGCGGATGGCGGCCGGCTCGCCGAGGCGGTGGGTGAGGAGCCGGGTGATCCCCTGGGGGCTGAGCGGGGTGAGGGCCAGATGGCGCGTTCGAGGTTGGTACTGGAGTTCGCTCAGGAGGGTGCGGTGGGCCGGCGCGCCGTGCGGTGCCTCGGTGACGACCAGGGCGGCGCGGGCCGTGCGGAGCCTTCGGATGAGGTAGAGCAGGCATTGCTGCGAGGCGTGGTCCGCGTGGTGGAGGTCGTCCACGCAGAGCAGCAGGGGGAGTTGGGCGGTGAGATCGAGGGCCGCTTGGTAGACGCGGCGGAGGAGGTGTGGGGGAACGGGGGCGGCGACCGGGGGCAACTCCGCGGTCAGCAGGCCCAGTTCGGGGAACAGCTGGTCCACCAGGGCGTAGGGGAAGGGCTGTTCGGTGGGGCTGCCCAGTGCCGTGCGGACCGTGAAGCCGTGTTCGGTGGCTCGGGTGCGGAGGGCGTGCAGCAGTTCCGTCTTGCCCAGGGCGGTGGCGCCGTGGATGACCGCGAAGCCGCCGATGCCTCGGGCGCTTTCCGCCAGGGCGGCGGAGAGGGTGGCGAGTTCGGCCTCGCGGTCGACGAGCATCGGGTGCCCCTTTTCCCCGGGGAGGCGGCCTCCGGTACGGCGGGGGCAGCACGATAGCAAGGCGGGTGGGCTGCGCCCTGCGCCCCTCCACCGCGCTGCGCGCGGTTTTGCTCGGCCCCGGCCCCGCCCTTTCACCGTTTCTTGCGGGGGCCGCGCCCCCGCACCCCCGAGCGCAGCTGCGGTGCGCGTCCTCAAACACCGGACGGGCTGGAAGGGCGCGCGGGCGGGTTAGCCGATCTCCGGGCGCCAGATCCACGGGCTCGCGTCCGGGGACAGGCCCACCACGCACAGGCGGTGGGCGCCGTCCGTGTGGAGGGCCGGGGTGGCCACGGGGATCGGTTGGCGGTCGGCGACGGTCGGGTGGGCGTCGTCGGAGGCGGCGTCGATCACCTGGGCGCGGCCCTCCATGTCCTTGCCGAGGACCATCAGGGCGTCGCGGTGGCCGCGCAGCGGCAGGGCGCGGGCGGCGAGCGGGCCGTAGCCGGGGAGGTCGCGGACCGCGGAGTCCTTGAGCTCCTCCGTGCCCGAGTCGCCCGTGAGGCGGTACGCCTGCGGGCGGGCCTGGGCCGGCTGCCGGTAGACGATCACCAGCTTGCCGTCGTTCCCCGGGTGGGCGGCCACCGGGTCGCCGGCGGGCTTGGGCAGGTCGTCCAGGGGCAGGAAGCGCATCGGCTTGCCGGGGCCGTCCTGGCTCCAGTGGTGGACCGTGTCGCGGCCGACGCCGAGGACGTGGATCCGGCGTTCGCCGTCCAGCGCGACGGTCAGGCCCTCCTGGACGTCCTGGCCGCCGAGGTTGCGCCACTTGCCCCACTTGCCGTTCCGTTCGCGCACCCGGGTCGAGACGCCCTTGCCCGCGTTGCGGACGAACAGGTGGACCCGGCCGTCGGTGTCGGTGACCGCCGCCGGGATGCCCACCCGGCGCCCCCGGTCGGGGTCGTGCTCGGGGTTGCCGAGGCCCGCCCAGCCGGTGAAGGGGCCGTCGGGGGTGCGCTGCCCCAGGACGACGATCTCGCGGGTGTTCGCCCGGCCCTCGCCCTCCAGGGCGGAGAACCGCAGCGCGAAGACCAGGCGGCGGCCCTCGGCGTCCTTGACCGTGGCCAGGGCGGGGGCCAGGGGGCCGCCGCCGAGGTTCTCGGGGGCGCCCCAGCGGCCGCTGCCCGCCGAGGTCTCGCGCCAGCGCACGGCGTGCAGGCCGAGGACCCCGTACGCCTCCAGGCGGCCGGAGCGGTCGCTGTCGAGGGCGGGCGTGGCGCCCGGGTGGCGGTAGTGGGTGGAGCGGATCCAGCCCTTGCGGTTCTTCAGGGGGCGGTCGCCGCCCTGGCCGTAGTCGCCGCAGCCGCCGTCGTTGCCGCAGTGCCAGTCGGGGGCGCCGCCGTACGCCTCCACCAGCTCGTGCTTCCGGGCGACGATCTCGTGGGGCAGATTGTGCGGCCAGCGCTGGTTGTAGTAGCCGCGGTAGGACGTGGTGACGAAGCGTGGCGGGTGCTTGGCGCGGCGTGTCGTGTCCGCCGACCACTGGGAGAGCGCCTTCCAGGTGAAGAGGGCGGTCGGGGTGTGGTCGCGGTGGTCCGAGCACGCGCCGTAGTCGTTGTCCTTGGGGTGGGTGGCGTCGTGCACCTGGTAGTCCGGGTCCGGGTCCATGGTGTGGACCACGGTCGGCCGGAAACGATCCATGATCGTTGCGAGGGCGTCCACCAGTGTGCTGTGCCGGTAGGTGCTCACCTCGGTACAGGGGGAGCCCTTGGCCACCAGCGACTTCGCCACCGCGCCGGGCTCGTCCCAGAGCTGCGGCATGCGGACGTTGCGGTCGGAGAGCATGGCGATGTTGAGGAAGATGAGGCGGGCCCGGCGGTCCCCGGCGACGAGCTCGTTGGTCTCGGCCTTGACCCCGCCCGGCAGCGTCAGCACGGACTTCTGCCAGCGGGTGAACGGGTGCCGGCCCAGCATCCGCGCGTACGCCTGGCGGAGCCCCTGGTGGCGGGCGGAGGAGTAGGCCGCCTTGTCGTGGTGCTCGCGCTTCTTGCGCGGCATGCCCTCCACCCAGTTCTGCCCTATGGCCTCGCCCGCCGTCACGTAGACGGAGACCACGGGGACGCCGGCGCGGACCATGTGCAGCGCGTCCGGGTTCATGAAGAACAGGTCGTCGTCCGGGTGGGCCAGCACCTGGAGCAGCAGCGGGCCGCGGGCGTCACCGAAGGACTGGGTGGTACGGGGGTCCACGGCGCGGACGGGGGAGGCGGAGGGGGCGGACTTCTCGGAACCGCTGTCGCTGCATCCCGACGCCACGGCGGCCGTGACGGCCGCGATCCCGGCGAGCACAGACCGACGCCCGACCGGACGAGCGTTCTGGAACGGAACGGTTCTGCGCTGTGAGATGTTCAACTACCTGACTCCGCTTCATTGTCCAGCGCCCCCCAGCGTGAAAAGGGACGGGGAAGAGGCCCGGCGGGTTGCCCAACTTGCTACAAAGCCTGATTTCCCCTTCGCGAGAGGCGGCGGATCTCGGCGGTTTTCGGCCACTGTGGCGTGCACGACACCATCGCGCCACCACGCCATGGGGAACAATGGGTGTTCTGCCCCGAATGTCCGCAGAAACACGGCAGGGCGGTTTGACATCTGCGCCGGTCGGGGTACGTTCATCGGCTGCGATTGGCGCGGCTTCCGTCCCGTATGGCACACTGTTCAGGTTGCTCGGTTGAGTGCCGATGCTGCGCGCCTCCCGCCGGGAGGACTGGAAGCGAGTCCCGCAGTACTCGTCGCCCCTTGTGAGGGGCGGAAGTACGGGAATCTTCCGGGAAGTGTCAGCGGGGTGCCAGCCAGGCACTCGGTGGGTGTCCTTCCCCCACGAACCCCTTGAGCAGGGATCTCCTCTTTGGGAGATCTGCTGGAAGGGGGGCGACACGCCCGACCGCGTGGGTCGGAGGTGAGCGGGGAGTGGACGGTGTCCTTCCGGCGGGGTTCCCGCAGGGAGCGCACAGCCTGGCCGAGTCCCAGAGCGTTACGAGAGACAGGACTACGAAGTAGCCATGGCGGGACAGAAGATCCGCATCCGGCTCAAGGCCTACGACCACGAGGTCATCGACTCCTCGGCGAAGAAGATCGTCGAGACGGTGACCCGCACTGGTGCGTCGGTCGCGGGCCCGGTGCCGCTGCCCACTGAGAAGAACGTGTACTGCGTCATCAAGTCGCCGCACAAGTACAAGGACTCGCGCGAGCACTTCGAGATGCGCACGCACAAGCGCCTCATCGACATCCTCGACCCCACGCCGAAGACGGTTGACTCGCTCATGCGCCTCGACCTGCCGGCGGGCGTCGACATCGAGATCAAGCTCTGAGGTGACGCGCGAGATGGCTAAGCAGATCAAGGGCGTCCTGGGCGAGAAGCTCGGCATGACGCAGGTCTGGGACGAGAACAACCGTGTCGTCCCGGTCACCGTTGTCAAGGCCGGCCCCTGCGTCGTTACGCAGGTCCGCACCAACGACGCCGACGGCTACGAGTCGGTCCAGATCGCCTTCGGCGAGATCGACCCGCGCAAGGTGAACAAGCCCCTCAAGGGCCACTTCGCCAAGGCCGACGTGACCCCCCGCCGCCACCTGGTGGAGATCCGCACCTCCGACGCCGCCGAGTACACGCTCGGCCAGGAGATCGCCGCGGACGTGTTCGAGGCCGGCGTCAAGGTTGACGTCACGGGCAAGAGCAAGGGCAAGGGCTTCGCCGGTGTCATGAAGCGCCACAACTTCCGTGGCCTCGGCGCCGGGCACGGCACCCAGCGCAAGCACCGCTCCCCCGGTTCGATCGGTGGCTGCGCCACCCCGGGCCGTGTGTTCAAGGGCCTCCGCATGGCGGGCCGCATGGGCAACGAGCGGGTCACCACCCAGAACCTGACCGTCCACGCCGTTGACGCGGAGAAGGGCCTGCTCCTCATCAAGGGCGCGGTTCCTGGTCCGAACGGCGGCCTCGTCCTGGTCCGTACCGCGGCCAAGGGGGCCTGAGGTAACCGATGAGCACCATTGACATCCTTTCGCCGGCAGGCGACAAGGCCGGGACCGTCGAGCTCCCCGCGGAGATCTTCGACGCGAAGGTCAGCGTTCCGCTGATCCACCAGGTCGTCGTCGCGCAGCTGGCCGCTGCCCGTCAGGGCACGCACAAGACCAAGACCCGTGGCGAGGTCCGCGGCGGTGGCAAGAAGCCGTACCGCCAGAAGGGCACCGGTCGCGCCCGTCAGGGTTCGACCCGCGCGCCGCAGTTCGCCGGTGGTGGCGTCGTGCACGGTCCCGTGCCGCGTGACTACTCGCAGCGGACCCCGAAGAAGATGAAGGCCGCCGCGCTCCGCGGTGCCCTCTCGGACCGGGCGCGCCACTCCCGCATCCACGTCGTCTCCGGCGTGGTCCAGGGCGCGGTGTCCACCAAGGCCGCCAAGGTCCTCCTCGGCAAGATCTCCGAGCGCAAGAACGTGCTCCTGGTCGCCGAGCGCTCGGACGAGGCCGCGTGGCTGTCCGCCCGCAACCTGCCCCAGGTTCACATCCTGGAGCCGGGCCAGCTGAACACGTACGACGTGCTCGTCTCCGACGACGTGGTCTTCACTCAGGCCGCCTTCGAGTCCTTCGTGTCTGGCCCCAAGGCCGTCGAGACCGAAGGGAGCGCCGCCTGATGAGCGACGTCACCAGCAAGACGTTCTCGGACCCGCGCGACCTGCTGGTCAAGCCGGTCGTCTCCGAGAAGAGCTACGCGCTGCTGGACGAGAACAAGTACACGTTCATCGTCGACCCGCGCGCCAACAAGACCCAGATCAAGCAGGCCGTCGAGACGGTCTTCTCGGTCAAGGTCACCGGGGTCAACACGATCAACCGTCAGGGTAAGCGCAAGCGCACCAAGACCGGTTTCGGCAAGCGCGCCAACACCAAGCGCGCCATCGTGACCCTCGCCGAGGGCGACCGTATCGACATCTTCGGCGGCCCGGTCTCCTAACGGAGTTCCGAGTCGTCCGATATCGGACGAGGACTGAAAAATGGGTATCCGCAAGTACAAGCCGACGACTCCGGGCCGTCGTGGCTCCAGCGTCGCCGACTTTGTCGAGATCACGCGGTCCACGCCGGAGAAGTCGCTGGTCCGCCCGCTGCACAGCAAGGGCGGCCGTAACAACGCCGGTCGTGTGACCGTCCGCCACCAGGGCGGTGGCCACAAGCGCGCCTACCGTGTGATCGACTTCCGTCGTCACGACAAGGACGGCGTGCCGGCCAAGGTCGCTCACATCGAGTACGACCCGAACCGCACCGCGCGCATCGCGCTGCTCCACTACGTGGACGGCGAGAAGCGCTACATCATCGCGCCGCGCGGCCTCGGCCAGGGCGACCGTATTGAGAACGGCCCCGGGGCCGACATCAAGCCGGGCAACAACCTGCCGCTGCGCAACATCCCGGTCGGTACGACCATCCACGCCATCGAGCTGCGTCCCGGTGGCGGTGCGAAGATCGCCCGCTCCGCCGGTTCCTCCGTGCAGCTGCTGGCGAAGGAGGGCACGATGGCCCACCTTCGTATGCCGTCCGGTGAGATCCGCCTGGTCGACGTCCGCTGCCGCGCCACCGTCGGCGAGGTCGGCAACGCCGAGCAGTCGAACATCAACTGGGGCAAGGCCGGCCGCATGCGCTGGAAGGGCGTCCGCCCGACCGTCCGCGGTGTCGCGATGAACCCGGTCGACCACCCGCACGGTGGTGGTGAGGGCAAGACCTCCGGTGGTCGCCACCCGGTCTCCCCGTGGGGTCAGAAGGAGGGTCGTACTCGTTCTCCCAAGAAGGCGAGCAACAAGTACATCGTCCGCCGCCGCAAGACGAACAAGAAGCGCTAGGAGCGGGTTTAGATGCCGCGTAGTCTCAAGAAGGGACCCTTCGTCGACGGACACCTCATCAAGAAGGTGGACGCTCAGAACGAAGCCGGTACCAAGAACGTCATCAAGACCTGGTCCCGTCGCTCCATGATCGTGCCGGCCATGCTCGGCCACACGCTCGCGGTGCACAACGGCAAGACGCACGTCCCGGTGTTCGTCACCGAGTCGATGGTCGGCCACAAGCTCGGCGAGTTCTCGCCGACCCGCACCTTCCGCGGCCACGTCAAGGACGACCGCAAGTCGAAGCGCCGCTAGGCGGGGTGTGAACGACTATGACTGACACCGAAGGGACAACCATGGAAGCCAGGGCCCAGGCGCGGTACATCCGCGTCACGCCCATGAAGGCCCGCCGCGTGGTGGACCTCATCCGTGGCATGGACGCCACGGAGGCTCAGGCGGTCCTGCGTTTCGCCCCGCAGGCCGCGAGCGTGCCGGTGGGCAAGGTGCTGGACAGCGCCATTGCCAACGCCGCGCACAACTACGACCACACGGACGCTTCGTCGCTGTACATCAGCGAGGCGTTCGTGGACGAGGGCCCGACCCTGAAGCGGTTCCGTCCGCGTGCCCAGGGCCGCGCCTACCGGATCCGCAAGCGGACCAGCCACATCACCGTGGTCGTCAGCAGCAAGGAAGGAACCCGGTAATGGGCCAGAAGGTTAACCCGCACGGGTTCCGGCTCGGTGTGACCACGGACTTCAAGTCCCGCTGGTACGCCGACAAGCTGTACAAGGACTACGTCAAGGAAGACGTTGCCATTCGTCGCATGATGACGAAGGGCATGGAGCGCGCCGGCATCTCCAAGGTCGAGATCGAGCGCACCCGCGACCGCGTCCGCGTCGACATCCACACCGCTCGTCCGGGCATCGTCATCGGCCGCCGCGGCGCCGAGGCCGACCGCATCCGCGGCGAGCTGGAGAAGCTCACCGGCAAGCAGGTCCAGCTGAACATCCTCGAGGTCAAGAACCCCGAGGTCGACGCTCAGCTGGTCGCGCAGGCCGTCGCCGAGCAGCTGTCCTCCCGCGTCTCCTTCCGTCGCGCCATGCGCAAGAGCATGCAGTCGACGATGAAGGCCGGCGCCAAGGGCATCAAGATCCAGTGTGGTGGCCGTCTCGGCGGCGCCGAGATGTCGCGCTCGGAGTTCTACCGCGAGGGCCGTGTGCCCCTGCACACGCTCCGCGCCAACGTCGACTACGGCTTCTTCGAGGCCAAGACCACCTTCGGCCGCATCGGCGTGAAGGTCTGGATCTACAAGGGCGACGTCAAGAACATCGCCGAGGTCCGCGCCGAGAACGCCGCCGCCCGTGCGGGCAACCGCCCGTCCCGTGGCGCCGGCGACCGCCCGGCCCGTGGCCGTGGCGGCGAGCGTGGCGGCCGCGGCCGCAAGCCGCAGCAGGCTGCCGAGGCCCCCAAGGCCGAGGCCACCGCTGCTCCGGCTGAGTCCACCGGAACGGAGGCCTGACCGACATGCTGATCCCTCGCAGGGTCAAGCACCGCAAGCAGCACCACCCCAAGCGGAACGGCATGGCCAAGGGTGGCACCGAGCTGGCGTTCGGTGAGTACGGCATCCAGGCCCTGACCCCGGCCTACGTGACGAACCGGCAGATCGAGTCCGCTCGTATCGCCATGACCCGTCACATCAAGCGTGGCGGCAAGGTGTGGATCAACATCTACCCGGACCGTCCGCTGACGAAGAAGCCGGCCGAGACCCGCATGGGTTCCGGTAAGGGTTCTCCGGAGTGGTGGATCGCGAACGTCAAGCCCGGTCGGGTGATGTTCGAGCTGTCTTTCCCGAACGAAAAGGTCGCTCGTGAGGCGCTGACCCGCGCCGCTCACAAGCTTCCGATGAAGTGCCGCATTGTTCGGCGCGAGGCAGGTGAGTCGTGATGGCCGCTGGTATCAAGGCGACCGAGCTGCGTGAGCTGAACGACGAGGACCTCGTCGCGAAGCTCCGTGAGGCCAAGGAAGAGCTGTTCAACCTCCGCTTCCAGGCGGCGACCGGGCAGCTTGAGAACCACGGTCGGCTCAAGTCCGTCCGTAAGGACATCGCCCGGATCTACACCCTGATGCGGGAGCGCGAGCTCGGCATCGAGACGGTGGAGAGCGCCTGATGAGCGAGAAGAACATGACTGAGACGAACGAGCGCGGTTTCCGCAAGACCCGTGAGGGCCTCGTCGTCAGCGACAAGATGGACAAGACCGTCGTCGTCGCTGTCGAGGACCGCGTCAAGCACGCGCTGTACGGCAAGGTCATCCGCCGTACCAACAAGCTCAAGGCGCACGACGAGCAGAACGCCGCGGGTGTCGGCGACCGCGTCCTCCTCATGGAGACCCGGCCGCTGTCCGCGACGAAGCGCTGGCGCGTCGTCGAGATCCTCGAGAAGGCCAAGTAATCACCTGAGGGCATTAGCCCCCAGGTAAGTTCCGCCAGGCTCGGCGTGGGGCCTCATCCGTGAGGCCCCCGCCGGGAACCGGCAGACGATCAGGAGATAGACGTGATCCAGCAGGAGTCGCGACTTCGCGTCGCCGACAACACTGGTGCCAAGGAGATCCTTTGCATCCGTGTTCTCGGTGGCTCGGGTCGCCGCTACGCGGGCATCGGTGACGTCATCGTCGCCACCGTCAAGGACGCGATCCCCGGTGGCAACGTGAAGAAGGGTGACGTCGTCAAGGCGGTCATCGTTCGCACCGTCAAGGAGCGTCGTCGTCAGGACGGCTCGTACATCCGCTTCGACGAGAACGCGGCCGTCATCCTCAAGAACGATGGCGACCCCCGCGGCACCCGTATCTTCGGCCCCGTGGGCCGAGAGCTGCGCGAGAAGAAGTTCATGAAGATCGTCTCGCTCGCGCCGGAGGTGCTGTAAGCATGAAGATCAAGAAGGGCGACCTGGTACAGGTCATCACCGGTAAGGACAAGGGCAAGACGGGCAAGGTCATCCAGGCCATGCCCGCCGAGGACCGCGTCCTGGTCGAGGGTGTCAACCGGGTCAAGAAGCACACCAAGGCCGGCCAGACCGCCCGCGGTTCCAAGACCGGTGGCATCGTCACGACCGAGGCCCCGATCCACGTGAGCAACGTTCAGCTCGTCGTGGAGAAGGACGGCAACAAGGTCGTCACCCGCGTCGGCTACCGCTTCGACGAGGACGGCAACAAGATCCGCGTTGCCAAGCGGACCGGTGAGGACATCTGATGACTGCCACCACCAACGCACCGCGCCTCAAGCAGCGCTACCGCGAAGAGATCATCGGCAAGCTGCGTGAGGAGTTCTCGTACGAGAACGTCATGCAGGTTCCCGGCCTCACCAAGATCGTGGTCAACATGGGTGTGGGCGACGCCGCCCGCGACTCCAAGCTGATCGAGGGCGCCATCCGCGACCTCACCACGATCACCGGCCAGAAGCCGGCCGTGACCAAGGCCCGCAAGTCCATCGCGCAGTTCAAGCTGCGTGAGGGCCAGCCGATCGGCGCCCACGTCACCCTCCGGGGCGACCGCATGTGGGAGTTCCTGGACCGCACCCTGTCGCTCGCGCTCCCGCGCATCCGCGACTTCCGTGGTCTGTCCCCGAAGCAGTTCGACGGCCGGGGCAACTACACCTTCGGTCTCACGGAGCAGGTCATGTTCCACGAGATCGACCAGGACAAGATCGACCGCGTCCGGGGTATGGACATCACCGTGGTCACCACGGCGACCAACGACGACGAGGGCCGCGCCCTCCTTCGTCACCTCGGCTTCCCCTTCAAGGAGGCGTGACCGAGATGGCGAAGAAGTCTCTGATCGCGAAGGCCGCGCGCAAGCCGAAGTTCTCGGTCCGCGCGTACACCCGCTGCAACCGCTGCGGCCGGCCGCACTCCGTTTACCGCAAGTTCGGCCTCTGCCGCGTGTGCCTTCGTGAGATGGCTCACCGTGGCGAGCTGCCGGGCGTGACCAAGAGCTCCTGGTAATTACCCACTTGGGTATCCAGGGCTCTCGGTAAGCCTATGGACGGCGGGCACCCGCTCCCCCTCTCCCGTAGAGTTGAGGGGTTGGGCGCCCGCCGCCCATGACCGCACGCGCCCCGCATCCCCTGCGGGCCGCATAACGTCGCTTACTACGCCGTAGGTCCCCGCGCCGCACCCGCTCCGACGATGTTCGGGGAGAGGGATGGCGCAGATAGGAAACCCCGGCGAGAGAGGCCGAAGGCCAAACATGACCATGACCGATCCGATCGCAGACATGCTGACCCGTCTGCGGAACGCGAACTCGGCTTACCACGACTCCGTGGCCATGCCCCACAGCAAGATCAAGGCGCACATCGCCGAGATCCTGCAGCAGGAGGGCTACATCACCGGCTGGAAGGTCGAGGACGCCGAGGTCGGCAAGTCCCTGATCCTCGAGCTGAAGTTCGGCCCGAACCGTGAGCGCTCCATCGCGGGCATCAAGCGGATCTCGAAGCCGGGCCTGCGGGTCTACGCAAAGTCCACCAACCTGCCGAAGGTCCTCGGCGGCCTGGGCGTGGCGATCATCTCCACGTCCCACGGTCTCCTGACCGGCCAGCAGGCCAGCAAGAAGGGCGTGGGTGGGGAAGTCCTCGCCTACGTCTGGTAACCCGGGAACGGAGGAATAGCTAATGTCGCGTATTGGCAAGCTGCCCATCCAGGTTCCCGCTGGTGTGGACGTCACCATCGATGGCCGCGCCGTGCAGGTGAAGGGTCCCAAGGGCACCCTGAACCTCACCCTGTCGGCGCCCATCGTTATCGCTAAGGGCGAGGACGGCGTGCTCAACGTCATCCGCCCGAACGACGAGCGTCAGAACAAGGCCCTGCACGGTCTGTCGCGCACGCTGGTGGCGAACATGATCACCGGCGTGACCCAGGGCTACAGCAAGAAGCTCGAGATCAGCGGTGTCGGTTACCGCGTCCAGGCGAAGGGCTCCAACCTGGAGTTCGCCCTGGGCTACAGCCACCCGATCCTGGTCGAGGCGCCCGAGGGCATCACCTTCAAGGTCGAGTCCCCGACCAAGCTGACGGTCGAGGGCATCGACAAGCAGAAGGTCGGCGAGGTCGCCGCGAACATCCGCAAGCTGCGGAAGCCCGACCCGTACAAGGCCAAGGGTGTCAAGTACGAGGGCGAAGTCATCCGCCGCAAGGTCGGAAAGGCGGGTAAGTAAGCCATGGCATACGGTGTGAAGATCGCGAAGGGCGACGCCTACAAGCGCGCCGCCGCGAAGCGCCGCCACATCCGCATCCGCAAGCGGATTTCCGGTACGGCCGAGCGCCCCCGCCTGGTCGTCACGCGCTCCAACCGTGGCATCACCGCCCAGGTCATCGACGACATCAAGGGTCACACCCTGGCGTCGGCGTCGACCCTGGACGCGTCGATCCGCGGTGGCGAGGGCGACAAGAGCGCCCAGGCCAAGAAGGTTGGCGCCCTGGTCGCCGAGCGTGCCAAGGCCGCCGGCGTCGAGGCCGTCGTGTTCGACCGCGGTGGCAACCAGTACGCCGGGCGCATTGCCGCTCTGGCGGACGCCGCCCGCGAAGCCGGGCTGAAGTTCTAAGCCCCGGTTCCGGAGCTAGCGGACGTAACAGAGAGAGGTAATTCCAATGGCTGGACCCCAGCGCCGCGGCAGCGGTGCCGGTGGCGGCGAGCGGCGGGACCGGAAGGGTCGCGACGGTGGCGCTGCCGCCGAGAAGACCGCGTACGTTGAGCGCGTAGTCGCGATCAACCGCGTCGCCAAGGTTGTCAAGGGTGGTCGCCGCTTCAGCTTCACCGCGCTGGTCGTGGTGGGCGACGGTGACGGCACGGTCGGTGTCGGTTACGGCAAGGCCAAGGAAGTTCCGGCTGCCATCGCCAAGGGCGTGGAAGAGGCCAAGAAGAACTTCTTCAAGGTCCCCCGGATCCAGGGCACCGTCCCGCACCCGATCACGGGCGAGAAGGCGGCCGGTGTCGTCCTGCTCAAGCCCGCGTCCCCCGGTACCGGTGTTATCGCCGGTGGCCCGGTGCGCGCGGTGCTCGAGTGCGCCGGCATCCACGACATCCTGTCGAAGTCGCTCGGTTCGTCGAACCCGATCAACATCGTGCACGCCACGGTGGAGGCCCTCAAGGGACTGCAGCGTCCCGAGGAGATCGCCGCCCGTCGTGGTCTGCCGCTCGAGGACGTCGCGCCCGCCGCCCTGCTGCGTGCGCGTGCGGGGGCGGGTGCGTAATGGCTCGTCTCAAGGTCACGCAGACCAAGTCCTACATCGGCAGCAAGCAGAACCACCGCGACACCCTGCGTTCGCTCGGTCTGAAGAAGATCAACGACGTGGTTGTCAAGGAAGACCGTCCCGAGATTCGCGGCATGGTGCAGACCGTCCGCCACCTCGTCACGGTCGAGGAGGTCGACTGACATGGCGGAGCAGAACCCGCTGAAGGTCCACAACCTCCGTCCGGCTCCCGGCGCCAAGACCGCCAAGACCCGTGTCGGTCGTGGTGAGGCGTCGAAGGGTAAGACGGCCGGTCGTGGTACCAAGGGCACCAAGGCCCGTTACCAGGTTCCGGAGCGCTTCGAGGGTGGGCAGATGCCCCTCCACATGCGCCTCCCGAAGCTGAAGGGCTTCAAGAACCCCGCCCACAAGCAGTTCCAGGTCGTGAACCTGGACAAGCTGGCCGCGCTCTACCCGCAGGGTGGCGAGGTCACGGTGGCCGATCTGGTCGCCAAGGGCGCGGTGCGCAAGAACGAGCTCGTCAAGGTCCTGGGCCAGGGCGAGATCTCCGTGGCGATCCAGGTGACGGTCGACGCCGTCTCCGGTTCCGCCAAGGACAAGATCGCCGCTGCCGGCGGCACCGTCACCGAACTCATCTGAGTTCGTTGATCCGACAACCGGGGATGTCCCATCAGGGGCATCCCCGGTTGGTCGTTCCTAGCCGGGCATGGTCGCCGGTAAGGTGGCGTGGACTGTTGCTGTACCCATGGGGGGGATCACCCCCGGGTCGTGCGGACTGTGCCCGTACGGCTATGGCTGATATGTATTCGTCGATCCTCAAGACCGTTACCTCTCACGTGGGTGCGTGAGAGGCGCAGGAGGCACCGTGCTCACCGCGTTCGCCCGGGCGTTCAAGACGCCCGACCTGCGCAAGAAGCTGCTGTTCACGCTGGGCATCATGGTGCTCTACCGGCTCGGGTCACAGGTCCCGATCCCGGGGGTCAATTACCAGAACGTCCAGACGTGCGTCGACCAGGCCAAGAGTGGTCAGGGCCTGTTCGGCCTCGTGAACATGTTCAGTGGTGGCGCGCTGCTGCAGATCACGATCTTCGCGCTGGGGGTCATGCCGTACATCACGGCGAGCATCATCCTGCAGCTGCTCACGGTCGTGATCCCCCGGCTGGAAGCCCTGAAGAAGGAAGGGCAGTCCGGCCAGGCCAAGATCACGCAGTACACGCGTTATCTGACCATCGCGCTCGCCGTGCTCCAGGGCACCGGCCTGGTCGCCGTCGCGCGCAACGGCGCGCTCTTCGGCAACTGCCCGGTCGCGTCCGAGATCGTGCCCAACCACTCCATCTTCACGACCATCACGATGGTCGTCACCATGACCGCGGGCACCGCGCTGATCATGTGGCTCGGTGAGCTCGTCACCGACCGCGGCATCGGCAACGGCATGTCCATCCTGATGTTCACCTCGATCGCCGCGCAGTTCCCGAGCGCGCTGTGGGCGATCAAGCTCCAGGGCAAGCTGATGGGCGGCTGGCTGGAGTTCGGCCTCGTCATCCTCTGCGGCCTGGCCATGGTCGGCCTGGTGGTCTTCGTCGAGCAGGCGCAGCGGCGCGTGCCCGTGCAGTACGCGAAGCGCATGATCGGCCGCCGTTCCTACGGCGGGACGTCGACCTACATCCCGCTGAAGGTGAACCAGGCGGGCGTCATCCCCGTGATTTTCGCCTCGTCCCTGCTCTACATCCCGGCGCTGCTGGTGCAGTTCACCGACTCGAAGGACTCGGGCTGGGCGCGTTGGGTCGAGGCCAACCTGGTCAAGGGCGACCACCCGATCTACATGGTCACTTACTTCCTGCTGATCGTTTTCTTCGCCTTCTTCTACGTCGCCATCTCCTTCAACCCCGAAGAAGTTGCAGACAACATGAAGAAGTATGGTGGGTTCATCCCGGGCATCCGGGCGGGACGTCCCACCGCGGAGTACCTGAGCTACGTGCTGAACCGCATCACGTGGCCCGGCTCTCTCTACCTGGGCCTGATCGCCCTGGTGCCCACCGTGGCGCTGGTCACACTCAACGCGAACCAGAACTTCCCATTCGGGGGAACCAGCATCCTGATCATCGTGGGTGTCGGTCTGGAGACGGTGAAGCAGATCGAGAGCCAGCTTCAGCAGCGCAACTACGAAGGGTTCCTCCGCTGATGCGAATCGTCCTCGTCGGGCCGCCCGGCGCCGGCAAGGGTACGCAGGCCGCGTACCTCGCCAAGAATCTCGCGATCCCGCACATCTCGACGGGCGACCTTTTCCGGGCGAACATCAGCCAGGGCACCCCGCTGGGTGTCGAGGCCCAGGAGTACATGCGCGCCGGCCAGCTGGTCCCGGACTCGGTGACCATCGGGATGGCCGAGGACCGGATGGACCAGGACGACGCCGCCGGCGGCTTCCTGCTGGACGGCTTCCCGCGCAACATCGGCCAGGCCGAGGCGCTGGACGCCTACCTCCAGGGCAAGGGCCTGAAGCTGGACGCCGTCCTGGACCTGGAGGTCCCCGAGGACGAGGTCGTGAAGCGGATCGCCGGCCGCCGGATCTGCCGCGCGGACAGCAGCCACGTCTTCCACGTGATCTACAACCGCTCGAAGACCGAGGGCGTCTGCGACATCTGCGGCGGCGAGCTCTACCAGCGCGACGACGACCGTGAGGACACGGTCCGCAAGCGGCTGGAGGTCTACCACAGCGAGACCGAGCCGATCATCGACTACTACAAGGCCCAGGGCCTGGTGGTGACGATCTCCGCGCTCGGCAAGGTCGCCGAGGTGACCCAGCGGGCCATGGAGGCGCTCCCCTCGCGGGACGCCGCCTGACCCACCCGTGGTGTACGGCCGCGATGCCCTTCGGGGTGTCGCGGCCGTAGTGTTGTTTGAACCAGTTTTGCTGCGCAGTTTTCGAAATGTGTCGTCGAGCCGAGGAAGGCCCCCATGGCGGTAGAGATCAAGACCCCGGACCAGATCGCGAAGATGCGCGAGGCGGGGCTGGTCGTCGCCGCCATTCACGCCGCCACCCGCGAGGCGGCGGTGCCCGGCGCGACCACCAAGGACCTGGACGACGTCGCCCGCAAGGTGCTGGCCGAGCACGGCGCCAAGTCGAACTTCCTCGGTTACGGCGGCTTCCCCGCGACGATCTGCACCTCGGTGAACGAGGTCGTCGTCCACGGCATCCCGAGCGCGGAGACCGTCCTGAAGGACGGCGACATCATCTCGATCGACGCCGGCGCCATCGTGGACGGCTGGCACGGCGACGCGGCCTTCACGGCCTTCGTGGGCGGCGGGCACGCCCCGGAGCTGGTGGAGCTCTCCCGGGTGACCGAGGAGTCGATGTGGGCCGGCATCGCGGCCGTGAAGAACGGCAACCGGCTGGTGGACGTCTCCCGGGCCATCGAGACGTACATCCGCCGCCAGCCGCGCCCGGCGACCGGCAAGTACGGGATCATCGAGGACTACGGCGGGCACGGCATCGGCTCCGAGATGCACATGGACCCGCACCTGCTGAACTACGTCTCCCGCAAGCGGGGCCGCGGCCCGAAGCTGGTCCCGGGCTTCTGCATCGCGATCGAGCCGATGGTCTCGCTCGGCACGCCGCGGACGCACGTCCTGGAGGACGACTGGACGGTCCTCACCGACGACCTGACCTGGTCCTCGCACTGGGAGCACTCCGTCGCCCTGACGGAGGACGGCCCGCTGGTGCTCACCGCCGTCGACGGGGGCAAGGCGAAGCTGGCCGAGCTGGGCGTGACGGCGGCGCCGGACCCGCTGGGCTGAGGCGCCGGACCCGCTGGGCCCAGGCCCGGCTCGTGGCGGTTCTTCCGGTCGGGAAGCCGCCGCTTAAGGATCACCGCGGATGGGCAAGCACCCCTGGATTAGTCTTTCCGGTTGCCCTGACGTAGACTGATGCGTCGGCTCTCGTGTATCCGCATGCCCGCGTTCGCGCGGGGGTACGAATCCCGGAGTCGATCAAGGTAGCCGATTCGAAAGGCGAAGCGTGGCCAAGAAGCAAGGTGCCATCGAGATTGAGGGCACCGTGATCGAGTCTCTGCCGAACGCCATGTTCAAGGTGGAGCTCCAGAACGGTCACAAGGTCCTCGCGCACATCAGCGGCAAGATGCGGATGCACTACATCCGTATCCTTCCCGACGACCGGGTCGTAGTGGAGCTCTCTCCGTACGACCTGACGCGCGGACGGATCGTCTACCGCTACAAGTAGATCTTGTCGGCATCCCGCCTCGGCGGGGTGGTGGCACTGACCCGGAGAACCTCACATCCCATGAAGGTCAAGCCGAGCGTCAAGAAGATCTGCGACAAGTGCAAGGTGATCCGCCGCCACGGCCGGGTCATGGTCATCTGCGACAACCTGCGCCACAAGCAGCGCCAGGGCTGACGCACACCGAACCGCACTCCGCAGTTCTTCGCGCGACGCGAGCAACGTACATACGCAGGACCCGTCCCTCTCTGCATGGAGGGCGACACCCCCGGTTTCGGAGGCCGGGGACCCAGTCCGTACCAACCCTTCGCCCGGTGAATCCACCACGGTGACGGGGACGGCGGCTGGGAGTGGTCCTGCTGAAGACCTCCGACGAACATCTGGAGCCATTCAATGGCACGCGTTTCCGGTGTCGACATCCCGCGTGACAAGCGCGTGGAGGTCGCACTCACCTACGTCTTCGGTATCGGCCGCACCCAGTCGAAGGCGACCCTCGCCGCGACCGGTGTGAACCCGAACACCCGCGTTCGTGACCTGGCCGAAGAGGACCTGGTCAAGATCCGCGAGTACGTGGACGCCAACCTCAAGACCGAGGGTGACCTCCGTCGCGAGATCCAGGCCGACATCCGCCGCAAGGTCGAGATCGGCTGCTACCAGGGTCTGCGTCACCGCCGCGGCCTGCCGGTCCACGGTCAGCGCACCAGCACGAACGCTCGTACCCGCAAGGGCCCGCGTCGCGCCATCGCCGGCAAGAAGAAGCCGGGCAAGAAGTAGTCCTCAGCGGACGCTTGACCACGCGGTCTTCGCTGTAGGACCGACCACCTCCCCCTGTAGGAGTAAGAGATGCCCCCCAAGGGTCGTCAGGGCGCTGCCAAGAAGGTGCGCCGCAAGGAAAAGAAGAACGTCGCTCACGGCCACGCGCACATCAAGAGCACGTTCAACAACACGATCGTGTCCATCACGGACCCGACCGGCAACGTGATCTCCTGGGCCTCCGCCGGCCACGTCGGCTTCAAGGGCTCGCGCAAGTCCACCCCGTTCGCCGCGCAGATGGCCGCCGAGTCGGCCGCTCGCCGCGCGCAGGAGCACGGCATGCGCAAGGTCGACGTCTTCGTCAAGGGTCCGGGCTCCGGCCGTGAGACCGCCATCCGTTCGCTCCAGGCGACCGGTCTCGAGGTGGGCTCCATCCAGGACGTCACCCCGACCCCGCACA
>NZ_JAIQLH010000012.1 GCF_020037025.1 Streptomyces huiliensis | reverse complement strand
CGCCCGGTGCCGGACCATCCGCCGCGCTCCCGTCCGCCACGGTGCCTTGTTCCGCCGTCCCGGACCCCGCCCCCGCGTCCTCCCACCGGTACGCCTCCACCGGCCCCAGCCGGCCGAGCACCCGTGCCCCCCGCGCCCGCACCGCCGCCGCCGTCTCCAGGACGAGGAACGCCGCCGCGCCCGCCACCGGCGCACCGCCGCAGGCGTGGGCGGCCGCCGGGCTGAGCAGGTCGTACGCGCCGCACAGCACCGGGGCGTCGGCCCCGAGGCGGAAGCGCCGGTGGGCCGCCGCGAGGGCCTGGAGGCCCGCGGCGGGACCGGCGAGGGTGGCGGCGGGGCCGCGGAGGCCGTGGCGGAGGCAGATCAGGGACGTCACGCCGTGCGCGTTGAAGTAGACGAACGACT
This sequence comes from Streptomyces huiliensis, assembly GCF_020037025.1. GTDB lineage: Bacteria > Actinomycetota > Actinomycetes > Streptomycetales > Streptomycetaceae > Streptomyces > Streptomyces huiliensis. The sequence goes on along the minus strand of NZ_JAIQLH010000012.1, from coordinate 1,941 downwards.
CGGGGGCCAGCGCGGACCGCGCGCCCGCGTCCAGGCGGGCCCGGATGGCCTCCGCCACGTGCCCCGAGCCGTAGAGGGAGCCGACGAAGCAGCCGGTGGCGGACGGGAGTCCGCCCGCCCGGGCCAGCGCCCGGCCCGCCGACGCGGCGATGCGCTCCGGGAGTTCGCCGGTCCACTGGTTGACGTCGCGGCGGCCCTCGGCGCCCGCCGCGTGGGCGCGCCACAGTTCGGCGGTGTCGATCCCGTCCGCGACCGCGGCGGTGATCACGACCTCGCTCGTGGATCTCATCACGGCCTCCGGAAGACGAGCGCGGTGTTCATCCCGCCCAGGCCGCACGACACGCTCAGCACGGTCCGCAGGCCGGGTACGGGCCGGGGGCGGTCCTCCAGGACCAGGTCGAGGTCGCCGAAGGCCGGGTCGACGGGGGCCGCGCCCCACGTCGGGGTGACCGCGCGGTGGACCAGCGACAGCACGCAGGCCACGGCCTCGACGGCGCCCGCACCGCCCTGGAGGTGCCAGAGCGCGCCCTTGACGCTGTTCACCGGGACCGACGGCAGCCGGTCGCCGAACACCGCGCGCAGGGCCGCCACCTCCGCTGTGTCTCCCCGCCGGGTGCCCGGGCCGTGGGCGTTGACGAAGTCCACGTCGTCCGCAGCGAGTTGAGCGTCCGTCAGGGCCAGGCGGACGGCCAGCTCGATGCCGGCCGGGTCCGGGGCGGCGAGGTGGCCCGTCGCGTTGGTCAGGCCGCAGCCGGCCAGCACCGCCAGGACCGTTCCGGGTTCCGCCGCGTCCAGGGGCTCCAGCCGGAGCACCGCCGCTCCCTCCGACAGGCCGATGCCCCGCCGCCGGGTGCTGAACGGCCGGCAGCCTTCGGGGCCCAGCGTGCGCAGCGAGTTGAGGCCGAGCAGCGCCAGGTCCGTGACGGCGTCCGCGCCGCCCGCCACGGCGGCAGGCGCGTCCCCGGCGGCCACCAGGTCCCGGGCCACGGCGACGGCCGCGGCGCCCGACGCCGAGGCGTTGGCGACAGTCACCGCCTCGCCGCCCAGTCCGGTCCGCTCCGCGCAGGCCGCCGCCAGGTCGCCGGGGAAGCGGCCCGGCCGGGGCGGGACCGCGCCGGGGTCCGTGGTGCCGAGGACGAGCGCCACGCGCCCGAGCCCGCCGGTGTCCAGGCCGTCGACCGCCTCCCGCACGGCGGTCCCGGCGAGGTCGAGCGCCCGCCACCGCCCGTCCTTCTCGAAGGCGTCCCCCTCGACGGCGTCCCCTTCGACGCCGTCCGGCACCCGTCCCGCCGCCCGCAGCGTCGCGCCGGCGGTGTCGAACTCCGTGACGGGCGGCCGGTGCGCCCGCCCGCCGCCCAGCGCGTCCCACAGCGCGGGCACCCCCACCCCGCCCGGCCCGCACGAACCCAGCCCGGTGACGGCGACCGGCAGCCCCCCGCCGCTCACCGCCGGCCGCCCCGGCTCAGGGCCCGGGCCAGCGAGCTGAGGCTCGCCGACTCCAGGACGGTGTCATCCGGCAGGGACACGCCCAGCTCCTGCTCCAGCTCCCCGATCACCGAGATGAGCAGCACCGAGTCGACCCCCGCCGCCGCCAGCGGCTCGCTGTCGCCCAGCCACGGCAGGTCCGCGTCCTCGTGCAGCCGGTGCGCGAGCCCGGCCCTGACCCGCGCCAGCAGCGCCCGGTGCGTGTCGTCCGCCGTCACGTCGTCCGCCGTCACGCCGCCTCCGCCGCGACCCGGAACGCCCCGTCGCAGGCGGCCAGGGTGTGGTCGAGGTCCGCGTCCGTGGTGGCGGCGCAGACGAACCAGTGGTGGGTGGGGTGCAACAGCACCCCGTGGCGGGTCGTCTCCGTGAAGAACGCGTCCTGGAGCACCCGCGACCGGCCGGGATCCGGGTGCTCGAAGGTCAGGAACGGCATCTGCGGCACCCCGCGCACCCGCG